>NC_020409.1:3062410-3362410 GCF_000341895.1 Pseudodesulfovibrio piezophilus C1TLV30 | reverse complement strand
TGCGACAAGGGCGGCAATCAGCTCTTTTTGTTCGCCCTCAAGCTCTCCTCGTACGGTTTCCGTGGCAGAATCGACCAAGGCCTGCCCAGCGGCGACCGCTTTCAGCCCAACGAATTTCCCCGCACACCCGACCGCGAGAGTCGAAAACGAACAAAGCAGAAGAAGAGAGCACAACACTCCAAGAGGAGAAGATATACACATACGCTTCATAAGCATGGCCTAAAGGGACTCCCTTATCGTGTCAAGACCGTTTGCGAAAATGCCTGACGTCTCCGACTCGGACCGTCAATTTTTCCTTGTCAAAATATTCGAGCATGGGGATTAGATATTTCCGCGACAGACCGGTCATATCTTTAAAGTCCGGGGCAGACATTTCCTGATGCGTTGCAAAAAAATCGACAATCTTTTCCTTGAGCACAGTCACTGCCGGGCCGTAAGAATACATGTCATCCTTAACGCGAACCAACAGCCCCTGGTCCTGAAGCAACCGAAAAACCGGCGCAGCCTGTTTGAAATCCATACCCAGCGGCTTCAGCACGTCTTTCAGATTCGGCGGTGTCGCCCCTCCCTGCTCATATGCGGCGAGAATGGTTTCACGGACCTTTTCCTGATCCGATGCGAGGGAAACCTTGTGCCCTTTGAGTCGAAGAACCTCCTGCTCCGCGACCACATCCCCCTTCTTGAGTAGCCGTTCAAGCAGAAAGTGAAAAAGCTTGGGAGGCAGGTCCCGTCCCCAGGATGAGGCGAGTTGGCCGCGCAGAATTCCCGGCTTCATGGAATCATTGGCGTGAAAATCAACCAGGAAACGCACCAGCTCATCACTCAGGTCCTGAGCCAGAACCCCACCCGCATAACGTCGCGAGTCCTTATCGAACAAGATGGCCTTTTGTTGACCGTTGAGGACACCGAGAGTCTTTTCCAATGCCTTTGATTCAAGATTGGTCATCGTCAGCAACTCGCTGAAAGTCAATCCGTCGGCCCCGGCCAACTCCAGTTGCGTCGCAGCGACTTCTTCAGGGCTCTCGCTCGTCAACATTTTGAGACTTTCCACTGCGTCGGAGAACCGCTTGACGGCATGTCCCACGGGACCGATAATCCGACCACCGGCAAATGCCCGCAGGGGAGAAAAGGAGCGAAGGACGATTTGATCACCATAAACACCGGCAAGGGGGGCCGCGAAACGAGCCTGGCAGACAGCGGTCTCCCCCGGTTGAAGCTCCTCTCTATCCAATAGATAAATTCGGGCCAGCACCTCTCGTGCACCATGGTGAAAATGAATTTCCCGGCGATGTTTAAGCGGAATATGCGATGATTTGAGGACAGTCAGTTCAATGTCCCACACAGTGGACGGAAAGAGGGTGCCGGGACGGGCAAGAACATCGCCACGCCGGATATCATCAACCTCCAAGCCATGCAAATTGACCGCAGTTCGACGCCCTGCCTGAGCGGTCTCCACGGTTTCACCATGAGATTGCAGGCTCCGTACTTTGGTTTCAGTCTTTTGAGGATACAGGAGGATATCCTCTCCCACGGAAAGAGAACCGGATATCATCGTTCCGGTTATGACCGTCCCATGTCCTTTCATCGTGAAGACACGATCCACCGGAAGACGAAAAAGGTCCGAACGACGTCTTGGCTTGAACTCGGCAATCAGTTCACGGATGGCATTCTTGAGTGCATCCAGCCCTGCCCCGGTGTGGGCTGAGACCTGCACTATGGGCGATCCACCCAAAAAAGTCGGCTCAAGGTATTGAGCCACCTCTTCTTCCACCATTTCCAACCACTCGGCATCCACCATGTCTGCTTTTGTCAGAGCGACGACCCCTGTCGTCACACCAAGCAGTTGACAGATTTCCAGATGTTCCCTCGTTTGAGGCATGATCCCCTCGTCTGCCGCGATAACCAAAGTAACGAAATCCACGCCAGTGGCTCCGGCCACCATGTTTTTGACAAATTTTTCATGCCCCGGAACATCGACGATACCCAGCCGATTCCCATCTCCGAGATCCATGTGGGCAAATCCCAGCTCTATGGTAATGCCTCGTTTTTTTTCTTCAGAGAGTCGGTCGCAATCAATCCCGGTAAGCGCTTTGACGAGAGTCGTTTTACCGTGGTCGATATGTCCCGCGGTTCCCATGATAACAGGCATGTATATGTGTCCCTTCTTTCAAGAAATAAATGTTCTCAGTATGAGCTTATGCATACTAGTTGAAATCAGCCACGGCCACAAGAAGCCGCCTCTCCCTCTCTGACAGGCACTCGGCCATCACACACAAAAGGCCGGTCTTCCAAGGCGAAGAGCATCTTCAAATTGCCCGATGCACTTGCATCCCGCTCCCCTTTCATGAAAAAAGCCACGGGAACACATTCCCATGGCCTTGGCATCACGAATCCAACATTCGCCTAATTTTTCAAGAATTCCCTAAAAGCCAGTGTGCAGGCATAGATATCAGCTTTGGCTGCCAACTCGAATGGGGAATGCATCGACAAAACCGGCACACCGACATCAATGACATCCATACCATAGATGGCAAGGAATTTGGCCACAGTGCCACCACCGCCCACATCAACTTTGCCCAATTCAGACATATGCCAGGGAATACCCGCATCATCAAAAATTCGGCGGAGCCAACCAATAAAGTCAGGATGGGCATCATTGGCACCGACCTTTCCACGGTGGCCCGTAAACTTGTTGAAACATGGGCCATAACCAAGACGTGCCGCATTGAGCGGTTCATAAACATCTTTGTAATCAGGGTCCATGGCGGCAGAAACATCAGCGGACAAGGCAGACCCATTCATCATGACACCTGACAAACGGGCACCCGGCTCCCAAGCATCAAGCAACTCTTCCATGCAGTATTCAAAGAAAAGGGACTTGGCACCGGTCGCGCCGTCTGAACCGATTTCTTCCTTATCCCAAAACAGAACAATCTGCGCATACTCCGGCTGAGTCTCTTCCAGCAGAGCCTCCAGGCCGCAAAAAACACTGGATCGGTCATCCTGCCCGTAGGAGCCGATGACAGCCTCGTCCAACCCCACATAACGGGCTGGGCCTGCCGGAACCGCCTGCACTTCCGCGCTCAGGAAATCGGCCTCATCAATGCCGTATTTTTTATTGAGCAACTCCAGCATCTTCCGCTTTACCGGAGCCACGATGGCGTCATCATCCTTCTTGCCCGTCTGGACAGGAGAGTGTCCCATTATCAGGTTGAGCTTCTCCGCTTCAAAAGCGTCTTCAACCTTCTTGACCACTTCCTTGTATGCAAGGTGCGGCAGCAGATCCGTCACGGTAAAGACAGGATCACCCGGATCCTCTCCGATGCAGAGAGTGACCACTGTGCCATCTTTCTTGACCACCGTCCCATGCAAAGCCAGTGGAATCGTCAACCATTGGTACTTCCGAATCCCTCCATAATAGTGGGTCTTGGCAAGGGCTATATCCAAGTCTTCATAGAAAGGGCGTTGTTTCAAATCGAGACGGGGACAATCGGCATGGGCACCAATCAGACGGAATCCCTCACTTAACGGCCGTTTGCCCTTGCGAGCCAGAAAACACGTCTTGTTCCGGTTGAAACGGTATGCCAATGGAGCTTTGAGATCATCCACGAAACCAGCTTTCTGAACCTTTTCACGGACATAATCCATGACGAGACGCTCGGTTTTGCATCGGCTCAGAAAATCAACATACCTGTCAGCAAGTTGGTCCATGGCCTTGATATCCTTCTTGGACGTGTACACATCCCAAGCGGATTTTGGTTCATATTCAAGAGAATCTTTCTTACTCATGACATTTCCTTCCTATTCAGGGCTGTCACGGCCTGCCCAAGGGCTGAAGCCGCGAGTTTGAGTTCGTTTTGAGCCAATGTGCGAGGATCAAGCACCAACAGATCATCTTCAATACGGGCCACCAACGGTGGATTCGTCTCAAGCAATGCCGTGCGTAAGGCCTCAGCCGAAAGGCCTTCGACATGGAGCGTCACCATGGTTCCGGGTAGATCGTATTCAGGAAATGCCCCTCCGCCCACACGGGAAAATCCTTTACGCATGGACACCTGAGCCAGATCGCCCAGTTCGCTTCGCAATCCGTCACCGAGTCGACGCGCCTTGCTTTTGAGCGACTCTTGCGAAGCGGTTATCATCTTCAGTGTCGGTACTTTTTTACGCGCTTCGCCCATATCCAGATACAACCGCAAGGTCGCCTCCAGCGCAGCCAGAGTCATTTTGTCGATACGCATGGCACGGTTGATCGGATTCTTTTTGATCCGATCGATATACTCCTTCCGCCCGACAATGATACCCGCTTGGGGACCACCCAAGACTTTGTCGCCGGAGAAAGAGACGACGTCCGCCCCCTGGGCCACTGTTTGCTGGACTGTCGGTTCACCAAGCAACCCCTCGCCTTCCAGAGCATACAGAGTTCCGCTCCCGAGGTCTTCTATGACCGGGAGATTATACCTGTCTCCAAGTGCGCGCATTTCCTGCAACGTCACTTCCTTTGTGAAACCGACAACCCGAAAATTCGATGTGTGGACGCGCATCAACGCCCCCGTCTCATCATTGATGGCGTTCTCGTAATCATGGACATGTGCCCGATTGGTGGCACCGACCTCGTGCAAAACCGCACCGGATTTAGTCATAACATCTGGAATGCGGAAAGAGCCGCCAATCTCGACCAATTGTCCACGGGAGACGATGACCTCTTTTCCCTTGGCCAGAGTCTCAAGCATAATGAATACAGCGGCAGCATTGTTATTGACCACCAATGCAGCTTCAGCACCCGTTATGTCACAGAGTATTTTTTCCACATGGGAATAACGACTGCCCCGCAACCCTGTCGCAAGATCAAATTCGCAATTGGAATAATGCCCACACGCCTCGACCACGGCCTCAATGGCTGTTTTCGCCAAAAGAGAACGCCCGAGATTTGTATGAACGACCACTCCGGTTGCATTGAGTACACGGCGAAAGTGAGGCCGGGACTTGGCCCTGACATAGGCAAGCAATCGAGGCTTGAGAATGTCTAATGCAAGGTGCTCTTGGTCGGTAATGACCCCGCTGCGGATCTCCTCTCGACAAATATCGAGAAATGCCCCGGCATGCTCCTTGATGAGAGGACGAGGCAGAGACGCAATATCCAGATCGTCAGTCAGAACGCCGAGGATATGATCCATGGCTGGCAGATGTCGAAAGAGTTGGCTCATGATGTCTCTTGTTATGGGGTAAGAAATTCTGGATGAGAAGTATAAAACTCCGCAAGCAAATACAAGGAACCGCAGACCAGCACAGGCTCTGACACCGCATGGCAGGCCTGGAGAGCGTGCGCCATGGAGTCAACCGCCACGGCTCTCGCCCCTATCAAGCCCGCCAGTTCTCCCGCGTCCCTGGCCCGTTCGTTGTGCATCGAAGGAACATAAATGGGACCATTGGTGAGACTTCTGATCCGATCGAGCATGGACTCGATATCCTTATCTTCAAGACAGGCGAAGATCACGGCTCCCGGCTGGATATCCTCTGCCGCAAGTGCACTCTTCAATGCTTCCAAGGCATGCCAGTTATGCGCTCCGTCCAGTATCAGGGTCTGACCATTGATTTCCACCTGCTGCATGCGCCCTGGCAGGAAGGCGGATTCCAACCCGAGCTGTTCGGCCTCCGGTACACTTCTTATCCCGTGTCCGGCAGCATACCAACGCCAACTGGCCAAAGCGAGCCGTGCGTTTGCAGTCTGATGTATCCCCATCATGCCCAACTGGGTATGATCAACAGGGTCAGCCATATCCACAGCATACAGGAGACGGGCAGCCACGGCTTCCGCCCTGTCCTGAAGCTGGATCATGGCATCAGCCTCCTGAATCCCGGTCACGGCAAGCCCTCCGGGGTGAATGGCCCCGGCCTTGTCACGAGCTATATCCGTGAGGGTCGGCCCCAGAATTTTCTCATGATCCATGCCAATGGGAGTCAAGAGAGTCATGGCCGGAACAAAGACATTGGTCGCATCAAAGGTACCACCCAATCCGGCTTCCATCACGGCAAGATCGACCCGCTCCCTTTCGAAAGCGAGCATGGCAAGGCTGGTCTGGAACTCGAAGTATGTCAACTGGTCACCTCCGGGCGTGCTGAGCACCTCGTTGGCAAGTTCGACCCAGACTTCAGCAGACAGCATGGCTCTATTGATTTGAACCCGCTCACGCGGTGAAACAAAGTGGGGGGACGTGAACAATCCGGTCTTCAGCCCGTGGGCTCTGGCTATGGACCCCAGAAAAGTGGAAGTCGACCCTTTGCCATTCGTCCCGACCACATGAATAACCGGCAACGCAGGAAGCCCTCTCGCATTCCAAAACATTTCCATGCGGCCCAGAGTCAAGTCCATATGAAACAGACCGAGCCTCTCCATGTACGCCTCAAGTTCGTCGTATGTATTGAATATCGTCACCCCCTCCTTCTAGCAGGAAGCGGCCCACTGGAAAACCCCTACAAACAAATGAAGATTAGATATAAATCTCCTTGACCTTCCCATGCTCCCTCTATTATCAGAGTGCGCAGTGCGCCAGTAGCTCAGTTGGATAGAGCATCGGCCTTCTAAGCCGACGGCCGGGGGTTCGAATCCTCCCTGGCGCACCATAAATTTCAGGCGGTTACAGTGTAAAACTGTAGCCGCTTTGATTTTGGCATGTCAAAAAGTGTGCAAAAGGGTCTCAAAAACAGCCCAAACCCTCTATTCATCAACCAATGAGGAGTACAGGTATTCCCATTATACACCCACCAAATGTGTAAGGAGGATACGACATGGAAGAAGCTCAAGTAATCTTGGCTGACGGGACAGAGTTTTTCATTGATAAGAATACGTATGATGAGCACGAGCGCACTGTAAAGATTTACGCCCAACATAATGGAGGAGAACGCAAGGAAATCCCTCCATATGGCGATTTTCATTTCTCTTTCAGACTGAAACCGACAGAATAAGAACTTTACTCGATACTAAGGGCTAAACAACCGACTCTCAAAATCACTCTAGGTGAAGAGGTACGGACATTTAATGACGTTTCTCTTCAAAGATGGAAACCCAAACAAATGACTTTGAATTTTGCGGCACCCTTTCATGGCAGAAAGCAAAAATCCCCCGATGATTCATGTCACCGGGGGATTTTACATTTTCGCCCACTCTCTTCAGGGTAATTTCACGATACCATGTATACGAAGAGGCGGCACCACATCAAGAGCTGTCTGTCACAACGCTCTTCTGATAATGATGAAAGGAGCTACAAGGATTCGAATTCGACATGTTCCCGGTATTTCCTATAGTCATCGATGCCGACAAAATAGTCGGGATCTTCAAGAACATTCACAACACAAATTTTTTCGGCCTTCTTGATGAGACGAACACAATCCTTACTGAGATGCCAAAGGTGAATGGTCTTGCCGGAACGATGATACATCTCGGTAAGTTTGTTGATGGTTTCGATAGCTGATTGATCCATGATTCGCGATTCCTGAAAATCAATAATCACTTCGTCCGGGTCATCGCTCACGTCAAACTTGCTCATGAACAATGCCGTGGAAGCAAAAAACAGCGGACCGTAAATCTGATAATGCTTGATTCCGTGTTCATCCACCATTTTTCGGGCTCGAATCCGTAATGCGTTTTCCCAGGCAAAGATCAAGGCGGAAATGATCACACCGCAGATGACAGCGATGGCAAGATCGTATTTGACCGTGAGAAAAGTCACCAGCACGATGACACCAACATCCCATTTGGGAATTTTGTTCATGATATTGAACGTACTCCAGGCAAATGTCTTGATGACGACAATGAACATGACACCGGTCAAAGCAGCAATGGGAATCTGCTCAATATACTCGGATGTGAACAGAATAAAAAACAGCAGCGCGGCAGCGGCAACAAGACCAGACAACCGCCCTCGGCCACCCGAGGTGATATTGATAATGCTCTGCCCGATCATGGCACATCCCCCCATGCCGCCGAACAATCCATTGATAAAATTGCCAGCACCCTGCGCGATGCATTCCCGGTTCCCGTGACCGTGCGTATCGGTTAATTCATCAATAAGCGACAACGTCATCAGGGATTCAATAAGCCCGATGGCGGCCAGAATGAATGCATATGGGGTTACGAACACAAGTGTATTCCAGGTAAAGGGGACACTTGGTATGGCAAAGGAAGGAAGTCCCGCTTTGATACCGGAGCCTCCATTGGACTGGACAAAGGAAAGCACTGTTTCAGTATCGATCCCGACAAACAAAACCAGCAGGGAGACCGAGATAATGGCAATCAGGGCACCGGGAGATTTCTTGTGCACTTTGGGAACGAGAAAGAGGATCGTCATGGTCAGGACGACAAGCCCGACCATGATCAGAAGCGACCGTCCTTCCAACCACTCTCCGCCGGATTGAAACATCTTCAACTGGGAGAGGAATATGACAATTGCCAACCCGTTGACAAACCCCATCATCACGGAACGAGGGACCATGCGAATAAATTTTCCCATGCTGAATATACCTGCGAGGCTTTGCAGGATACCGACCAACAACAGGGTGAAAAAAAGATATTGCAACCCTGCGTGACTTCCGGCTCCGCCAAGGGCATTCCCCTCCAGCACGAGATTAACCATAACCACGGCCATGGCACCGGTGGCACCGGATATCATGCCCGGACGACCTCCCAACACTGAAGTCACGAGACACATCATGAATGCGCCATAAAGCCCGACCATGGGTGGGACCCCCGCCACAAAGGAAAATGCCACAGCTTCGGGAACAAGGGCCAAGGCAACGGTAAGCCCGGAAAAGATATCGGACTGAGCACTGCCTTCCGACCTGGAGACAAAAGAACGACTTGCTTCCACAAAAAAATCCTCTGATATACCGAATGAAATTGACTGCCGTGGTCAGCCACAACAGCAGAAAAGCACCGGGGAATCCCTGGTGCATGCATGAATTAAAAGCCATATATGGCTACGAGCTGAAATGGATGCGATTACTTATGAAGAACACAACGAAGGACAGACAAAAGGAACATCGAAATGGCGTGCATAAATATAGCGAACTCTCAAGCGGGCTGAGTCATGACCAATATCCGGTCATGAGTCAACAGTTAACTCTGCTTGTCACTCAAATATCACAGACAGACGAGGACAAAAAAATCCAGGAGTCATACGGCAACGGCTTGATCTCAAATGGCACCTTCCTCCAGAAAGCCGTTTTCCCTCGAAAAAAATCAGATATATCAGTGTAAAATAGTCTACCTTGCAAAGGCCTCGGTGCGATCTGTGGAGAACTGAACACTGTCTCGGGTCATTCTCTGCGACACTCTCTCCTATACCCAAGAACACACCCATGGTCGGCACACTGCTCTTCAGAAAATTGAGGAGAAGTGGCGTTATCTGACCGAGAGCCGTTGCCGGAGCAAATGAGGGAAGTCCGTCGTGATTCCGAAGCACCCCGCATCAATCAATGAAAGAGCCTGATCCATGTTGTTGACAGTATATGGAGTCACACGAATAGTGTGCCCGGCAAGCATTCGAACGAGTTCCGGCTCGACCATATCCTTATCCGGGTGGTACCCGGTGGCCCCCATATGGCGCAAATATGCGACCAGATCGTCAGGATGAGAATCCTCTACCAGGGCGGCAATGGGGATTTCCGGGGCAATTTTCTGCATCCTGACAAGATATTCATGGTTGAATGACGATATAAGGATGAGATCGGCTGTGTTTGATTCCCGAATTTCTCCGAGAATATCATCAACTATGGAGAGGTCTCCTGGAGCCTGTACCTGATCCTTGATTTCTATATTCATGGGCAGATCATGCAAACGGGTGAATTCCAGCGTTTCACGCAAAGTGGGAATTTTCAGCCCGTGCATGGCATCAAGTTGCTCTCCTGCAACCTGCCCGTCCGCAAGAGTCCCAAAGGGATCGTCCCGCACGAACCATGACCCCGCATCCAGACGGTGCAATTCTTTCAGGGTGAACATATGAGTCGGCCACGGAGCGCGATCGGTAAAATCTACCAGTTCTGCGACATTGGTCGTCCGGCCCAACACATCATCGTGAAAAACGACGAGAGACCCATCCGCCACCTTGTGAACATCCATTTCCCAGAAATCAGCACCACTCTCATACCCCAAGAGAGCGGCAAGCATGGTATTTTCCGGGGCAAGAGCCCTTGCGCCTCGATGCGCGCAGACGGCGCCGGTCTCTGCAAAGTGGTCGAAAAACACCTAGTCCTCTCTTTTGGTAAAATAGAGATTGACCAAAGCCAGAATCGAAGTCCCCACGATCAACAGGAGTGAAACCGCATTGATGACCGGAGTGCTCCCGTCGCGCACCTGCAAATACAGGTTGATCGGCAGAGTCGGCTCGGACCCCACAAGAAAAAGACTGGTATTGAAATTTTCGAAACTCATGAGAAAAGCTACAGCCCCGGCTCCAACAATGGCCGGACGAAGGAACTTCAGGGTGATATGCCAGATCACTCCAAAATGTGTCGCCCCAAGATTCAAAGCGGCTTCCTCCAGAGATATATCAAATTTGCGCAATCGGGCCGAAACAACCAGCGTCACAAACGTGGTAATAAATGAGAACTGCCCAAGCACCACCAGCCAGAAGCTGGGGCGGAACAAGTCGAAATCCAGCCCAAAGGTTTCGTCAAAATACGTCCCAGCGGAATTGGCAGCGAGAAGAAGAGAGATCCCAAGAATCACACCCGGAATGACCAAGGGCGCGAGCATCAACAGGTACAGTACCCCCTTGAACCGAAAGTCTTCCTTTTCGAAAAGGAAACTAGCGCATGTCCCCACAATCACGCTCAGGATAGAGACGAAAAATGCCGTCTCAAAACTGGTCACGATGGAACGCAGATTCTGCTCATCATGAAACAATCCGATTCGTTCGGGACCGGTGGAAAAAAACCAGTCCAGACTGAACCCCTGCCATGGCAATGAAGGGAAATCCGAGTTGTTGAATGCCAAGACGCAGGTGACAACCAGCGGAGCGAACAGGAAGAGAAAGTAGACAAGAATGAAGAGATTGAAAGACCAGTCATAGGTCTTGCTCCTGGGTAAAGAACGAATCATGACGCAACCTCCCCCAATTTCTGGCCTGTCAGTTTCAGTCCCAGCCAAATGATCAGGGAACTCAACACCAGCAGCAGGAAGCCGAACGCTGACCCCTGATTCCAGTTGAAGCTGGCAATGAACTGGTTGTAAATCTGCTCGGTGAACCAAAGGGAGTTTTTCCCTCCCATAAGATTCGGTGTCAGGTAATTACCCAGCGCCAACATGAATACGACAATAGACCCGGAAGTGATACCGGGTTTACAGTGAGGCAGAATAATAGTTCGCCAGATGGAGAGGTGCCCGGCTCCCAGATCATGGGCGGCCTCGATAAGACTGTCGTCCAAGCTTTCCATGACCGAGACCAGAGGAACAACCATGAACAGCATGGAAGTGTAAACCAACCCCATGATCATGGTGGCGTCATTGTAAAGCATTTCAATGGGTGCATCGATGATCCCCAGCTTGAGCATGAAGAAATTGAGCACCCCGGATTCACGCAGCAGGATCATCCACCCATAGATCCGCACCAACTCACTGACCCAGAAGGGAAGCAGAAGCAGGATCATGAGCGCACCCTGCACTCTGGTGCGAGCCAACTTGGCGATATAGAAGGAAACCGGCATGGCGAGCAGGAATGAAATAAAAGTCGTTACGACTGCATACAGCGCTGTTCGGACAAACGTCAGCCAATAAATCGGCTCAGTGAAAAAATTCGTGTAGTTCTGGAACGTCCAGACAGGATCACCAAAGTCGTTCTCCCCCCTGAAGCTCATCGTCAGCAGATCAAGATGAGGCAGGACGATCAAGAGCACCAACCAAATCAGGACTGGCCCAAGAAAGACCCAAAGCGCGAGACGGGAACTTTTCATCTACCCCTCCGCTCCAAAACAGATACCAGCTTCGGGATGCCAGCCCACTGTAATTTTGTCCCCCGCAACAATATGATCGAATTTTCGATTCTGCGGCAGAGTCACAATCAGTTCATGTTCTTCCTTGGTCACTGTCAAAAGGCGGCTGTTCGCACCATCAAAAAGAATTCCCTTGACGGTCACACCGAAAATATTCAAACCATCCCGGTCTCTCGGTTCTATCCGCATGGCCTCTGGCCGCAGGAACAAATTCACTCGCGCCCCACTTCTACAGGAAGCATGAATCCTTGTTCGAAATGTATACCCTTCATCCGTGGAGAGCATGACTTCATCCCCGATACTTTCGGTTATCCGCCCGCTCCACCTGTTATTGTCACCGACAAACTGGGCGACGAAAGGAGTCTTTGGCTGACCATACAACTCCTGCGGTGTGCCGATTTGCTCAAATCGCCCGTTGTTCATGACCGCCACACGGTCGGACATGACCAGAGCTTCGGACTGATCATGTGTAATGTATATGAACGTTGTTCCGACCTTGGCCTGAAGCTTCTTCAACTCGACTTTCATTTGATCGCGCAATTTGAGATCCAGTGCTCCCAAAGGCTCATCAAGCAGGAGCACGGACGGCTCCAGCACCAGACACCGGGCAATGGCCACACGCTGTTTTTGTCCACCAGAGAGTTGATTGATACCCTTTTCACCGAACCCAGGCAGCCCCACACGCTCCAAAATTTGTTGGGTCTTTTTTCGTATTTCGGCCGAACCGACCCCACGGCGCTTGAGACCGAAAGCGATATTTTCGGCCACATTCATCATGGGGAACAAGGCGAGATGCTGAAAAACGAGGTTGACCGGACGACGGTTTGGCGGGACTCCGAGCATATCCCGACCCCGAATCTCAAGAACCCCGGATGTCGGTTCCTCAAAGCCCGCAATCATGCGCAGCAATGTCGTTTTGCCACACCCGGATGGCCCGAGGATGGAAAAAAAGGACCCGGTGGGAACATCAAAGGTCACATCGTCCACGGCGGTAAAATCGCCGAAACACTTCACCATGTTGCGGATAGAAAGGTCGTTGGTCATAGCTACTTGATCTGTTGAATGATGAGAATAAGGCGGAAGATCGTTTCGACCTCCCGCCTTCTGTTTTTGACAGCAAGCAATTCAGGGCTAGTTGGCAGCCTTGATCTTGTCAAGAATCTTGCCTTCCAGACTTTCCAACTTGGCCGGAACAGGCGGATACCATTTAATGTTGTCAATGACATCCTGCGGAAAAGCACGGGCGAAGTTGGCTGCCACGGCTTCATCTGTGTACTTCAAGGCACCATTGGATGCAGTGGCATACTTCTCCTGAGAAGAGAAATATCCGGCATTTTCGGGCTTCATGATAAAATTGATCCACTTGTAGGCGGCATCAACATTCTTGGCTTTGGCAGGAATGGCAAAGGTATCAATCCAGCCCAATGCCCCCTCTTTGGGAGCCTTAAAATCGATAGCCTTATTCTCTCCGTGCAATTTCCATCCGCCGGCATCCCAGGCCATGGCCACGAAAACTTCGCCGGAGCGCATGGATTCAAGCATGGAATCACCGTTGGCCCAATAATTCTTCACAACTGGCTTGGCCTTGATCAGGGTATCGGCGATATCATCAAGCATAGCCTTATACGCTTTGACATCCCCATACAGGGCAAAAGGATCATAGCCCAAAGCAAACCCCATGGCGATAAGGGTCGGTCTCTTGAGACGGTAGCTCACACGTCCCTGGTACTTGGGATCGATCAACGCCTTGAAAGAATCTGCATCCGCAGCTTTGTCGCTGTTGACGATCAGTCCGGATGTTCCCCAACAGAACGGGGCGGCATAGGAATCGCTCCCCACCTGGGTATTCTTTTTCACGGCATCCAGCATGGACGGAATAAAAAGTCCCGATTCGATCTTCGAGTAATCAACGGCTTGATAAAGATGATATTTTTCCTGCACTGAGGAAATACGGTCCTGAGAAGGCTGTGCCAGATCAAACCCAGCACCGCGAGTTGCCCGCAGTTTGGCGATCATTTCTTCGTTGTTGGAAAAAGTGACTTCGACCTTGATGCCGGTTTCCTTTTCAAAGGTATCAATCAGCTTTTGCGGAGCATACCCTTTCCAAGTCAAGAGTTTCAAGGTTTCTGCCTGGGCCGTTCCTGCCAAGGCGAACATAGCCAGAATAGCGAATACGAGGATTTTTTTCATGATCTCACTCCGTTAAAAAGACAAGACGAATAGCCAATTTAAACGCGTGTTATAGCCTTACACGATTTAGTGCAACATCGGAATGTTACAATTGCTTGAAGAATTCTTGGAAGATTTCTTATTTTTCTTTTTAATACAGAGCGATACGATCAATCGAATGGAGATGCTCTTATGGCCGCGAGAACAGGGTTCGCATACCCCGGCCCCTAATTGCGCCTGGCAAACCAGACAAAGAAGAGGGCCATACATAAAAGGATGCCACAGGCTCCCCCATAGACAGCCTGAATTCCAACCCCCTTGACAAATGGCTCTGCCAGAAGCGGAGAAACACACTGCCCCAGCAGAAAAAATGTCGTCAGCCATCCCACGGATTGACCGCGCAAGGACTGGGGTACCAGCGAAACAACCCATACATTGACATTGGGCATGAGCAGGCCGAATCCTATCCCGCTGATGACAAGTCCGATCACGACAACACCATAGGATTGTGCCAACCCAAGAAGCCCATAGCCTCCCCCCATAAACAGGGCGAACAAAGCGACTATCTGCTGATGCGAGAAGCGCTCCTTGACTTTTTTGAACTGAGTGGAACTCAATGCACCCACCAGATTCATGATCCCGATAGCGAGTCCGACCTGCATGGAACTGACACCCGGCATGTCATGAAGAAGATAAGGAAGCTGAACCGGGACAAGATAGAACATCATCATGCCGATAAAAGCGATACAGCAGATACCAAGGAGGGGGGAACGCACACTTTCAAATGTGATATTTTCATTCACTTCATGATTCATTCCCTGTTGCGCGGGAGTATCAGAAAGGAAAAAGAGAGCTCCCGGCAGCACGCAAAAAGCGAAGAGGTAGACAAGGAATGGCAATCTCCAACCAAATCCGGCCAGGGCCCCGCTCACAGTCAGGAATACCAATCCGCCAAAACCGGCAAAAGCCGCCTGCAATCCCATGATCTTGTGAAGTTTTTCCCCTTTATAATAGTCACCAATAAGAGTAGTAAAACCGCTCATGATACCGGCTACGGAAACGCCCAGAAAAGCGCGTCCCAATGATATCCCCAGCAGCGAATTCAGATAAAAGCCCGAGCTTCCGGCGACACCATAAAGGATGATTGATGCCACAAGTACAGGTTTGCGCCCCCACCGATCCATGAAACCACCGATAAACGGAGCAGAAAGGGCGATAAAAAGCGCATGAATCGCCAGCAGGAGCTTGACGACCAGTTCCGCATGGGGTGCATCGTGAAAGACCTCAAGCAGCTGCGGCAGAGCCGGAGCAATTACTGCCCCGGCCATAACCGTCATGGTGCTTCCCAGCAGCAGTGTCCACATTTGCAGACGTGAACGGATGCGTGAATGAGCATTGGACATTCTGATTTCATCCTCCAGCTTATACGTCCGTTCGATCGGGGTGAATGACAATCAATCTGGAGCCGTCTTCCCGAACATCAATGACGTGCTCCACTCCACAGGGAATTTCCACGGTCGCCGGAGCAGTATAAATGACACTCTCCGGCTGATCGCTCCTGCTGAGAGACATACTGCCCTTTGCCACAAAAATATATTCCACATACTCATGGGCTTCCTTCGGAGATATGTCCTCTGAACCAGCATACACGATTTCAACTTCAAAATCATTTTCAGGACCTTTGAAAACACGGGTAATGTCAGGCATGGGATTTCTCCTTTTTTCAGGTTTTCACAGACTGTTGCCAAGACAACAGTCCTACAAAAAAATTATTCGACTTCGTTTTCCAGAGTCATCACCAACTGTCCAAGCACTCGCTGCATGACCACCCTGTCCTCCTCATCAATATCCTTGAACACTTCGGAAAGATGACTCGTAGCAATGTCCACAAGTCCCGGAATGAGCTGCTTTCCTTCCTCGGTCAGAAAACAGCGGGTAAGTCGTGCATCTTTTTCATGTGGAAGCTTATATACAAGCCCTTTCTTCTCAAGATTCTTGACTATGCGTGTCGTATTATGCCGATCCTTGAAGATACTCTGGGCAAGCTCGTTCAGATGAACTCCTTCACACTCCCACAATTTACGCAGAACCGCATGTTGCTCAGGTGTCAATTCACATCCGGCATCCACCAACGCACGCCGGAATCGAGCCTTGAGCAAGCGGGCTGAAAGATACAATTGAAATCCAAGGGTTTCTGTTACTGATACGGTTGAATAAGGATAACTCATACTCTCCACATGGCGTTGTTGTTATAGTGAAAACAGAATTGTTGTCATGACATCAATCTTACGTCAAGACCGACTGAAAATTTGTGCAAACAAAAAAAGTCTCTGATGAGCAGGGCTTTCTGACTCTTGCCATGAGCCCCCCAAGAAAAGACAAAAGAATGAGCACAGAAAAGAGAACGGGGCCAGCATCTGTTCAGTGAAGAGAGGCTTCTCTTCATCAGAAAAGGACTCCCCTCCTCAGACAAGACTGACGCCCGCTTCGGATGAAACGGGCGTCAGGGGTATTGGAGAAGAGAGGTGAGCGAGAATATCTAAGCCGAAGTCTCCGCAACAGACTTGTCACCAAAAACAAACTTCACCATAAAGATGGTAAAGGCCACAATCGCCCCGACAATACCGGCGATGACCGAGACTGTGTAATCCAGCCCAAAGCCAATCTGGGCATTGCAGATAAAGGTCACGCACACCGCAGTCATGAAAACGGCAGGAACAGTCGCGATCCAGTGCAACTTGCCACGTTGTGCAAGGTAAACGGCAGCGGTCCAGAGCACGAGGGAACTCAGGCTCTGGTTGGCAAAACCGAAATAACGCCAGATGGTGCCGAAGTTCTGAGTGGAAATCATGAACCCGATGACAAACAAGGGAATGGCGATCATCAACCGCTTGGGAACGCCTTCCTGATTGACCTTGAAGGTTTCGGCAACGATCAGGCGGGTGGACCGAAACGCGGTATCACCACTGGTAATCGGCAGAATGATCACCGCAGCGATGGCAAGCCCTCCACCGATGCTTCCCAAAAGACTTTGGGAAACCTCAGCCACAACAGCGGAAGGGCTTCCGGCAGCGATAACAGCGGACAAAGCTTCAGGAGAATTGTAGAAGGAAAGCCCCAATGCACACCAGACCAGACCGATAATCCCTTCAATGATCATGGCACCATAAAAAACGGATCGCCCTTCTCGTTCATTGGTCATGCAGCGAGCCATCAGAGGAGACTGCGTGGAGTGAAAACCGGAAATGGCACCACAGGATAATGTAATAAAAAGCAAAGGCCACAAAGGCTTGTCGCCGGGGTGCGTGTTGGTCATGATATCCAGATTCGGCAACAATTCATGACCACTTGCCAGAAGAGCGATCACCAATGCCACTGTCATGGAAAGCAAAAGTGCACCAAGGAAAGGATAAATACGTCCGATAATCTTATCAATAGGCAGAATGGTAGCCAGGAAATAATAAAAGAATATAGCGGCAACCATCAACCCGGTGTCAATGCCGGTCAAACCGTTAAGCAGCTTGGCCGGACTGAGAACAAAGACAACTCCCACCAGCATAAGCAATACAAAAGAAAAAACACGCATGACCTGGCGAGCGGACATTCCAAGATATTCACCGACTACCTCCGGTATGGAAGCGCCTTTGTTGCGAACGGAAAGCATCCCGCTGAAATAGTCATGGACTCCACCGGCGAAAATACAGCCTATGACAATCCAGACCATGGCTGCCGGGCCGTAGAGTGCACCCAAAATAGGGCCGAAGATGGGCCCGATGCCTGCAATATCGAGCACTTGAATGAAAATCAACTTCCACTTGGGCATAGGCATGTAGTCAATGCCGTCCCGCATGGCGACGGCCGGGGTCACACGATTTTCATCGGGGGCAAAGACTCTGTCCACAAATGTGCCGTATACCACATAGCCGACGATCAGCAGGGCAATACAACCAAAGAAAAATACCATTCTTGAATCCTCCAGGAATAAGCGTTGGACCGCATGGCGGCATGCCCACCTTGTAGGAGGATTTTCCATGCCGAATCCACGGATTCGGAATGAACAGTCATTTTTCAGGATCGAATCGCCAAATCAGGCGCTCAAAAAAATCACCCGCGTTTGGGAATCCGTAAAACAAGGGTGGTCCCGACACCCAGGGCGCTCTCAACACGAGGTACATAGTGCGGGCCGTAGATATGTTCCAGGCGGCTCAGACAATTTCTCAGACCGATACCGCCATGTCTGGAGTCCACTATTTCCTCGGTCAAAACACGGGCCAGCCTGTTTTCATCCATGCCCACACCGTTATCGGCCACGGTTATCTCCAAAATATCCTCGGAACACACAGCGCTCACGCGCACTTCTCCGCCCTGTTTGCGTGCCAAAACTCCATGACGAATGGAATTTTCCACCAGCGGTTGAATAATCAACGGTGGGATAGGCCAGGTTTCGCATTCTTCTTCCACATCCATATGAGCTGAGATACGTTCACCGAAACGGGCTTTTTCAATGGCAAGATAGGATCGGACCTGTTCCAATTCTTCGCTCAGTGGAATAAATCCACGGCTCAAGTCAAGATTGCGGCGCATATAAAGAGATAGGTCCATGAGCAGTTCCCTGGCCCGTTCCGAATTGGTCCGGCAGAAGGACGTGATGGTATTCAGGGAGTTGAAAAGAAAATGCGGATTGATCTGCGCCTGAAGACGGCGAATCTCGGCATGGGCGAGCATCTGTTCGGCAATCTGAATATCCTCCAGCTCCAATTGAGTGGAGAAGAGATTGCCAAGACCTTTGGCAACCTCGAAGAGCGTACTGTTCAGTGGCCGTTTGTCACTCCCGTAGAACTTGAGAGTTCCGATGATCTCATCATTCTTGTTCAACGGAACAACGATGGCCGCTGTCATCGGGCATGCTTGATGATTGCACCCGATGGCTTCCGTCCCCCGAATAAAAACGGCCTTTCCGGTACGCAGAACATCCCGCGTCGCACTGGTCCGAATCTCATGCCCGGCAAGATGATGATCCTTGCCCTCACCGACATGGGCCAGGACATTGCGTGTATCAGTAATGGCCACAGCCGCGACCCCCACTCTGCGATGAATAATCTCCGCAGTAGCTGCGGCGGACTGGGTACTCAAGCCCAACCGTAAATAGCTGACCGCCATATTGGCGATATCCAGAATAATCTGGGCATGAAGGGATTCACGCCGCTCCCGGTCACGAGAAAATATATTGATGAACTCGACAAAGAGCGCGGCCCCCACACTATTGACGATAAGCATAGGAGGAGCAATCAACTTGACCAGCTCCACGGCTTGGTCAAAAGGACGTGAAAGGATAAGAATAAGGAGCATATGGACACTCTCACCCACAATGGCCAGTGATGCGGCAATACGCCAATTCATCGCCTTGTCGCGCAACCAGAAGCTCAACAATCCGGCCACCAGCCCCTCCAGAGCCGTGGCAATACCACAGGGCCACGCACTGAACCCGTAAAAATCCGTGCTGATACGATGGATTCCGGCCACCAGGCCGGCTCCGATTCCAACGACAGGACCACCGAACAAACCACCGGTGATAACAACCATGGCCCGAAGATTGGCCACGGACTGAAAGACCGAATTTCCTGTGTAAGTACCCAGAATACCAAAACTACCAAAAAGCAAGGTAATCAGTATCGTTCTCCAACGGGACTGGACACCAACGACCTGCATTCGCTGCACAGGCGCAATGGTCATGAACAGGAAAACAACGCCCACGATCAAACCGAACCGCTCCGCCAGTGCCAAAATGATTTCAAATGTATCCACGGCTCATCCGCCTACAGTTCTATTGCATCCTTGAAGGCCCGAACCCGAGCCTTGCTGACGATAATTTCAGTTTCCGCGTCATCGCACATGGTCAGAACATACTTGCCGTTGAACCAGGGAGCATAGGTTCGAACCAGCGCCAGATTAACCAACTGAGAACGGTTGGCACGGAAAAAAGGAAAACCACCTAACCTTTCTTCAAGCTTATCCAGAGTCAAGTCGGAAGCACACGGATAGGCTTGTGCTTTCGTCCCTGCATGGACTCGGCGGCACTCATAGTTGAAATAAACAACCTCACGAGGATTCAACAGAATATTTCGTCCGGAATGTTCCACGCTGATGCGCGTGATGCCCGGCTTGATACCAACATCTGCCAACAGCTTTCGCAGCACCGCACCAGAGTCACCGACATTTTCAGGATGCATGAGATTCCTTGCCCGCTCAAGGCTGGCTGCCAACCGTTCGCTGGACACGGGCTTGAGAATATAATCAACCGCATTCTCCTCAAAAGCCCGAATGGCGTATTTATCATAGGCGGTGACAAACACGACCAGGGGAGGTTGTTCCAGACTCATGACCTCTTTGAGGACATGAAAACCATTCTTGCCCGGCATTTGAATATCGAGAAAGATCAGATCAGGGTGTTCACGGCCAATGACCTCAATAGCATCTGCTGCATTGTCGGCTGTGGCGACAATTTCGATATCATCATGAGAAGACAGGAGATAACTCATTTCATCCTGCGCAGGCAGCTCATCGTCAATCAATATGGTTCGGATTCCGGTGCTCATTTTTTTCCTCTCCCGATTGGCTTACGTCGGCCAAGTAAGGCATCAAGTCAACCTTGGCAAGCCTGCAACAATGCGCTCCCACGCCAGGATCATCGCTAACTGCCTGTCTTGTGGGGAGAACTGCCAGTCGAAAAAAAAAGGCCCGTTCATCGGGCCATATTCACCAAGAAGCCCCCTACCTCTTAGGAGAGAGAGGGGAGCTTCATCAAAACGGAAAAACAACATTACCGCAAAATTATTTCATCCAGTTCCTTTCGCTTGCGCACCGAGGGCGTGTCCGAAGCGGGATGACCGACCGCCAACAGACCGACAACACGTAAGGACGGATCAATGCCCAGATGCGCCTTGATATTCGTTTCATTGAACATCCCGATCCAACATGAGCCAAGCCCTATTTCCACCGCCCGCAACATCATGAAAGAAGCGGCAAAGCCCACGTTCATCGCCGCCGCACCAAAACGTGCGGTTTCAGAGGCATGGACTTCCCGCTCTACATATTCTTCAATTCCATCCATACTGTCACCACGGATAAGATCATGTTCCCGGTAAAAAAAAGCACTGGCCTGGGAGTCACGCACATACCCAGTCAAATCAGCGCAACATACAAAGATCGCTCCGGCCTTGGAAAGCCATGTTTGGCTCCGGGAAACAGGCTTGGTCCCGAACCAGGCCAGGTTTTCTTCATCCTGAACAACCTTGAACCGCCACGGCTGAGAATTCAGACTGGAAGGAGCCAGCCGGGCAGCCTCAAGGAGCGCGGCCACCTGATCGGGCGTCACCGGATCAGGAAGAAATTCACGGACACTGTATCTTTTCAGGATGGCTTCTTCCACACCTGTCATTGGAACATCACGCATTGCAGAGCACCTCCGAAAATGAGTTAAGATTCGTAAAAATACAAACACAGAATACCACGACCGCACAAGCTTTATAAGATGTACGGCTTGGACTCTCATCTTCCAATCCACACTCGTATTGCCTTCAGGGCCACACCACTATCATGAGAGTTCCGGCACGATTCATTCAACCTGTTTCAATCAACAATGAGAGGATCTGACAAAAAAAATGCAGAAAAATGCATTCTCATTACCGGAGAAACGAGTAGTTTACCCAAAACGACAAACAAATACGTACTTGAATCATCAAGCCAGTCGAAGAGGAGACACCAGCATGTTATACAGAACAATGCCCAAAACCGACGACCAACTCTCCATTTTGGGGTTTGGATGTATGCGCCTACCTTCCACGGATGGAAAGATTGACGAAGCGCGTGCCATTGCCCAGATTCGCAGCAGCATAGACAAGGGAGTCAATTACGTTGACACCGCTTGGCCTTATCATGGAGGTGCAAGCGAACCGCTTCTCGGCAAAGCCTTGAAAGATGGCTACCGGGAAAAAGTCAAAGTTGCCACTAAGCTCCCTTCCTGGCTGCTCGAAAGCCATGAAGACATGGACACGATACTCAATGCCCAGCTTGAACGGCTTCAGACGGACCACATAGATTATTATCTTGTCCACGCGCTCAACGGTCCTCTCTGGGACAGCGTAAGCGCACTGCGCGTCACGGATTTTTTGGAAAGGGCCAAACAAGATGGCCGAATCATCAATGCAGGATTTTCCTTCCACGGCATTCTGCCTGATTTCAAACGTATCGTCGACGCTTACCCATGGGAATTCTGCCAAATCCAATACAATTATCTGGACCAGGAGTTTCAGGCTGGCAAGGAAGGGTTGAAATATGCCCACGACAGGGATTTAGGTATCATAGTCATGGAACCTCTGCGCGGTGGAACCCTTGCGCTGCCCACCCCACCACCTGCAATCGGCGAAATATGGGAGACGGCTTCCGTCAAACGGACCCCTGTGGAATGGGCACTGCGCTGGGTCTGGAATCAACCCGAAGTCACGCTGGTTCTTTCCGGCATGAACGAGGAAGAGCATATCGAACAGAATCTCGCCATTGCTGCTCAGGCTGAAGCAAACACCCTGACCGAAGAGGAGTTGAACCTTATAGATCAGGCCAGCCGACAATATCATTCGATGATGCAGGTTGGCTGCACCGGATGCGGCTACTGTATGCCCTGCCCGGCCGGGGTCATGATCCCCAACTGCTTTGATGCGTTCAACAAGCTGTCCATGTTCGGCAAAGCAGATGAGGCCAAGTTCTCCTACGCACTCAGTATCAGCGGAGTCCTTGGGACAAACGAACCGGGCTTTGCTTCCCAATGCGTCGCCTGCGGTGAATGTTTGGAAAAATGCCCGCAACAAATCAGGATTCCCGACGTGCTCGAGAAGGTTGCCGAAGCACTTGAGGACGAGGATCTGGAAGAAAGAATTGAACAGGCCAAGATCGTCTTCAAAAGACGTCCTCAATAAGCCCGCACACAATCTCGTCAGCGGGGTGAAGATCCTCTTCACCCCGCCATCAGAATTTTGTCATCCACCCATGGCATGAACTTCCTACCGCCACTCCCAGAAAATCCTTTGAAGACACTTTCATGACACCGATTTCTTCTCGGACATCAAGGGATGACATGAATATCAGGGTCAGGCTATATTCCCGGTTCCAAGGCCATGAAACATCACGGATGGATACAGAGACACTGGCGGACCTGACTCGTACGATAAAGCCCCTGAGACAGAACTGAACTTCCGGAAAATAACCACGAATTTCCGGGATCAACCTCAAACCCACGGATATCCCAATTGAAGATACTTTACTATGACTGCATGGCCGGAATCAGCGGAGACATGAATCTCGGCGCGATGATCGATCTTGGCGTTGATCCCGAGTATCTGCGAACAGAATTATCCAAACTCGACCTTGATGATGAATTCCAATTGAAAATCACCGCAGATGTGCGCAACGGCATCACAGGCACGCGAGTCGATGTCCTGCTCAAAGAGGAAGCTCTCACCCCCCCCATGCACGCTGAGCCAGCTCCCCACTGCCACGGTTCCCGGAATCATGCCGAACAGGCCGTCCCCCATTCCCATGAGCCTCATCACAACCATGAAAACGGGCATGCCCACTCTCATCTGCAGGCACACCACCATCCCGCGAACCGGAATCTCAGTGATATCGAAGCGATCATCACCGCCAGTTCATTGACTGACGCCGTACAACAGACCAGCCTGTCCATATTTCGTCTGATTGCCGAAGCCGAAGCCAAAGTTCATGGCAAGGCATTGCATGAAGTCCATTTTCATGAAGTTGGCGCAACAGACTCCATCGTCGATATCGTCGGGGCTGCCATTTGTCTGCATGCCATGAATGTAGATGAAGTCTGGTCCTCTCCCATCGAACTTGGTGGAGGTTTTGTCCGGTGTGCCCACGGCCTCATTCCGGTTCCGGCACCCGCCACAGTCGAAATCCTGACTTCCATCCCCACGACACGCGGAGCAGTGGACAAAGAGACCACGACTCCGACAGGAGCTGCCATCTTGTCCGGCACGGTCACACGATTTACCCGAAATCCTGAATTGATCATGGAAAAGACGGCATACGGTATCGGACATCGTGAAACCGACATCCCCAATGTTCTCCGTGTCCACCTGGCCCAAACCGTTGAGACTCCCAAGACGAAACGGCAGGAACACGCCTGTATGCTCCAGTGTAATATCGACGATATGACAGCCGAAATGCTCGGAGTCACCATGGAAATTCTCATGGAGGCTGGAGCCATGGACGTTCATTTCACTCCCATACAAATGAAAAAGAATCGCCCGGCAACCAGCCTTTCACTGCTCTGCTCCACCGAGACTGAGGAAAAATTCAAGACATTGCTTTTCCTGCATACAACGACCCTCGGAATCAAAAGTTTTCCTTTGAACAAAACAGTTCTCGATATCAGTTTTGAACAACTTGAAACGCCTCTCGGCCCCGTGACCATGAAAAACGCCCTCCTTGACGGCAAGATTATTCGTGCCAAGCCAGAATTGGAAGACTGCCGCAGAATAGCCAAGGAAACAGGACTCCCTCTGACCGCCGTCTATGCCCAAATCGGACGTTGCCAAAACAAAGGGTGAATCCCGGACATGACCACTGAAGAAAAATATCACGAATTACTGCACAACCTCAAGGCTATGCAGCGAGTGCTCATTGCTTATTCTGGCGGAGTCGATAGCAGTTTTCTTCTCCGCGCAGCCTGTGAGGCACTCCCTTCATCCTCAATCTTTGCAGCCACTTTCTCCACACCATATACCCCACGTTCGGAAATGGAAGAAGTCGCCACAGTCGTTAAAGGGCTTGAGATACACCACCAAATCATATCCCTTCCATTAGCCCCGAAACTACGAACCAATCCGGCGGAGCGATGCTATCTGTGCAAGCGAGAACTTTTCGAACACTTACTGGAGCACGCTCAAAGCGAGCGCGTCAGCCATGTCTTAGACGGAACCAATGCTGACGATAGCTACGAATATCGTCCGGGACTCAGGGCGCTTGAAGAGTTGGGAATTGAAAGTCCTCTTGGACAAGCGGGATTGACCAAGGCAGAAATCCGCTCCCTCTCCAGATCTCTGGGGTTACCCACCTGGGACAAACCGGCCAATGCCTGTCTCCTCACGCGGATTCCCCACGATACCCAGGTTGAAGAGTCCGATTTGATACGAATTGATACAGCGGAAGATTTTTTACGACACAACGGGTTCCCCGCAATTCGGGTCCGATGCCATGGGAATACTGCCCGATTAGAGCTTCCCCCGGAAATGATCAGCACCATGCTAACAACGAAAACACGTCAAAAAATAGATGAAAAATTGAAATTATTGGGATTCAGACATGTCTCCGTCGATCTTTTGGGCTACCGTACAGGCAGCCTCGACTGAGAGGCTTGAAGAGAGGATGAATATCATGGATAAAAGAAAGAATCTGAAAGAGCTGCTCACAGCCATCAAAGATGGTCATATGGACATTGAAGAAGGGGTGGAACAGCTTCGAGACCTGCCATATCTCGACCTTGAACACGCCAAAATCGACTTGCATAGAAATCTGCGCAACGGCTTTCCCGAAGTCATCTATGCCGAGGGGAAAACACCGGAACAGGTAACTGAGATCTTCAGCCGAATGCAGGAATACGGCCCAGTCCTCGCAACACGTGTTTCGCCGGATATGGCGAGAGAAGTCCAGGCTTCCTGCACCGAAGCCACTTATAACGAACTGGGACGGACTCTGACCTTCACCCCCATAGATAAACCTTTCCGCGATGGAGAAATATGCATTATCACGGCTGGGACTTCAGACCTTCCGGTGGCAGAAGAAGCCCGTGTCACCGCAGAGATGCTTGGCAATAAATGCAGAATGATCAACGATGTAGGAGTGGCTGGTCTTCATAGATTGCTTGATCAACTCGAAACAATCCGCCAAGCGCGCGTGGTCATTGTCATAGCAGGCATGGAAGGAGCGCTGGCAAGTGTTGTCGGAGGACTGGTCCCCCAACCGATCATAGCAGTACCGACATCTGTAGGATACGGCGCAGCCTTTTCAGGCATTGCCCCGCTTTTGGGCATGTTGACATCGTGCGCCAGCGGAATCACCGTGGTCAATATAGATAATGGATTTGGAGCCGCCTGCGCAGCCAGCAAGATCAACCGCTTATTTTCAACGCCTCAAACCGATCAACCCATGTGAAAAAGAGAATAGGGTGGATGCACTCAGGCGGTTCGACTGTTCATCATTAATAATCCACGAGGACTGGCCCCAAAATATCGTTTGAATTCACGATTGAACTGGGAGACACTTTCGTAACCGACCATCCGGGCAGCATCTCCAGAGCGCACTCCCTCTTCCACGATCAAAGATTTTGCCCTATTCAGACGGACTTTCTTCAAATACTGAATCGGCGAAAGAGAGGTGACTCCTTTAAAGGAGCGATGAAAGGCGGAGGTACTCATATTCACGAACCCGGCGAGCTGATCCACCTGAAAGGGCTGGTCAAAATTACTGTGAATCTGCTTGAGAGCCTTGTCGATACGAGAAAGGCCGGTATTCTTGAGAGCAAGGGCGTGCAATGATGCGGCGTTTTCCCCGCACAAAATACGGAAAAGCAATTCCCGAACAAGTCCTTCGCCAAGAACACGACTTTTCACAGGCGATTCCAAAGTACGCAACAAACGGAGCACTGTCTCCTTGAACTCCGGCGTTGCTTGAGACCTATAAAGCCCCGGACACTTGTTCTCACTCACGGAATACGAAGACTCATCCCAGTCATCCATCTGCTGGATGACCGAATTGAGAATCCGCATATCGATATCGACCATAAGTGAGAGCAATGGTTTCCCATCAACTACCTCTGCTTCACATTCGGCGGGGAGAGGAACGGTCAGGACAAGATAATGGTCCTGGTCGTATTCATAAACCTGATTGCCAAGGTGAACTTTCTTGGCTCCCTGCCCCATGATGATCACGCCTTGCTTATATAATAAAGGCGTCCGGTGTATATTCTCGGAACGCCTGAAAAGATGGACCCCGTTGACCGCGGTTTCGTTTGCACCTTCGCGAGAAGCCAATCTTTCCATTATATCGACTATTTCCTGCATCGCATCTCTACTTTTGAATATTTTATGGCAAATTTATTGCCTTATTCTACCTTTGAAAGCGTTAACAGGCAATGGAAGTTTTTTTGCGACTCCTCACTGGCCAGAATGGACGCCCTCCCGTGCGCCAAGCTCTTTCTTCACAACAGCAAAACTGGAACAGGGAGCTTGAAGCAAAGAGCATGCTCCCCATTCTGTCAAATCAAGAAACTACCCATTGTTGATAATCCGATATCGACCGACAGAAAAGCCGGATTCCACACATTCATTACGAGGGTGTGTAATTTAAGACAACTGACTATCTCTCTGAATATCTGGCACTTTCTCGACACACTCTCGCGCAGTCCAAAAAATCAGAAAAATATTTTTACCATTTTTATTTCTATAAATTATTAATTTAACAGCGAAAACACCATATTATCACTCTTTTAAAGTGTCTTTTTTTTCAGACTAAAGAGATCAGAATTGATTATATGATCAACTCCATCCTCAACAAACAAAGAGAGAACTGAAGACATTAAAATAAATTTCATTATTATTATTGGATATTTCTTTTTATAACAGAACCTTAACCAAGAAAAATATCAAAAACAATTCGTTCTTGCTTTCTCTGGCACACTCTCTGCTCATAAGCCGCCAGGCTGATTGATGGATCAATCTTTATCTGAAATACCACCATGTCCGGATGCACACGGATCATGGTGATCGTTTTTTTCACTGACCTAACACCTTCATGAACGAGGTAAAACTGTTGCAGAGAAGATATTTAACCATTGCGGCAATCATTGCGGCACTCTTCGTCATCGCGATTGCGGGATATATGATCCCCGTCGAAAAGCAGGATGTCCCGGCGAGAA
Organism: Pseudodesulfovibrio piezophilus C1TLV30; assembly: GCF_000341895.1. Taxonomy (NCBI): domain Bacteria; kingdom Pseudomonadati; phylum Thermodesulfobacteriota; class Desulfovibrionia; order Desulfovibrionales; family Desulfovibrionaceae; genus Pseudodesulfovibrio; species Pseudodesulfovibrio piezophilus. The sequence continues at coordinate 3,334,266 of NC_020409.1, read as the reverse complement.
TTGTCATGGACAACACAGGCGGACGTGTCATTTTTTCACACCAGGCCCATGCCGAGGATTACGGATTCGACTGTATCGACTGTCATCACGATGATATCGGTTCAGACACCTTTCTTGCGTGCGGAACCTGCCACCCTGCGGAATTCAATGATGACTTCCGGGTCAATCATCAAAAAGCATTCCCCAGTGATGAAGCATGTCTGCGCTGTCATGACGATGTTCCCACCGCCCCGCTTGCCGAAGATGAGAGACCGGATATCGAGAACATCCCTCTTCGAGCCGAAGCATTTCATACACAATGTATGGGCTGTCACGAAGAAAACGGTGGCCCGTACGGCGACGATTCCTGTTACCAGTGCCACGCGAGGTAGACATGCTTAAAATACACTATTCCCTCGATTCCGAACTTCATAATGAAATTTTGGAAATCCCTGCTCCGGCAGAATTGAATATTCAGGTGCGGAACCTCGTTCTGAGGACAAAGAAAGGGGCCCTGATTAACAAGGGCGACATCCTCGCCGAAGCCCCGTCCCCTTTTGGTGGAGCCTACCACGCCTCTGCCTGTGGTAAGGTCATGAAGGTCAATTACCATCATATGACCATTAAATGTAGTGACAGCGAAACCTCCGTGGAGCCTCTGGACGTGCAATCCATGGGAACCGGCAAGGAACTGCTGCGCACACTTCAGGGACTGGGAGTCCACGTAGCCCCCCTTTCCGGGCGGGCAGACGTACTGATCATTAACGGTATGAATCCTGAGCCGGGTATTTCAGCCGCCCAGCAAATATTGAAAGACGGCGGCGAATATCTGAAGGCCGGCTTGGAGCTGGCCCGCAAACTCATCACCCCCGGCCGTACCGTTCTGGCTGTTGCCAAGGGAGACAAGTCCGCCATTCCCGGCGCAGAGACTGTGGGAGTAAAGGCCAAATACCCGTCTTCGCTGGATGCTCTGGTGGTCCGCGCCGTCACTGGTAAAGAATTCCCGTCCGATACCAAAGTCATCAGCGTCATGGACCTGTATGACCTCGGCCGCGTGGCAGTCTCCGGACAACCGATCACGGACACCATCATGACCATTGCCGGTCGCAATTACCGCGTTCCTCTCGGCACCCCCATCAAGCACTTGCTTCAGACTCTTGATCTGCCGGTCGCTTCCACTGACATCGTGGTTCTGGGTGGTCCCTTCCAAGGCGAATCCGTCTACAGTCTGGATGAAGGGGTCAAAAAAACCGACTATGGCCTCTTCATCATTCCTGCAAGCCAATTCCCGGCTGTTCAGGATGCTCCCTGTATCAATTGCGGGGAATGTGTCCTGCAATGCCCGGCACGCGTCCAACCGCATCTCATCAGTCGCTATGCCGAATACGAACGATTCGAACAAGCCGAGAAGCATGGCCTCAATAGCTGCTTCGAGTGCGGTTTATGCTCATTCAACTGCTTCTCCCGGCGTCCGCTGTTGCAGTATATCCGGTTTGCCAAGGCTCAATTGCAGGCCAGCGGACACGGCGAACAGGCTTAGTTCAGACCGAAAACACCCTTTTTGAAAATACAAGGATTAGAGATAATGACTCCTCCCATAATCAAGGCGATGTCCGACATTGCCACAAGATTGACGGTCTCCCCGCCGCCTCATTGGCGGAGCGGACGAACCATCAAAGGCATGATGCAGGCGCACCTGCTGGCCCTGGCTCCAGCCGCTGCCATGGCGATATATATATACGGGCTGCATGCAGCAGCGGTCATTGGATTGGCCGGAGCTGCCGCGACCCTGACAGAAGCTCTCTGCCTGCGCCTTCAAAACCGCGATCTTGACATCGACAATTTCAACGCACTGTATGCCGGTGTCCTGTTTGCTTTCCTGTTACCCGCAACAGCCCCCTGGTGGCTGGTCTCCATCGGAGCAGCAGTCACTATCATCCTTGGTCGGACGGTCTTTGGCGGATTCGGCTGCAACCCGGTTTGCGCCCCCTTGGTGGCATGGGCATTCTGCCGTCTGTCCTGGCCCAATGCAATGGACATCGACCTGAACCTGTCCCACTTTCTGTTGAACAGTCCTGTTGACCAGCTGATGTACTTCGGCGTTGACTCACTCCAGCAATTCGATCTGGGAGACCTTCTTCTCGGTCATCAACTCGGAGGACTGGGATCATCCCAGGTCCTGGCTCTGGCTCTCGGCGGCATTTTCCTGATCGCCCGAGGCTGGATTCGCGCATTCATCCCGGTCGCCTATCTGATAGGCGTGGCTGCAACGGCAGCACTCTTCTGGTCCATAGACCCCACCATGTATGCCAGCCCTCTCTTCCACATCCTGGCAGGCAGCACGGTCTTCGGTGCATTCTTCCTCGCCACTGACGCTGCTTCCAGCCCGGTAGGCATGATACCGCAGATCCTCTTCGGCCTCATCGCAGGAGCAATGGTCGTGGTCATTCGAGTCTACGGGACATACCCGGACGGCGTGCCATTTGCCATCATGGTGGCAAATCTGTTGAGCCCGCTCCTTGAGCGTGTGCGCCCCAAATTCTTCGGAGGCAAATAAATCATGCGTGAAATACTCCATATGCTTGTGGTGCTTTCATTGATCTGTGCCACGTCCGGCGCGATTCTGGTGAATCTGAAACAAGCCACCCACAGCCAGATCGAACAGCAGGTCCTGACATACGTGCAGGGTCCGGCTCTGAGATCAGTACTGAACGACTGTGATAACGATCCTATCGCCGAACGCAAATTGATTAATGACGTCATGGTCTTCCCGGCCAAACAAGACGGCAAACTCGTCGGCATTGCCCTGGAAGCTTTTGCTCCCGGTTACTCTGGCGACATTGGCGTTATCGTCGGATTCAATATTGAAAATGATGTGCTGATGGGCGTCGGCATCACCACACAAACCGAAACCCCAGGCCTCGGCACCAAGGTTACCAAACCGTCATTCACCCGACAGTTTAGAAACCACGGCATTGAATCCATGGATCTGGCAAAGCGTGGCGGCGATATAGACGGTGTCTCAGGCGCGACCTTTTCATCCATCGGAACCGTGGACGCTGTTCGCAAGGCCATTGAAATCTATCAGGGCATCAAGCCGCAAATCGCCACCATGTGGCAGGCATCCTAAGGAGGAATACAATGAGTTCTATCAGTAAGGAATTCCTCAAGGGTCTCTGGGCTGAGCTGCCACCGTTTCGGGTGCTGCTCGGCCTGTGTCCCACACTGGCAGTGACTTCCACCGCAGAAAACGGTCTTGGCATGGGGGCGGCAGTCATTTTTGTGCTCACCCTTTCCAACATCATCATTTCGGCCATGCGCAAGATTATTCCTGCCAAGGTCCGCATTGCCTGCTTTATCGTCATCACCGCTTCACTCGTGGTCGCGGTTGAGCTGCTCATGCAGGCATACACTTACCCACTTTACCAAAAACTCGGAATCTTCGTTCCGCTGATTGTTGTCAACTGCCTGATTTTGGGCAGAGCCGAAGCGTTCGCTTCCAGAAACGGAGTCATCCCGTCCATTGCCGATGCACTGGGCATGGGAATCGGCTTTGCGGCATCCCTGACATTTCTGGGTGCCATTCGTGAGATCTTCGGGAACGGCACCATATTCGGCATACCCGTCATGTGGGAGTCCTTCCAGCCAGCCCAGTTCATGGTCATGGCCCCCGGAGCCTTCATCTGTCTCGGCATGATCCTGGCTGGCATGAACGCCATCAACCGCTACCAGAGCCGCAAGAAAGGAGAAAAGGTGACCATACCACAAAACTCCTCCTGCGCTTCGTGCGGTGCCTGCAACCTTTGCAACGACAAATAAGGGAGAGAGAACGTGGAATACTTCCTGCTCTTTATCTCGGCGATATTCATCAATAATATCGTCCTGGTACAATATCTCGGAACGTGTCCTTTCATGGGCACCTCCAAATCCACTGATGTGGCGATTGGCATGGGTGGCTCAGTCATCTTCGTTATGCTCATGGCCACAGCCATTACCTGGCCCCTGCATCAGTTCGTCCTGATCCCCAATGGCATCGAATACCTCCAGACCATTGTCTTTATTCTGGTCATCGCATCCCTGGTGCAATTCGTAGAGATGTTTCTGCGCAAGCTGATACCTCCCCTCTACAAATCACTGGGCTTGTTCTTGCCGTTGATCACGACCAACTGTGCGGTGATGGGTGTGGCGATCATGGTCCAACGCAACGGGTTCTCCTTCCTCAAGTCCATGGTTTTCAGCCTGGCTTCCGGCATCGGTTTTCTCATTGCCCTGGTCATCATTTCGTCCATAAGAGAACGTTTGGATATCTCGCCGGTTCCGGCGGTATTCCGTGGCGTTCCGGTGGCCCTGATCATGGCTGGTGTCATGTCATTGGTCTTTTTCGCCTTCAAGGGCATGGCCGCCTAAACGAACAAGCCAAAGGATGATATAACAATGGCTACCACTTCCATACTGGTCCTGTTTTTACTAGGTCTTGGCGCTGCCGCAGTTCTGGCTGCCGCGTCCCGAGTCCTTCATGTTGAAGAAGATCCCCGCATCGCAGCGGTTGAGGGATGCTTTCCCGGTGCCAACTGCGGAGGCTGCGGCTATCCCGGCTGCTCTGCCGCTGCCGGAGCTATCGTCAAAGGCGATGCAGCCCCTGAAATATGCGTGGCCGGAGGCCCGGAGATCGCAACCGCTATTGCGGCAATCATGGGAACCGAAGTTACTTTCAAGGAACCCAAAGTCGCGGCAAACATTTGTACTGGCGGATCCCGCGCCAATCTGCTCTTTGACTACGAAGGAGTCGAGGACTGCCGCGCTGAAGCTCTACTCTATGGTGGCGAGAAATCATGTGGTCTCGGCTGCATCGGCATGGGAACCTGCGTCAAGGTGTGCAGTTTTGATGCTATCCGACTTGATGACAACGGACTCCCTGTCGTGGACTGGCACGCCTGCCGATCCTGTGGAAAATGCGCGGAAGTCTGCCCGACCGGAGCCATCCGCATTTCAGGCATGACCATGGATCTGCTACACCTGAACAAGATTGATGACTGCCTGGCCCCCTGCATGCAGAAATGCCCGGCCCAGGTGGATGTTCGTACCTATATTCAACAAATGAAACAGGGCGACATGCGCGGCGCACTTCTGACCATGAAGGAACGCAATCCCCTGCCTCTGGCTGTCGGCCGCCTCTGCCCTGCCCCTTGTGAAAACATTTGCCGCCGCAAGATAGCCGACAACGGCGTGGCTATTCATACCCTGCACCGTTTTGTCGCTGACTGGGAAATGAACTCCGGCGCACGAGTCCAACTCAACTGCAATCCCCCTTCAGGTCACCGAGTGGCGATCATAGGTGGTGGTGCTGCTGGTCTGTCTTGCGCATACTTCCTGCGACGAATCGGGCACGAACCGGTCATATTCGAAAAGCGTGACCTGGTCGGTGGCATGATGCGCGGCGTCATTCCCGAATACAGACTCCCGCACAAAGTGGTTGACTGGGAAATCCAGACTATTCTCGACCTTGGTGTAGACATTCGTACCGGCATGACATTCGGCACGGATTTCACCCTTCCCGATTTGGAAGAGGAAGGATTCGAAGCCGTTTTCATGGCGACAGGAGCCTGGAAAGTCCCGGCTCTGGGAATCGAAAACGATACCGCTGACGGTGTGGTCGATTCGATCTCTTTCCTGGAACAGGTTGGTGAAACATATACCGACCTCAAAGGAAAGAAAGTCGTTGTGGTCGGAGATAGCAACACGGCCATGGATGTCGTGCGGAGCGCCATTCGCCTCGGAGCTGACGTCTCTTCCCTCATTGCCTGCAATGACCGGAAAATGGCTGCGAACAAGAATGAAGTCAAACGTGCTGCCGAACTCGGTGCAGACCTCAAATACCTCACGACTCCAACAGCCATCACGGCTGAAAATGGAAAGGTTACAGGTATAGATTATTGCGAATTGGCGTATGCCGATCCCAAAAAAGCCACCGGTACCCCCAAAGTCGTCGATGGAACCGAGGCAAACCTTGAAGCCGACATGATCATCGTCGCGACGGATCGCATGTCCGGTGCCGGTTCATTGATGAATGCAGAAGGTTCCCCTCTCTTTGAGATGGATAAAAAAACCGGTGGAATCAAGGCTGATGCCACGACGCTGCAAACCAGCATCCCCAATGTGTTCACTGGTGGCGAAGCCCATACAGGACGCAACATCCTGATCCAGGCTGTTGCCGATGGTCGCCGTGCGGCTCGTGCCATCCACCACTCCATAACCGAGGGAACCATTCCTGAGCCAAAGAATCCGCAACTTCGAGTTATTCCCGAATCCATCCTCAAGAATATGCATGTGACGTATTCCATCCCCCGCATTCAGGTCCCCGAGATCAGCGTGGAAGAACGCAAGTGCACCTTCAAGGAAGAAGTTCAGGGCGGCATTGCCTACGAAGAAGCAAGAAAGGAAGGAAGCCGTTGCCTCCGCTGCGGCCTGACCTGCTACGACTCCGAGGCAGGAGCCGAATACGCTCAGGATACCGATGTGCAACCATTCGAAGAAATCAGCAAGAAGTAATGTCAACACAACGGTTCCGGTTTTAGACGAAGCTCTGTCATCGACTCGAAAACACATGTTCGCCATGTTGACACGTTGAACTGATATAAAAAAAGCCACCGGATTTTCCGGTGTGCATGTGACTATTCGTCACTGAACAACTCTTGTTTTGGTCTGACGTGCTACGGACCAGAACAGATACGTCCCTTGAGGGTTTCACCCCCCCTCAAACTCCTGTATCCCGAAAGGGTACTGACCCCCCGGAGATGTGCCCCTGGTCCTCACGGACCAGGGGCACATACGCAAAAAGACACTGCCTCGATTCACGCTTCGCTCAAAATTGGCATTCGCTTCATTCGTGGGAAAAGTTTTTTCCTTCCTCACAAGTCTGCTTCTCCCGGATGTAACTTCAGTCAGGACAGACTCGAAAAAAGTCAAACAGCCCAACCACCCTGTTTTTTTCACAGAAAAAAGATATTCAACCTCGGAATATCGTCTCTTTCCTTTGAACAACACCCAAAAGATCGAAAAGGCTCACCCCACTCTTGCGGCAAGAAACGACTAATCTGACAAAAAAGGTCTGTCCGACTATTTCGGAAAGATGAATAAAAAGCGCTGATCGCATACTTCTTTTCTCAAATTACCATTTAAAAACGGATAGATAAACAACATGGTCCAGGTCTTGCTCAAAGGAAGAAAAAACACACTGGAGCACACATGAAACGTTTTCTAATACTTTTTTTCTGTACCGTACTCTGCCACTTAGGCTCACCCGGCTTTGCGACCGCTGCCCTTATCGACTTCAGCAATCCGCTGTCATATTCCGGCCAACCAACCACAGGCACAGCATCTGCCAGTGGATCAACACTGACCTTGTCCAATAATATTTGGACTGCCTATGCTTTTGATTCCACTTATACAGTCAAAGCTGACAGCGTCCTGACATTTACCTACAAAAGCGATTCCATCCCTGAAATAGCAGCCATTGGCTTTGATACCGATAGGTCATTCGATTATGCACTCGATGCCAAAAACGCTGTCAAGATAGGCGGCACACAGGGCAATAACTGGCCTGAATTCATCTATTCCACCTTGTATACGGAAGGCAGCGGTTTCACGACGTATACCATTAACCTGACGGACTTTCTCAATATAGGCGATGCATTTGATTACCTTGTCTTCATCAATGATGATGACCATGTCAGCTCGGCTGGCGGTGATGGTATCAGCACCAGTATTTTCAGCAATGTTTCTGTTTCGCCCACTCCGATCCCGGGTGCGGCTCTCCTCCTCGGCACAGGACTCCTTGGGCTAATCGGCATCAAACGCCGTTTATCCTGAGATAGAGATGGTATGTGAGAGAGTCATGGTAAAGAAACGCTCTTGAGAATGAGCGCCCAAACGCCACAAAAAAAGACCTCAACTCCTGCATATACAGGAGTTGAGGTCTTTTTTTGTGGCGTTATTATGCCATAAGCAAGGTGGCGCTCCACGACAAGGAGGTGATGCGCAGAGCGCCACCCGGTACCTTGCGGTTATGAAGCTTGCGGACTTCACAACCCCTGGTGTGACTGAGGTCAACCTCATCATAACAAGAGTTGTGCCAAGATTATTCTTTATTATTACAGCGGTTTATTAATTAAACAATTCGTCTGCTATTTCAGACCTGCCTTTTTTTTCCTAAAAAAAAGAATCAAGCGTAGCACAACGATATCCCACTGAATATAAACGATAAAGTCCACAAATATAGTTATATTTAGTATCCGTCTTTCAAAAAAGCCCTTACAGAACTACTATAACACACTGCAATAACAAAATAAAAAAATTTTCTTTTTTTTAGAAATTCCAATCAGAAACTTATTTGAGAGAAAGGCCAGCTTTTTTCAGCAAGGAATAGAGATGTGATTGTGAACATCCGGAGATTTCGATCATACGCTTAATATCACCTCCTGTAACAGTCCTGAGTTCTTCAAGATAATGTTTTTCCATGTCTCCCTTGAACCCTTTCAACGAGACTCCCTGCTTGACAGCTTCCATACCAAGAGAATCCGGACCGCTCTCTCGTTCTGAAACGACAGAAGAGCCGTCAACACGAGCAACCTGTGCCCTCATGGCGGCAACACGCAATTGAGAGGGTAAATGGCGGGGAATAATCTGCGCCGCACCATCTGCATGAAGAAATGCGGTTTCAATGACTGCAAATAATTCACGCACATTGCCGGGCCAGGCATAGGCGCTCAGGACATCGAAAGATTCCGGGGCCAGGGTCATTTCCCGATCATACTGCCGAGCAAGCTGGTTGACCCGAAACAAGGCCAGCAACTTGATATCTCCGTCACGCTCTCGCAAAGGAGGCAACTTGATATGAATGGTCTTGAGACGGTACAGAAGATCCTGGCGAAACATTTCCTGATCAATATCAGCATCAAGATCTCGATTTGTGGCAGCCATCAAGCGGAAATTACTCGAAACTTCCTTTGTATCCCCGACAGGGCGAAATGCTCGCTCCTGAAGGACTCTGAGAAAGGTCTTCTGAATATCAAGATTCATGTCCCCGACTTCATCCAGAAACAAGGTGCCCCGATCGGCAACCTTGACCAGTCCGACTCGGTCCCGCTCCGCTCCGGTGAATGCGCCGCGCTTATGACCGAAAAGCACACTCTCAATCAATTCTTTGTTGAGAGACGCACAGTCCACCGGAACAAACTCGAATTCTCTTCGGGAACAGTTCTTGTGAATCGTTTGTGCGAAGAGTTCCTTGCCAGTCCCGGTTTCTCCAGTAATCAAAACATTGGAATCCGACCGCGCAGCAAGTGCTATCTGCTCATAGCAGGCTTCCATCTTGGGACTGACACCCACCAGGCTGCCAAGGTCGATTTTGGACGCAGGTTCGACAACAAGTTTCTGCTTGTGATATTTGAGCGCCCTCTCGGCACAAAGCATGGTTTGCTTCACGGAAGACGGTTTAAGAAGGTAGTCCCAGGCTCCGGCGTGGATAGCCAGTTCCGCACCATCCGGGTCTCCCTTTCCTGTCAGAATGACAACCTCTGGCCGGGATGGCGTGTCCAGAATTTCCGGTAAAATATCCAACCCATTACCATCAGGGAGCCGGACATCCAAAAAGACGAGTTTATACGCCCTGCCTTGCATAAGCTCCCGAGCCTCCGCAATGGTCGCAGCGGAATCGGCTTCAAGTCCCATCCGGCCCATGATGCGGACCATGGTTTGGTTCAAACGCAGATCATCATCAAGTATCAGTACTGTTGCCATGTCTCTCTGTTCCTTCACAATCAACTCAAGCATTGCTGTCGACATCAAAGAGACGTCTCATGCGCTCTGCCAAAGCACTTCCGGTGTACGGTTTCATCAAAACATCGATGATCCCTGGATCTCCATCAGCCGCAGCCACTGCATCCTGCCCGCCTGAAACAAGAATCACGGGAATACCAGGAAAAAGTTGCCGCACGGTTCTGGCCAACTCCACACCGTCGAACCCCGGCATATCAAAATCCGTGACAATCATGTCGAATCGGGTCCCTCCCATGAGAACATCCAATGCGGCACGCCCGCCCTGGACCGCTGTCACCTTATACCCGAGGAGTGACAGGGCACGCGGAATCAATACCAATTGCTCCGGATCATCTTCCACAAAGAGAATTCTCTCTTCGCCTCCAAAGTTCGTCGTATTCGAAATAACCGGAGCTGATTCCCCCTTCTCGAAAGGAATTGCAATATCAAAAAGCGTCAGCCCTGGATGACTGACAAGCCGAATGTGCCCACCATGTCCGTGCACAATCCCCTGAACAATAGCCAATCCTAAACCGGTTCCCTCATGCTTTTTCTTGGTAGTAAAAAACGGATCGAAAATTCTGTCCCGGACATTAGGAGAAATACCTGGTCCATTGTCCCGGACCTTGAGCCGAAGGAGCCGTCTGCCCGCAAGTCCGGATTGCGCGTTTCGCTGACGGCCCTCATCCACTGACACAGAAACAATCAGGACTCCACCGGACTCCTTCAACGCGTGGATAGCATTGGTGCAGAGGTTCATCACGACCTGCTGCAATTGAGAAGGATCAGCAACACCTTCCAATATGTCGGGAGGAATATCTCTTTTCAAAACAATAGAGTCCGGCAGCAATGGAGCGACAAGATTCAGTGCTTTCGTGACAGTTTCCGCCGCATCCATACGCATGGCATCCCTGTTCGATGGCCTTGAGAATGTCAGAAGCTGGCTCACAAGCTGACTCCCCTGCTGTGCGGCCAACTTGGCGCGCAGCACATCCTCTGCCGCATCAACAGCTTCTATTTCCATCAATGCAAGTTCAGTCGAATTGATAATTGTTGTCAGCAAATTATTAAAATCATGTGCAATACCTCCAACAAAAGTCCCGACAGCCTCCATCTTTTGAGACTGAATAAGCTGCTGTTCCAGAACCACACGAGCCGTGATGTCCTCCGCAGTGGATAAGACACCTGAAATATTTCCCTTGTCATCATGCAAGGGAATCTTGCTCATTTCAAAGACCATTCCGGGACGATCGGGAGCATCATATTCCAGAATCTCCCGCAGGACAGGCAGTCCCCGATCCATGACAATTCGATCCAGATCATCACTCTTTCTTGAAAACTGTTTTTCATGAATGACATCGTTATTCCGTTTTCCTTCAGCTTCCTCCAACCGGGAAAGCCCAAAAAAATCCGCAAAACGCCTATTGACGCCCTTGAATCGATTATCGGAATCCTTCCAGTAGAGCAGTTGCGGGATGGTATCAATGATTGAGCGCAACATTGCCCTGGACAAAGCCAATTCACGTTCGGCCCGGAGCGCTCGATTACGACTCGCTCCCAACAAAAGCGTAAACAGTGTCAAGACACACAGAGCAACCCCCACAGTCCAGACAACCCTTTTTTCAAGCTGGTACGTCAATTCCGGCCGATTAATGAACTGCGCATCAAATGGAAGTACCGCTATGTCCATGCCGAATTTCTCCAGGACCTTCCAATCAAACACTGACCCCGATGGTGCACCGTAAGCGGTGGGAATATCCGCAGGAGACAGACCGTCCAGAATTTTCAGAACCATATTTGCAGCAGCCTTGCCATGCCCCACACCGTCCAGCAGATGCCCACCGACGATGCCGTGCCCCAGAAGGAACTTCCATGCGCCATAGATAGGGACATTGGCATTCTCATACAGGGCTTCAACAACCTCTCCTGCCGAAAGGTACTTGCCCTCGGATTCCACATAGACAGGGATGAAAAAGAGAAGCGTGTCGTCGGGAAGATTTCGGCTGCGCGAAAGCAGTTCATTGAGAGGGATATTCTCCCAGAAAGAAAACTCCAGCCGGTCGATAAAATCCGGCACAACAGCCTTTATCTGGGCTGCAATTGCCCGCGATGTCAGCGAGGGATCGCCAACAACGATGACTTTCCGCTTCAACGGGTTAAGACGCAATGCTGTTTCCAGAGTTTCACGAATACCCAATCGTTCAACAATACCGGTCACGCCCTGCTGCCGTTCCAACACTTCCGGCTGCCAGTCATTCACCCCGCAAAAAACCACCGGCACGCCAGGAAACAGAACATCATGATAGGAGAGCATGAACTGAAAGGCATCGTTGTCCGAACAGATGATTGCATCAAATCTGGATTCGGCGAACTTATTGGCAAAAAGCCGTTTCAACAAGGCTCGGTTGGACCGTGCCGGATGTTTCTTGGCATCCATGTACTCCACCTGAAGGTCAATGGTGTAGTCACTCTCCCTCAGCCTCTCACGAATCCCTGCCAGGATGTTGTCCGACCAAGCATACCCGTTTTGATAGGAATTGATATACAGTACCTGCTTGCGTCCTGTGGCCGCAGACGCAACACACGCAAAGCAGACCATGCTCATGGTCAGGATGAGGCAGCACAGGGTCTTCATAATTTCAGGATACTTCATTCTCGGGTATGCCGACAGGCTCATTCTTTCTATTGTAATGGATGGGCTGATACTCCAGCCGCGCCCCGCTCTTAGCCGGAGCATTTCCAACTTGTCAATTTTATCCCCACACACCATCCACCTTTGTGGCAGGAGCAAGGCCAGACTGCAAAACATTTTGACAAGATTTTCGCTTACCCTCAATTGATTACAAGAAGAGGTACTCTTGAAACCAGCCTCCCATGAATATCGACAGACGTTCACACCAGGACAATTCGCCCACCACGATCAGAGCAATCCCAAATGTCCGGATTTATCGGAACCACATCACCACACATGGCGAAGAGGCTTCGGACATAGGGCTTCGGCTCTCCCTCGACCATTCCAAACGCTTTTTGACTGCTCGTATGCGATCTCACATAGGTCAGATCCACCTGTGTAAACGGCTCGTATGATTCATCGCCGACCATCCCAGGTGATAAGAACCGCCTGTGTTTTCATTACTGTCCCTTTTTGTGAGTGATGATACCCAAAATTCAATGCTCGACCAGGAAAACCGGAAAACAATTTCCAGCAATGGATCTGAACCCTCAAGAATCTGTTATATAAGAGGAAAAATGAATGGTATGCGCTTTGCTTCAGGTGAAACAATAAAGGAGGTGATTACAATGTTCAGAGTAATGCTGGTATGTTTTTCTACGATTCTGCTCTCCACAAGTCTGGCATTTGCCACAGTTGATAACACCGGGATGTATGGGGTCTATACAGGTACCCTGTTCTCGACTGCCGCATCCACGGAGCTGACTATCGAGATAGGAGATGATATCTCGCATCACTCTCTCTCTGGAACCGACTTATATGTCTATGTCGCTCCAGACACCGCATCATGGGGAGGGGTGTGGACCAGTTCCTCGGATTGGATCAGCTACTTTGGGGTCAACACAGGTTTTGCCGACTCTGTTGTCTTTGCGCAGGATACGGCCGATTGGCTTACCAGTGGACTCGTGACATTCGACAATGCTCTCAGCTTTCTCCTGACCGGAAGCATCCACTATAAATATGGCTCGGGGGATATCGGAACACACTTTTATTCCGGCACCTTTACCCGCGCCACCCCACTCCCAGGCGCTCTCTTCTTACTTGGCTCGGGCCTTCTCGGGCTAGCAGGCATTCGCCACCGATTCTTCGGAACACTTTAGATCCATCACAGGACCGTCATCCACCATGAATGACGGTCCCGGATTGTTCACACATCGCAGTTTGATTCACTGCAGATGAAAAGTATTCCCCCGATCACCGGCCCCCCCAGCGCACCCCACACTTTCAGTGTGGCGAGAATGGCCCTTAGTCCAAGCGAACAATCGAGTAGAATCACCCGAGTTTGAGTCCATTGGAAACTGGCTTATCCGGCACAGCAAGCACTACTCCGTCCTCACGATAAAAGCCTGTGACCAGGCAGTGAGACTTGATGGGACCTATCTGTTTGGGCGGGAAGTTCACAACCGCCACAACCTGCTTTCCGAGCAATTCCTCCGGGGAATACAGGGCCGTGATCTGTGCGCTGGATTTACGCATTCCGATTGCTTCGCCAAAATCGACCCAAAGAATATAGGCGGGATTCCGTGCCTCGGGAAAAGATTCCACTTTTTCAATGGTTCCCACCCGCAATTCCACTTTTTCAAAATCATTCCATTCAATAGTTGCCATCTTTTCCTCCAACAGTGTGCATTGAACTCCTGAGTGCTAACACACCTCATGAGACTGATCTTGTACGGAATTGATCTCTTTCATGATATCTGCTTGCGATACTGCCCTGGTGTCAGGCCGAACCGAGTCCGAAAACGACGAGTGAGATGACTTTGATCGGTCAGGCCGACTTCCTGAGCCGCCTGCCCGATCCCGACGCCGTGATTCAAGAGTGTTCTGGCTCGAGCAAGCCGTAATTCCATAAGATACGCATGCGGGGGCAGCCCCATTTCGCGACGAAACAACCGAATAAGATGACATGGGGAACAATGGCAGTACTCCGCCAGAATCTCGAGACTGAAAGACTCGGCAAAGTGCTCATGCATGAACTCTCGGGCCAGTCGCACCTTGGCCGGGGCTCGCAGTTTCTCTTCCGGCAACACGGCTTCCCCATGACGTTTCAGCAGCAGGTAAAAGATCTCATGGAAGACTTCACCAGCCAGAAACGGATCATCTGTCTTCATGAGGACACCATGAAGAAAAGCCAATGCCTGACGACAGTGTTGATCCTTTTGCAAACGACTTCGAAAACCAGTGAGACGGCCGCCGCACCCTTGAACAAATGTCTGAAGAGTCTCCGGATCAACATAAAGTGATTCCAGCGTACGAAAATGCGTTATAGCATGATTGGCATGCACTTCACCCGGAGCGACTATGCCGAAACTGTCCGGTTGAAGGATGTCTGAAGCACCTCGAAGACTGACTCGCTCACCCCCTTCTCCATTGAACCAAAAGACGTACGCATCATGAATATGCGATGTAAACTCGAAGTGGGGGTCAGAAAGGCAGAGTAACTCCACCCCTGTCAATCCGGGGGGATGACGATATTCTATCAAGGACGAGTGCATGTCAGTTTCCTTGATACCAAAGTATCATGGCCATCCCTCATCAGTCCAGCCACGCTGAGGCGCCTACCGAATCAGAACCTCATTCCCTAAGTGAGAAATGGGCACTGGCGAGGTGGGAATCATCGGCCCCTCATATATCTGGAGCGCCCTTGGACTAAAGCGAGACACGCCACAAGCCCCATGACTATGAACAAGCCAAGGTGAACCCACTCTATCAGAAGAACGACTGTCGGATCGAATGTGACATCGGGAATATTCCGATAAACACGGAAGCCACCACTGAGGATCAACCCGCCAACAAGAACACACCGTACTCCTCCAAGACCTGTCAGAGTCACACGGTTCCGCCAGTATAAAAACCAGGTCACAACAACGACACCAAGAAGGAAAAGCAATAACGCGGCAAAAATGTAGTGGAGCTTGTGCACAAAATAGAAATCCCCAGTCCACCCCAAGCCCGGCAGCGTGGTCACATAATACCGTTTGGCAAGTGGCATCTGCATCAGTCCCGTTGCCGCAAGCCCGGCCATGAACAGCACGAAAAGGCGTGAAATCCAGGGTGATATAATTCTCTGCATCAGGGTGTGCCTCCCTGCTTCTTGGACCTTGGCAACGCTTTTTCCCGGTTGGAATACCCTGAATACAATCTGGCTCCGATTCCCGCCAAACCGGCCATCACACCAGCAATGGGAGCAAGCAGAGTTGCTTTCGCAAGGGTGGTTTCATCGCTCATGGAATCCGCAACGGGCTTTAAATGAGGCTTGCCTGCCCCCTTGTCCACACTTTCATTCAACACTTCGAACGGAACCGGCGACACGTAGAGGGTATTCGTGCCGCCATTTTCGTCAAGACCATAGATAAACCCATTCATTTCTTCAGCCAACGCCTTGGCTTGAACCACAATGTCCTTCCTGACACCTATGGTTTGGACATTTTCCGGGCATATTGAGATACAGGCAGGGAGCTCTCCCTTGTCGATGCGTTGATAACAGCGGTCACATTTGTACATAACCCCATTCCCGGCAAACCGCGGCATAAGATGCAGGTACAACCCCACACCGGATTGACGTTGAGGGATATGCCATGGGCAGACAGCCTTGCACTTGGCTCCTCCCATGCACAACCGGGCAGAAATCCGAGTTATGCCATTTGCCTGCTTTGCCGCCGCGCCAAACGGACAGAGGTGCGAACAGGGCGGGTTTTGGCAATGCATACATCGTCGAGGGAGAGTGATTTCAAAATCCTGTCCCTTGTACTGTCCTCGGGCCGTCTGAAGAAAAAGCCAGTTGTAGGGTGTCAAACGGTCATCCCTCTCGCGCTTATCAGACCAATCTTCAGGCTTTGCCCGACCGCGAGGATGCATTTCCGGGAAAGGCTTGACTGGCTCAGGAAATTTGACGGCATTCGATTCCCGACATGCGGCAACACACTCGCCACAGCCAATACATTTTGAGAGATCAAGCAGCGTTGCCAATTCCCCTTCTGATGCCGTTGACACCCGCTCCCGAGCCAGCGAATTTCCAGGGAGGAGCGCAGCAGCACTGCCCATACCGAATGCTTTGAGAAAACCTCTTCTGCTCACGCCCACAGAGGATTGTCGTTTCTTGTTCATTATTCACTACATTTTTGTTGAAGATGCAATGGCCCACCTCTACCCTCTCCCTTCGCGCATACCCTATGGGGGTATCTTGAGCGTGTCAACGAGTTTTCACATAGCCGATTGATCAAACAATCAAACACACTCGTTATCGACTGATCTTGCAGGCAAAATTGACCAATCGACCTCAATCATTCAAATTTTGTCACTTCAGGAAAAACGCGATGATTGACTTTTCCCCCAATTTTGCTATTGTCCCCCAAGCTGAAATATTGATCTGCTCCCCATTTTTACATCTGTCGCATCGACGGGCCAAACGCTGAAATTTCTTTTGGCGCGAGGCATATTACCAAATATTATTTTGTATCTGATGCCGCGAGGGGGGCTCCACTTATGACATCAAGGGGTTTGACCATGCTGAAGGATAGCAAGGAAGGCAAAGGCAAGACCGCATATCTGATTCTGGACGGTACCACGTACGAACTACCGGTAATCGTCGGGACCGAAAACGAACACGCGGTCGATATATCATGTCTGCGCAAGGAAACAGGGTACGTGACGTATGATCCCGGATTCGGGAACACCGGCGCATGTACCAGTGCCATCACCTATGTTGATGGAGAGAACGGTATTCTCCGATACCGAGGATATCCCATCGAGGAACTGGCCGCCCAGGGGACATTCATCGAGACCGCCTATCTCTTGATCTTCGGCGCACTGCCGACGCGCAGTCAGCGCCAGGAATTTCGCGATTTACTCAGTGAACAAGAATTGCTGCACGAAGGATTGCGCCATCATTTCGAAGGATTTCCATCCAATGGACATCCCATGGCTATTTTGTCAGCTGTCATCAACTCTCTCGGCTGCTATCATCCCGACCTGCTCGAAATTACGAGTACCAATGATTTCCTGCGTGCTGCCGCCAAAATCATATCCAAAGTCAGGACCATTGCCGCGTGGTCCTATAGGAAAGCGCAAGGGCTCCCGTTCATGTACCCGGACCCAAAGCTGTCTTACTGCCGAAACTTCTTGCACATGATGCATTCGGTACCAAACAGGAACTTCGAACCAACGGACGCACAGGTTCGGGCATTGACACTTTTCTTCCTGCTCCATGCTGATCACGAACAGAACTGCTCATGCTCCACCGTGCGCATGGTTCAATCCACTGAGGCCAATCTTTTTGCCTCGGTATCCGCAGGTATCTGCGCTCTGTGGGGACGGTTGCACGGAGGGGCCAACGCCGGTGTCGTCAAGATGCTCGAAGATATCCGTGACGGGGAAGCGACTATAGGCCAATATATTGAGCGGGTTAAACGCAAGGAATGCCGTCTCATGGGATTCGGGCATCGTATATACAAGAGCTTTGATCCTCGTGCAAAGATATTGCGCCAGGCCGCACACGACATGCTCGACTCCATCGGGTATGATGATCCACTTCTCGACATTGCATTGGAACTGGCCGAGGTGGCTCTCAATGACGAATACTTTACTTCGCGTAAACTCTACCCCAATGTCGACTTCTACTCCGGTATCATCCTTCGCGCACTGGGTATCCCTGTGAATATGTTCCCGGTCATGTTCGCCATCGGACGGATGCCTGGCTGGATTGCTCATTGGAACGAGACAAATACCGATGGCACGACTAAAATTCACCGCCCACGCCAGATATATACAGGGCACGAATCCAGACCCTATATCCCCCTCGATATGCGTCTTGATCCCTGAGCATCACTTCAGGGTTCACGGCTTCTCTCGCTTTCAAACCAGAGCCATGAAACCTGTCTGTAACGATTATTCATCCCCCCCTCGCGCGAGACGCGAGGGGGGGAATTCGTATGAGGCTGATGCACTCTCATTTTCATGATATTTTTTTACCAATGAATTCAAGCTCCCTTTACCTTCCCTTTCATGCGGTGTAAGAATTTCCAAAGAAATCTTCTTCAGCCACAAGGATACATGGAACCGAACCATGGCATTTGACAAAATTGCATGCATAGCTTCCCGCTCTACCAAGGCACGAAAAGGACTTGAAAGCCTTGCCAAACGATATTCCTTTGTCCCGGTGGAAGAAGCTGACGTGATCGTTGCTCTCGGGGGAGATGGGTTTCTCTTGGCAACCATGCATGAGTACCTGCACTTCGGAGTGCCCATTTACGGCATGAACAGGGGCACCGTCGGGTTCCTGCTGAACGAATTCTCCCAGAATGCTCTGGAAGAAAGACTCAACTCGGCACAGGGACATACTCTCTACCCCTTGAAAATGACTGCGACGTCCTCTTCTGGACACAGGTTGACAGCCCTCGCTTTCAACGAAGTCGCGTTGCTTCGATATTCCCAACAATCTGCCCATATCCGGGTGAGTATCAATGGCCAAATCAGACTTGACCAGCTCATATGCGACGGAATCATGCTTGCCACACCGGCCGGATCAACTGCGTACAATCTTTCCGCTCGAGGACCAATCATCCCTCTTGGCTCCAACGTGCTCGCTCTGACCCCAGTCAGCCCATTCCGCCCTAGACGATGGGACGGAGCATTGCTCCCCCACACAGCCACAGTGGAATTCGACATCATCAACCATCAGAAACGCCCTGTCGGCGCTTCCGCAGATTCCTTTGAAGTCCGGGACGTCAATCACGTCATCGTGACGGAAGACACCAGCCAATATGCCACGGTCCTGTTCGATCCTGGCCATTCATTGGAAGAACGAATTTTCAACGAACAATTTTCCTGATTTAATTCTGAAAAACTTTCAAACGACTTGAAGACACCAAAGAGAGGCGCCCCACATGGGACGCCTCTCTTTGGTGTCTGAAGAGAACAGAGATTACCACTTGGTTTCGTGCTTATTCCTCATATGAATAGCGATACCGTTCATCACCAGCATGACAGCGAGGAGTACGATGATGCCTGCTGATGTCCGCTCGGTAAAGGCACGCATGGAATCGGATGACCATGTATATATCTGTGCAGGCAATACGGTCGCAGCACTGGTAAAGCCATCCGGCGCTTCAGGAATATATGCCATCATGCCGACGATCATCAACGGCGCGGTCTCACCAATCGCCCTAGCCAGCCCGATAATCGTACCGGTCAGGATGCCGGGCAATGACAACGGCAAGACATTGGTCATGACCATTTGCCACCGAGTAGCGCCCAGAGCAAGAGCACCTTCACGGATGGTGTCCGGGATGGCAAGAATGGAAGCGCGAGTGGAAATGATGATGACGGGCAACGTCATCAGAGACAGGGTCAACCCGCCAGCCAAAGCAGAGGATCGAGGTACCCCCATGAAGTTGATAAAAATGGACAACCCGAGCAAGCCAAACAGAATGGATGGAATCGCAGCCAAGTTATTGATATTGACTTCAATGACCTGCATCAACCGGTTATCAGGTGCGAACTCCTCCAGATAAATGGCTGTGGCAACTCCCAGCGGGAAACTGAAAAGGAGCGTAATAATCAAAACATAGAAAGAACCGACTGCTGCAGCCCAGATTCCGGCCATTTCCGGCAATTTGGAATCACCGTTAAAGAAAAAACCGTTATTGAAAGCGAGTCTGGCCCGCCCTTCGGCCCGCATTGTATCGACCAACTTGCGCTCGTCCTTTCTCAATCTATTGGGTTTTCCCTTGAGATATTGGTCAACTTCCGAGTCAGCCAAAATCCATTTTTCGACGGAAGTTCCCAAAAGCGAGCGGTCCTCCCGCATCTGATTGGGGATAAGGCGGGTCACTCCACGACTGACAAGATAACTGATATTATCATCAAAAGCATAATCCCCCATGGTTTTGGCATCTTCATTATAGTTCATTTCCACTCGCAACTCTGCCTGTTCAAAGGCAGACCAAGCAGTAGCGGTGATATCGGCAAAGAAGAAAACCAGAAACGCTCCTGCCATGAAAATAGCTGAGTAGGAGTATATCCTGAAACGTCTGTCGCGGTTGGCCCGCCCCTTCATTTTTTTATGATCCAGTATAAACGACATATTCTTCTCTTATTCGTATTGTTGACGGAATCGACGGATGACCACCAGGGAGATGACATTGAGGACCAGAGTAACCACCAGCAAGACAAGACCAAGCCCGAACGCGGACAACGTTTCGGGGCTGTCAAAAGCCTGATCGCCCGTAAAGGCATCGACAATCCGAACAGTCACTGTTGTCATCCCTTCAAGAGGATTCCATGTAAGATTTGCCCGCAAACCCGCAGCCATGACCACAATCATGGTCTCACCGACAGCTCGAGAGACGGCCAGCAAAAAAGCAGAAACAATACCGGGCAAAGCGGCTGGCAGGACCACGGTTTTGATCGTCTCCGAACGATAGGCTCCCATGGCGAGAGAGCCTTCTCTCAAAGCATTGGGAACCGAGGTGATGACATCATCCGACAAGGAAGAAATCAGAGGAATGATCATGACCCCCATGACCAGCCCCGGCGATAAGGCATTGGTGAAATCAGCCTGAAGTCCAAGATATTCTGCTATGTTGACCACAAGTGGACTGACGGTGATGGCAGCAAAGAAACCATAGACAACTGTGGGGATACCGGCCAAAATTTCCAAAGCAGGCTTGGCAACTTTTCTGAATGAAGGCGTTGCGTATTCTGCCATACAGATGGCTGAAAAGAGACCAACTGGAACAGCCACCAACATAGCAATGGCCGTAATCATGAATGTACCGGCAAAGAGAGGAATGGACCCGAAAACGCCTTGGACATCACTGCCGGTCACCGCTTCATCCGGGTTCCAGGTTGTTCCTGTGACAAAATCCCACAAGCTCACGATATCAAAAAACTTTATGGCCTCAAAGGTCACGGAAATAACAATGCCGATAGTCGTAAAAATGGAAACAAGCGAAGCAACGAATAACATTTTGACAATCAGTTGCTCCACAATGCTGCGCGCCTTGAGCCTTGGTTTGATGGTCTGAACCCCGAGCCAAAGTCCCAGAGCGGCGAAAAGGATACCTGTTGCCACAAAAGCTGTCCCCGGAACCTCGACCAGGCCGGAGAGCTGAAGCAGCACGGCGATAAATGACGCCAGAAGAGCCGGAGACAAGGTACAGATAATGGCGTACCATCCGTAGCTCCCTGGGGTGGAATGAAATTTTTCCCCTTCGTATTTGACCGAAAAGGTTTTCTTGGTCGCCAGGAAATAAGCGACGATGGACAACGGCACCAAGCCGCAGAGCAGATATAAAAGTATGCTTCCCGTAGTCACGGCAATCCCCATTAAGACGCCAAAAGAGACCGATCCTTACCGGATCGGTCTCATTCGAACGTTTCGTAATTAGTGCTTCAGGTCTTCCAGGGTCAGGTTCTTGTAGGAAAGGACATCTTTCTGAACTTGCTTGCGCAGGTCATCACCGAGGGGAACCAGACCGATACGCTTGAGTAATCCCTTGGGACCGATCATCTTATCGGACATGAACAACTCGATGTATTCCTTCATGCCAGGGACCTTATCCATGTGAGCTTTCTTGATGTAGAAGTACAAGGAACGGGAAATGGGGTACTCACCGTTGGCGATGGTGGTCGGCTCAGGAGAAACGCCATTGATCTTGGCACCGGAGATGCGATCGGAGTTTTCTTCCAGAAAGGAGTATCCGAAGATACCAAAAGCATTCTTGTCCTTGGTCAGTTTCTGAACGATCAGGTTGTCGTTCTCCCCAGCAGGAACATAGACTCCATCCTGACGAACGGATTCGTACTTGTCGGCTTTTCCTTTGGGAGAAACTGCAGCGTACAGGTCTTTATGCTTTTTGGCGAACTTTCCGAGGACCATTTCACCAAAGGCGTCGCGGGTACCGGAGGAGGTCGGCGGGCCGTAGAAAAGGATTTTACGATTGGGGAATTTTGCGTTGATCTGATTCCAGGTCTTGTAAGGATTCTTGACCAGTTTGCCATCCATTGGAACCATCTCTGCGACAGCCATGGCCAGCTCATCTTTGGTAAGAGAGAATTCCGGGTTTGCACCGTTCTGGGCAACCGCAATTCCATCGTAGCCGATCAAGGCTTCAGTGATCTCGGTGATGCCGACTTTCTGGTCCTTCTCGAACTCGGAAGCCTTCATGCGGCGTGAAGAGTTGGTAATGTCCGGGGTATCAAGACCGATACCTGCACCAAACAACTTGTGCCCGCCACCGGAGCCGGTGGATTCGACAACGGGAGACTTGAATTTGGTGGTAGCACCCAGTTCTTCAGCAACATAACTGGAGAAGGGGTAAACGGTGGAAGAACCGACGATCTTGATCTGATCGCGAGCCTGGGCCATGCCAGCGCCGAAAGCGACGATGGCAGCGGCGACAACGAGCATTTTCATAAATTTAGGCATTTAGCTGTCTCCTCAACAGGGTTATTGAAAAACGAAAATCCAATTTTGCTTGGGCAGACACTAGAGAAAGACTGTTACAGCACAATGTGCCGATTGTTACGCTTTGGTGACATGTAACAATTCCTGAACTGCTTGAGTTTTATAATTTTTCAAACTTCCCCTTACGTTCTCCTGTTTCCCAACCGATATGACATGTATCCCGTAAAAAGAGGGTCTGGAACACTTACTTTTGAGGAGTATCACGTGATTTACTTTCTCGGCAACTGCCAAGCAGATTTTCTCAGCCGGGCCATGGCGGCGCGTGGGCACGAAACCGTGTACAAGGTTCTTGCTTCGCCATTGACATATCCCAGCCATCCAGGACGTATACCTCCGTCCCTGGAAGAGATAGAATCACAATTCGGGATTGAGCCTTATCTCCATGGCCGAATATTGTCACACCAATTTTCCCCGTTGGATGCGAACAGCTCCGCTCCGGAACTCATTGTGCTGAGTCTTTTCCATGAAAACACCCCTCTTTTTCTGCATGATCGAGAGAAATATGTTTTCTTCATGGACCCCAGAGGATTAACTGACAATCCGGACCTGATGACGTGGGCACAAAACAACTGCAGGATGTTCAAACCCAACCCATCAACATATCTGGACAGATACCGGGAAATGCTGGTTCGCATCAGGGCGGAAAACCCCGGTGTTCCCATCGTCATTCTCGCCCGACTGTCCCATTACCCCGCCTTTGGACCAGACCCCTTTTCCTATCTGGATGGCTGGGGCACCTTGTGGATGAAAGGCAAGGCAATACTTTCAGCCTGGGAAAAAGCTTTTGATGACGTGCACATCCTTGACATGGACTCGGTCTTCGGCGGCATCTGGTCAGATTCCACCAAAAAAATCGAGGAGCACTGTCCCTTCCTCAAGATTCGCCTGGAAGAAAAAGACGGCCTTGTCACGTCCCTTCACGCCCGCCGCGATATTGAGCACATCGGACCAATGCCAGAGAGAATGGCTGTTAAACTGGAACATTTTCTCAAGACCGGGACCATTGAATACGGCCAGTCAGAGACCATCCCGGCCGAGTGGCAGCGACACTGGCGCATCACCTCTTTGGATATCCCTTCTGTGCAGGAAAAACTGAAATCAGGAGCCAATTATCATTGTGCCGAAGCAGTGGCTTCTTTTTTTCTGAATCTGGCAAAGGATCAGACAAAATTGCTGGTACAGGCAAAGGAAACGATGCCTGTTTGTCATATGACACTCCACATGGTCAAAGCCTATGGCCGCATTCAACGCAATCCGGCACTGGCGGAATGGTGTGACGCGCATAAAAAAGCAGCAATGCAGTTCACTGCAAACGGCCCACTCTATCAACAAGCCTATCTGGAAAGACTGGATGAGATGAAAGAAACCGCTTTGACCGGTTAATCGGAAGAGGAAAAAACTTGCTGCAACGAAGACAGCAGAGAAAGGACACGCTTTAGCCAGGAATGACGACTCGCATGGTCGTACCAACTCCCAATCGACTCTCGACCTTGATGACCACGCCATGGGCCTCGGCTATGGCCTGGCACATATACAATCCAAGACCATAGCCCCCGGTCCGGGGTGTCCGAGATTCATCGACCCTGTAAAAAGGTTCGAAAAGATGCTCCAAGGCGTCATCCGGAATACCTATCCCCTGATCAGACACTGAAAATTCTACACCCTCATCAGTGTGTGACAAGAGCAACTCCACTGGTGCGCTCTCCCGAGCTGAATATTTGATGGCGTTATCAATGAGGTTACTGATCAACACTTCCATCCGCAATCGATCAACGGTGGCGACGACCGGAATTCCGGGCGAGACAAACCTGACACCGGGAGGAGAGTCTCCATAGAGAGTCGCTGCATCGCTCAACAAATCCGCCATGTCTACGGATTCAAGATTGAGCGTCATGGTGTCATGCCGCATACGGGCGGCATCAAGCAGAATGGCGATCATCGTTTCCATTTGGCGAATGTCCTTGCAGATGGGGTCGATGTTGACGGCTTCACCCAACATAGCCAATCGAAGTTTGAGCCGAGTCAGTGGAGTCCGCAATTCATGACTGACCCCAAGAAGCAATTTTTGATGGCCGTCTATCAGGGATTCAAGACGGGCTGCCATTTGGTTAAAGGTCTCGGAAAGTTCTCTCAGTTCCCCGCTGCTCTTCTCAGGCACACGGCTTCCCAATTCTCCATCCCGAACAGCGGCCGCCCCCTTGGTCAACCACCCCACAGGGCGCAAAAGATACCGCACGGCAAGATACAGCGCGAACATGATCAGACATGTGCCGACCAGGGAAATAATCCCGTATGTATGCAGTGCGGCATTCTCCTCAGCCGTCGGGAACAAATCAAAGGTTATGCTCACATCCGGCGCAACAGGCACCTTGACTCGATAAAACCCATGGAGACTGGAGACTTCCATACCGTCAACAGCAAACCGCGGCTTCAGGAATCGATCCGGGAATCGTCTCTGCGTCTCACCGACCACAAAGGAAGTCGAACCATCCACAGTAATGCGCATGATGCGCTCTTCAGCCAACTGGCGCGCCACCGCAATGTCAGGGGGAACGCCAATCGCATTGGCCATGGACCGGGCATATTCCATGAGGCTTCTGTTAATGGTCGTCTCATGGCCGAATTCCAAACCAACATACAGAGAGTAAGTGATCACATTTATGCCAATGACAGCACAAAACATGACCGCCGCCAGACGAGTGAATAACGAACGGAAAACAAGACGAAGAAAATTAATCATGGTGCCCCTGAGCAATAAAGACATACCCCGCTCCCCAGACGGTTTTGATGAATGTCGGGGCTTTGGGGTCGTCACCAAGCTTCTGCCTGACCCGACTCATGGTAATATCAATGGACCTATTAAACGAGTCACTGTCCAATCCGCGTAATTCCTGCATCAGATCATCCCGACTGAACGTCTTTCCCGGTCTTCGCGCCAACAAGGCTAGGGCATTGAATTCCGTTGTCGTCAAACCAACATCCTTGTCATCCACTGAAGCTGCACGCAAATCAAAATCAATCCGCAGACGGCCAAATTCACCCATATCACGAACCGAGCCACGTTGACTGCGGCGCAATATGGACTGTATTCGAGCCACCAATTCACGAGGTTCGAAGGGTTTTGGCAAATAATCATCTGCGCCTATTTCCAGCCCTGCCACCCTATCCATGACATCACCCCGTGCCGTCAGCATGATAATCGGAGTCTCTGATTCCTGACGAATACGCCGACAAACCTCAAATCCGTTCATGCCGGGAAGCATGACATCAAGTATGACCAGATCCGGGGCGAGCATCTTGAATGTTTTCAATCCCTCCTCCGGATACCCTTCCGCATGGGCCACAAAACCGAATCCGCCCAGATACTCACGGAGCAAATCCTGCAAATCCGGGTCATCCTCAATGATCAAGATGGTGTCGGCCATAAACTCCCCTGATATTCGTAACGTTGCCACTGTCCACCACAATTGGTCCAGTGGCAACCGGGCAACACTACTTGCTGCCGTGCCACCCGTGCTTGCCATGTTCCATGATGAAGCGGCAAAGTTCCGTGCGCTGCTCATCGGTCAATGTTCCGTGGAAAGCCACCAATTCAGATTTTCCGATTTCCAACACACTGTGATACAGTTGCATTCGCTTGGCAATGATTGCTTCCACTGCGTCCATATCAAGTTCCTCATTGAGCATTTGCGTGGCAAGTTCCTTACGAAGAGCGTCAGCCTGCGGCCGCTGCTCCAATGCGGTCAACAACATCTTTTCGACAAGACCACTCAATTCTATCTGCTGTGAGTCTGTCAGGTTCAGCTTGTCATCGGCCTTGTCCACCACGAATTCCAAAAAAGCCGTGTTAATGGCTTCTCCATCAAACGGGCCTTTCATCGCAGCGTAGCGAGTACATGCCCCGATAACGGCGACACAAACTAACATTCCGATAATTATCACTTTTCTCATCACATACTCCTTGGTGTCTGATGGTTATTATTCTTTCCTTCTACCGAATATCAGCGCCCAAGGCTTTTCTTCTTAGCAACGAAATGTTTCCAAATGTTTCGAAGGGCAGGATACATCTTGTTACATCTCGTTGCAGACCTGAGAGGAATTCTTTTGCATCAGGTGTACTCTTTGCTCACGATTGACGACAGTCATAGCCACACCACACCACGGAGCAAATACATATGGATACGGAGAAACGTCCTCAAATGTCATGCGACACATGTCGATTTCGAGAAAAAGCAGAGAAGGCATCTGCGTCATTCCTCGGTAAAATATGGATTTGGCATACCCGGTTCTGTCCTGGCTGGAAACGCTACGTCAGGACAAAGTGGGAACATGGCGAAGCTGCGCCACCAGTTGGAAGTCTTCGCGGCTATTGGCAGAATCGCTAATGGGTGTCGTCTTCGGAACAACGGTGATTGCTGGGCTGCTGGGTCGTTTTCTGTATCGCAGATCGATCAAACGAAAACAGGAACCAAATCAAACACCATCCCATGACGGCAAGCATGGAGACCATCGCCCTGTGGCCCCCCAAGAGGATTAAGAGAGAAGGAAAGAGGGATGTCAAATCTACTGATTATTCATATCACGGCCTGCTCACTTGGCTATATTCTCTTCATGTGCGCCTTCATGATCGCCTGTGTTTACATTGGCAAAGAACGGGCGATCAAATCCAAGCGCATAAAACTGAGCAGTTCTTTTCCCTTCAGTCTCAACGAACTTGAACAGATGCTCTTTCTCTCACTGTCAATCGGATTCGCTTTTCTCTCACTAGGGATCCCTCTTGGCGTTTTGGCACAAAAAGCCATGTACGGCAGTGTAAACCTGACTTCGATCAGGCTGATACTCCCTTCTGCAATATGGCTTTTCTACCTATTGATTTTCATTTTCCGCTCGCTGACAGGCGTACGAGGCAAAACAACGGCCTACATGGCTGTCTACGGTTTCAATTGCACGGCATTCTCTTTTCTCATCGAGATGCTGCTGGCTCATGGATCATAAATAACAGAACAAGGAGTTTATAATGGCACACGTTCAACCCGAAATCCTGGAAAGTTTCAAATTGATGTGGAATCTGTATCCGTCACCGGTCTTCCTCGTCCACAAGGACAGGGATATCCTGGCAACCAATAAGGCGGCTCAAGGCTTGGGGATCAATGCTGGGATCAAATGTCACTCCCTGTGCGAAAACCAGAAAGTCTGCCCTGGATGCAAGGCCAATGTTTCCCTGAAAAAGAATGAAGGTGTCCGCCAACTCGCGTTCTCCAGCTATTCGAACATGTTCATGGATGGTTACTGGATTCCTGTCGATGGCGTTGACGACGTCTATGTCCACTTCGGCAATGATATCACTGAATATGTCAAACCCGAACTGTTGGAAGGACAAAAATAACAACGCGTCCCCTCTGCTTCAGCGCACATCTCCACCGCAGGAGAAGTGTAGGTCGCGAATCAAACCCCACTCCACCAAAGTGGGGTTTTCATTTATCAGCCTTCCACGCAAAACATTCTTGGACAAAGAATGGGAAGCATGGTCTATCCGCCCCGACGGACCTTCCTCCGTTGACAGCCACTGGAGAGCGACATAGTGTCCAGAACATGTCGAAGAAAACAGAGGACCAAACCGTTTCCTCCAAAACGGACGCAGACCTGGACAGAATGGCACGCATGTTCAAGGCGCTCTCCAATCCCCACCGTCTCCGTATATACAGTGAACTCGCAGCCTGCGTGCATGAGCCCATTACCAAACGGTTGCCGGAAGAATTTCAGAATTGCCAGTGCGGCTTTGCAGAGCGGCTCGGGCTGGCTCCTTCCACGGTCTCACACCATTTCAAGGAACTGCGTGAAGCAGGCCTTGTCCACATGAAGCGAGATGGCAAGGATGTCCTGTTTTGGGTCAATCAAGAAGCGGCCCGCAAACTTCGCCATATTCTTCACGGATAATTTTTTTGAGTTATTACTTCGAAGGTTTTCGATGTTTACAATCCACACAGCGACAAGCACGTCGCACAACACAAGGAGATACCATGAAAGTTCTCGCCTTTAATGGAAGTCCACGAAAGAAAAAATGGAATACGGTTACCATGCTGGAGCACACCCTCGAAGGGGCCAAAAGCGTTGGAGCAGAAGTCGAATTGATTCATCTCTACCCGTTGGATTTCAAGGGCTGTGCCAGTTGTTTCGCTTGCAAAAGGCATGACAGAAAACAGACCGGAGTGTGTGTTCTCAAAGACGAACTGGCACCAGTGCTTGAAAAAATCCGTGATGCAGATGCTCTGGTTGTCGGCACACCAGTTTATTTTGGCTCTGAAACAGCGTGTACCCGGACATTTTTGGAACGGTTACAATTCCCCTACCTGAATTATCAAAACTATGCCGATTCTCATTTTCCACGCCGCATTCCCACTGGCCTTATTTACACCATGAACATTCCTGAATCGATGATCGAACAGATGGGCTATGAAAGCATGTTTGAACGCACCCGCTCAAATCTGGAACGCCAATTTGGCGCATCTGAACTCGTCCTTGCCATGAACACGACCCAGTATGATGATTATGACAAATACGAGACCGGATTTGATAAAGATGAAAAAGCGCAGTATCGTGAGGCTGTTTTCGGCAAAGACTGTCGCCGCGCCTTCGAACTCGGCACACGCCTCGGTTCCGGGACAATTGAAACACAATAATCCTCTGGCCTGATTCGTTCATAAAACCGCGTGGAATTTTTCTTCCTCGCGGTTTTATGGTGCATGACATCTCCTGAGCTTTCACCGAAACAGCACTGTCTCTTGTTTCCCTGTTGCCAGCCGGATCACGCCGAAAACGATTCCTGCAAAGAGAAATCTCTCTCATTAAGAACACCTTTTCCACAACTCAACTCGAACACCCTTTTTTCATTGATTTTTTATACATGTAGTAATAAGAACTACACTATATCAGTAAGTTGGGTTGTGTTTTTTTTCACAATTTTTGAGAGAGAATTGTAGAAAATCCGACCATTTCCTCATTTTATTTGTTCCTTTTGGAACAATCCTCCATGTTCTGTACAGAAGACTTATCAACAGTATATCAGGTCTGAATATCTGAACATACGGACAAACTTGTCGCCGATTTCTGACTATTCCAGACGACGCTGACGCGAATGGACAAGTGACTCCCAAGGAGTTGCTTCAAATCCAAATGGCGACTGGAGGAGATCACTTATGAGTATCAAATATAAAATTCTGCTGCCTATTCTCCCCATGGTCCTTCTTGTGGGCGGGATCGGCTATTTTCTTCTCACCGGTCAATTCGGGGATCTGCGCGCTTCCTTTGCCCAGATGCTGGTCGGCGGAGTGGCCCAGACAGTGGAATTGAATACCGAAGAAGCCTCTGTCAGGGCGCTGGAAGAAGCCGCCTTATTCAGCCGAATGCCCTCGGTTATCCAAGCATTCAAGCTGGCCCATGAAGGAAATATTAACGCAGAAAGCGACCTGACAGTGCAACAGGCTCGTGACAATCTAAGGCACACTCTCGCCCCGGTTCTCTCGGGATACGACAAGACCCTCGGCGAAAAACTTCGCCTGCATTTCCATCTCCCCAACGGAAGAAGCCTGGTCCGCATGTGGCGTGACAAACAAGCCAAGCGAAACGGAAAGTGGGTTGATATCTCAGACGATATCTCCAGTTTCAGACAGACGGTCATTGACGTGAACAGAGATGGTAAACCTCGGCGCGGAATAGAGCCTGGCCGAGGAGGTTTCGCCATTCGTGGTTTGGCACCGGTTATTGACGCCACCGGGCACCAGCTCGGGTCCGTTGAAGTCTTGAAAAGCTATGAGGATGTCTTCAAATCGTTGCAAAAGGACGAAAACCAATTCTTTTCGCTCTATATGGACGCATCGCTTCTCTCAACCACAACAAAATTGCAGAACCCGAAACAATACCCCGTCATTGAAAACGCTTTTGTTCGTGTGGCTGGTAAAGAAAATTTGACAGTGAGCAACGCCATTACACTGGGAAATTTGCGCCGGGGGGTCAAAGAGCGATTTGTCACTGTTTCAGGCGATTACGCCCTAGCGTATCTTCCGGTGAGCGACTATCAAGGGCATCCCATAGGGGTCATCGCCCTGGCACAGGACATTTCTCTCCAAAACAGTATTCTCGACGGCGCAACCATGCTTGTGCTCGGCATCTTCCTGTTCTCTGTACTCATTCCCATTCTCTCTGTCCTCGGAGTTCTTCCCTTTGCCGTTTTCAAGCCGTTAAACCGAATCTGCCTCTTTGCGGAAGACGTCGCCAAAGGTAACCTGACACGAGACATGGAATCACATTCACAAGATGAACTTGGGTGTATCCGACAATCCGTGAGCCAGATCCCGGCCCGGCTTTCTGACCTCATCTCGGATTGCGAAGCCATTTCCGCCAAGGTTCGCAAGGGAAATCTGACAGCTCGAGGCGACGAGTCGAAATATGAAGGAGCTTATGCCCAACTGATTCGTAGTATGAATACCCTGGCAGAGACATTCACTGCCACTTTCGATACATTCCCATTCCCCATTTTCACTATCGATACCCAGTACAATCTCCTCTATGCCAATCGCACAACCAGCCAATATGCCGGAACCGACACCGTGTTGGTCGGTCACAAATGCCACGAAGTTTTCAATACCGACATCTGCCGAACGACCAACTGTATCTGCTCCAAAGCGATGCATGAAGTCCAGAGTGAAAGCAGTGCCATGCGTGCTAATCTGCAAACAGGCACCAAGGATATCAAGGGATATGCCATTCCCCTGCAAGGCGATAAAGGAGAAATAGCCGGGGCCCTTGAAGTCGTTGTCGATGAAACCGAAATCCTTGAATCCCAACGCACCATGCTTCATGTGGCAGGCGAGGCCAGACGTCTTTCCCAACGAATGGCCTCGGCATCGGGCCAACTTTCCGTACGAGTGGAGGAGTCACGACAGGGAGCCGATGAACAAAATGCACGGGCAACCGAGACTGCGACAGCCATGGAAGAGATGAATATCACGGTCCTGGAAGTCGCCCGAAATGCAAGCCAGGCTGCCCACAACGCCGAATTGGCGAGGAGTCAGGCCCATGAAGGGCACAGCATCGTTGACAAGGTTGTTTCGTCCGTCAACGAAGTGCGTCTCCTTGCCTCGGGCCTCAAGACAAACATGAGCGACCTCGGACTCCAAGCCGAGGGAATAGGTCGAATCATCACTGTCATCACGGACATCGCGGACCAGACAAACCTGCTTGCCCTGAATGCTGCCATTGAAGCGGCTCGGGCGGGTGATGCCGGTCGAGGTTTTGCGGTCGTCGCCGATGAAGTCCGCAAACTGGCTGAAAAGACCATGGTCGCCACGACGGAAGTCGGCAACGCCATCAAGGCAATTCAAGCCGTAACCCAACAAAATATAGCTGAAACAGATAAAGCGGCTACCGTTGTTGAAACGTGTTCCTCACTGGCGGAGACAGCTGGACAATCACTGGCTGAAATAGTCACGCTTTCACAGAATTCCTCGGAACAGGTTCAGGAAATAGCCATGGCAGCCAAGGAGCAATCCTCCACCTCGGAGCAGATCACGCAAGCCACGGAAGACATGCATCAGATTTCCCAAAACACGAGTGAAGCCATGACACAATCCGCCCAGGCATGTACCGAGCTCTCCAGGGTTGCGATGGAATTGAATGAACTCATAGCAAGCCTTAATCCAGAGACTGAAAATGAGGAGCCGTCATTCGCTGGAGTCAGCAAGACGCCCACTGTCATTGAGTAGTGGATTCTCCCTGTTTCTCATGCCGTCATTTTCGCAAAGCGGTTTGAAACACTCTTTGAAAAGACGTTTGACCGCCTGTGGCTCACATGCCCGATGTGGAAGCGAGCGCAACTTCTCTCCATTTCAAGACGATAAAGTTTTGTAATCAATAATTTTATTCTTGACCATAATCAACTTATATGGAGAGGGGGACTTCACAAGGTCTGCAAAAGAAGCTAAAGTGTCTACCATGGACAGTTCCCACCCAGTCTGTTCAGTAACCATCCGCTTCGCCTGAACCATGGTTAGTTGTTCATAAGACAGTTATCCCTACGACCGGGCATCGCTCACTATTCGAAAGAAGAGGCTTCCGTGCAATCCAAAATGAAGTTGACCAGTCTTGACCTGATTGAAGTCCTGGAAGCTCCGGGACATGAAGATATCCTGAAGGCGTTCAACACCCGAAAATTTCGCAAGGGAGAACTCCTGAGCACCCCGGATGATGACATCAACCATGTCTTCATAGTGAAAGAGGGCAGAGCCAGGGTTTTCCTGACATCCCCTTCACGCGAATTCATGCTGACTATCCTCAGCCCCGGCGATATCTACAGTACCCACACCCGAGCCACATGCGAAGCTCTTGAAGACGGAGTCATGTTCGTCTGTCCTGTTAAAATGTTTCGCGAGATTGCTGTCAGACACAGTGAATTCACCATGACCATGGTCAAGGTGCTCGGAGAGCTTTTGTCGAGTTCTTTCTCGATCATTGACGGATTCGCCTTTCGCGATACTGAACTCAGACTGACATTGTTCCTCTATGAAGAAGCTCTCACCTCCGGCAGGGCACAAGATGGCGGCACACTCCTGAATACCACCATGACCGTGGAACAGATCGCACAAATCGTCGGAGCATCCCGACAGATGGTTTCCACCCTGCTCAACGACATGTACAAATCCGGTCTCCTGGAAAAACAGGGCCGGGGCACATTCTTCATTCCCGATATGGACAGACTCTACAAGGCCACCCAACTCCCTTTGTGATCTCAATTTCGGTTTTGTCAAAGAATGGACAGAAACCTCTCCCGACATCCCTTTATAAGGGGGGTAGGAGGTTTCAGATATGCAGTTCGTTTTCCAGGTCACTCCTTTATGCGGAGCCATCCTGCTTCTCTTCGGTGAAGTACTGGCACTCAGGTCATCAGGTAATCTCAAACGGCTTCTCGTTCTTTCTACATGTGCCGAATGTGGATACCTGCTTATCGGTTTCGGGATCGGCTCTCCCTTGGCCGCCACAGGCGCCGTTCTTCACCTCGTCTACCAAGTTGTCATCCGCAGCCTGGCCTTCCTCGCAGCCTACCGACTCGCCTCCTGCGCCGGATCATGGGAGATAAAAGATCTTCGCGGCATTCATCGCGCAATGCCCTACACTGCGACACTCTTCGGGTTTGCCATGTTTTCCTTTATGGGACTTTCCCCATTCAAGGGAGCAATCAGCAAATTTGTGGTCATGTACGCGGCTATCGACAGCGGGCGGTACATCATCGCTGCCAGTGCCACCATCGGGACCATCATCGCCGCCATCTACATACTGCGCGCAATCCAGGCGATCTGTTTTGAAAAGGGAGACAAAGACACGGTCTCTGTTACCGAGAGTATGTCGGTTTCCGGCATCCTTTGCTTCGGCCTGGCGACCCTGACAGCGGCATTGACCATTTTCCCTGAACCACTGATCCACGCATGTGAGCAGATGGCCATGGCGTTGACGCCCCAGAACGCGCATGAGCATCTCCCCAATTTCGAACGTCCCTGGCCCCTGGCCGTCCTGGTTCCATATATCAGCGCATTTGCTGTCTACTGTGTGGGGCGAACCTCTGCCAAACTTCGTAATGCGGCAGCTTTGCTCCTCGCCCTCGCTACCGTCATAGTCACCTGGCAAATGCAGGGACTGGATGCGCTCTCCAATCTGACAGCCCTGCTTTTCGCCACTCTTTGCAGTGTCGTGGTCCTCTATTCCATTGGCTACATCAAGGAAACAACCCATACCAACCGCTATTTTTTTTTCCTGTTCCTGATGTTTGGTTCGCTCATCGGAGTCACCACCGCCACAGACATGGGGACGTTCTACCTGTTCTGGGAACTTATGACATGGACGTCCTACCTGCTGGTTATTCACAAACAAACACAGGGGGCGCTCAAGGCCGGATACAAATACTTTATTATGTGCGCTTCCGGGGCCAGCATCATGCATTACGGCATCCTGCTCTGGCACTCCTCTTCTCACACTTTTGACATCGCGGCTCTTGGCTCGGCAACAGCACACATGCCGCCAGCGACACTGGCAATCATTGCCATGCTCTTTTTCATCGGTCTCGGCGTCAAAGCTGGACTTTTCCCCATGCACTCATGGCTCCCGGACGCACACCCCGTGGCTCCATCTTCCATTTCCGCACCTATGTCGGGAATCCTGACCAAGGCCGGACTTTTCGGCCTCATCAAATTCCTTCCACTGTTCGCAGCCGGGGCCATTCCCTTCTGGACCCCAGCCTTGTCCTCCCTGTTACCCAATACGATTATGGCTGCCGGGGGGTGTACACTCCTGCTTGGTGAAATCATGGCACTGCGCCAGACTGACATCAAACGGATGCTCGCATACTCCACCTTGGCCCAAGTGGGTGAGATAGCCATCATCCTCGGCATCAACACATGGATAACCACGACCGGCGCCCTCGGTCACGTCGTCAACCACGCCATCATGAAGAACCTGCTCTTCCTCGCTGCCGGAGCTTTTATCCTCCGCGCCGGAAGCCAGCAGATTGAAAAACTTTCCGGCTTGGGCAGAAAAATGCCTGTCACTGGCGTCTGTTTCGTCATCGGAACTCTTGCCATCATGGGCCTGCCGCCTTTTAACGGATTCGTCAGCAAATTTCTCATGCTCCACGCCGCCATTCAGGCTGGATTTTATCCCGTGGCCGGACTGCTTCTTCTGGGAAGCCTGATTGGGGCTGTCTATTATTCACGACTGCTCAAAGTCCTCTTTTTCCAACCCTGTGAAAAAGATACTGTTCTAGAGGTTCCTCTCTCCATGCGACTCGGCATGATGCTTCTTGCCGCCGCATGTGTCCTCTTCGGCATTGAGCCGAATCTCTGGTTGGACAAGGTCATCCTCGCAGCTAACGCCGCATGGGGAGTCACAAATCATCCGGCTCTCCCCGACCTCTCACTGCATTGGCCCATAGCAACGCTCATTCCCCTTGCCGGAGCTGCGGCGACCTTTGTACTCAACAACAACAAACTTCAAGCACTGGTGGCAGCTCTCTCTTCGGCCCTGGCAGGAGGAGTCTTGCTGATCATGTCTCCGGCTCCAGCCCCCTATGCTCTAGGATTTGCGCTCCTGGTGACATTTTCGGCAACCCTCAGTTTCATCTACTCCGCCGGATACATGGATCATAGCCATACCCAATGGCGTTTTTACACAACCTGCCTGCTCATGGTCAGCGGACTGACGGGGCTGTCTCTCTCCACGAGTCTGTTCAACTTTTTCGCTTTCTGGGAAATCATGAGCAGTTGGCCTCTTTTCTTCGCGATCATCCATGAAGAAAGCTCCGAGGCACTCAAAGAAGGAACAAAATACTTTCTCTTCAACCTGGCCGGTGCATCCATGATATTCATCGGCATACTCCTCCTCGGCAACCTTGCCGGGACCTATGATATGCAGACCATAGCCGGCTTACTTCCCACTCTTGAAACACGGGCTTGGTTGGCCCCAATGATCTTCATCGGCGCAGGACTTTTCATGAAGGCGGCAATGCTGCCGCTTCGCATAGACTGGCAGATGCACCCGGCCACGGCTCCCACCCCTATCAGCGGCTATATCTCGGCAGTTCTGCTCAAAAGCGCTCCTCTTGGCATTCTGATTCTGTGTTTCGTGCTGGGGGCTGACATCCGATCGACCTCGGCCATGACCGGACTGATGCACTGTGGGACATGGATTGCCGCCGTAACTCTCTTCTATGCCGCATTCAAAGCCGTCACCCAATCGGGCATCAAGGGAGTACTGATATACTCCACAGTAAGCCAGATGGCATATATACTCCTTGGAATCTGCCTCGGTACCTCACTGGGAGTCGCTGGCGGCATGATGCATCTTGTCAACCATATGGTCTTCAAGAACCTCGCTTTCTTATGCGCCGGGGCACTCATGTATCGTACCCATGCCCACTCTCTGGAAGAACTAGGCGGCATTGGAAAGCGCATGCCGTTGACGACCATGGCTTTCGGCATAGCCACTTTATCCGCAGCAGGGATTCCCCCATTCAGCGGTTTTACCTCCAAATGGATTCTCTACCATGCACTCTTGCAGGAAAACCAGATCGTACTGGTACTTCTCGCTCTTTCAGGAAGTGTGCTGACACTGGCGTATTTCGCCAAATTCCTCCATGCCGCATTCTTCGGGCAACTTGCACCGCACAATGAAAATGTCACGGAGGTCAGCCCTGCCATGCGAATACCGATGGTGATCTTGTCAGTTCTCAGCCTTGTCATGGGCGTCTTCCCCGGACTGGTCCTCAAACCCATAGCCCTCATCGAGGCTTCTTTGGGAATCCCCCCGGTAACAGTTGTTCTCGGTGGAATCACTGATGGGCCCGGCGCATGGAATGCCCCTCTCATAGCATTCATGCTGCTCATTGCCGCCGCACTGATACGACTCATTCTGAGCGCCATGTCCGGCAAGGTTCGGCAAACGCCCATCCACCTGTGCGGTATTGCCGATCTCCCGACAGCCTCGACCAATGTCACAGCCCCGAATGTCTACGAAGCGCCCCTGCAATTCGTCACACGTCTTCAAGGACTGATTCGAGCGCCCTTCATCAAGGAGAATATATAATGCTGGAAGGATACACACAGGCAACCGTCGCCATGCTCATCTTCCCGGGCGGTCTCTTCGCGCTCATGGCCGGACTTCTGTTCAAAGGTATCGACAGAGTGGTGGTGGCTCGTGCCCAACGCCGCGTAGGACCACCAATCATGCAACCGTTCTACGATATCATTAAACTGAGCACCAAGGAAATACTGATCCCGGAGTCGGGCAATGAACGGGCCTTCCGCCTTGCTCCCGCAATCGGCCTGGCCGGCAGCCTCGTTTGCGCTGCGCTGATTCCGGTCAGCGGAGTCTGGAACGGCATCTCCGGCGCAGGAGATATCTTCGTGCTGCTCTACCTTTTGGGACTGCCTGCCATTGCCTTCATGCTGGGCGGGTCAGCATCCAGCTCCCCTTTCGGGGCCCTTGGGTTCTCGCGCGAAATGATCATCATGTTCGCCTATGAAATCCCCCTGCTGGCAACACTTCTGGCCTTGTCTCTCAGAGCCGGATGGCAATTCTCCCTGAATGGGATCATCACTTATCAACTTGCACACGGACCGTTCATTCTCGACCCTGTCATGATCCCCGCTTTTCTGGCTTATCTGGCTTTTATCGCGGGCACCATGGGAAGCGGCCTGTTCGATATTCCAGAAGCCGAAGAGGAAGTCATCGAAGGACCGGTTCTCGAATACTCCGGCCCGCTGCTCGCCCTGTTCAATCTGATGACCGCCCTGAAACTCTTTGTTGTTCTCAGTCTGGGAGTGACGCTCTTTCTGCCCACAGTCATTCCCGGCGGCATTGTGACCAATATTCTGCTCCACCTGGTCAAATGTCTTGTCCTGATGCTTGTTTCAGTCTCTCTTTTCAGGGCGTCAACAGGACGACTCCGCATTGATCAGGCATTCACTTTTTTCCTCAAATACCCGTCTTCATTGGCCTATCTGAGCCTTGGACTGGCGTACATACTCCGCTGAGCGAGGATATATCATGAAAAAATTCCTGAACCGTCTTGCCCCCCGTTCCCCATGGCTCTATCGAATCAATGCCGGGTCATGTAACGGCTGCGATGTGGAATTGGCAACCACAGCCCTTATTCCGCGCTATGATGTTGAACGCCTGGGTTGCAAATACTGTGGCAGCCCGCGCCATGCGGACATCGTCCTGATAACGGGCCCATTGACCACTCGCGTCAAGGAACGGGTTCTGCGTGTCTATGATGAAATCCCCCATCCCAAAATCACTGTGGCTGTCGGCATCTGCCCCATTTCCGGCGGAGTCTTTCGGGATAGCTATTCCATAGAAGGCCCCATGGATATGTTCATACCCATCGACGTCAATGTTCCGGGCTGTCCCCCAAGACCGCAAGCCATCATCGAAGGTATCATCAAGGCGTGTGAAATCTGGAAGACCCGAATCGAAGAGGTGAAGTAATGTTTCCATTTCTTAAAATCCTGGTATCCAACCTGCTCAAGGGCCCATCCACGGAACCGTTTCCCCTGGGCGAGGCTCATACCCCGACCCGGTTCAGGGGTCGGGCAGAACTCGATCCGAATCTCTGCCTGACATGCGGGATATGCCGCCATGTCTGTGCTGGAGGAGCCATTGACCTCACTGAATCCACGTCAGGAAACGGCGTGGAATTTCGTCTTTGGCACAACACCTGTACCTTCTGCGGTCTCTGCGAACACTACTGTCCGACCAAAGCCATACGTATGACACAGGACTGGCATCTCGCCCATGCTCAGGAAGAGAAATACACCTGCTGCGAAACCCGATTCGTCGAATACCCTACCTGTCTCGAATGTGGAGAACGTATGCTGCCAACCCTTGGTAAAAAACTGCATACTCATGCCATAGGCTCAGTTGATGCAGCCTCAATCATGCAGACTTGCCCCACATGTCGTCGTAAAATATCAGCTCGCCATCAGGCCCAATCCACCAGACTGGCCTTCATGGACAGGAGATAATATGAACCTGTTGACATCCGCCGCCCTAACCCAGCTCGATGAACTTCTCTCAGAGATCAAGCTCGACTCTACTCACGATTCCACTGGCAATACCTTTGCCTGGGGAAACCTTTCGCAGTCGGAGTCCCTCCTCGTGGCTGCCGAGAGCCTGGCTGGAGTAGGCGCCCGCTTATGCACTATAACTGTGTACAACAAGGAAAAGTTTGCCACAAACTCCGATATGGAAATTGTCTATAATTTCGATATCGACGGCACTGTTCTGACCTTGACTCTGGCCCTCAATTCTCCAGAACGAACGGTTCCCTCACTCATTGCGTATTTCCCCAATGCCGACTGGCATGAGCGGGAATTTGCAGAATTGTACGACCTGGAACTCTCCGGCAGAACCGCACCCAAAAGGCTTTTCCTCGACCCTTCTCTTGAGCAGGGCGTTCTCAATCGTCTCGTTCCCCTCTCATCCATGATGAACGGAGCCTCGACCAAAAGATTATGGGAAACCATTTTCTCCCAGACATCCATGCCCGACTGGGCCAAGGAGTCCAAATAATGACAACATATACACTCCCCGTAGGACCGCTGCATGTGGCCCTTGAAGAACCAATGTACTTCCAGGTGGAAATTGACGGTGAAACCGTCAAGGGACTCGACATCACGGCCGGCCATGTGCATCGCGGTATGGAATCACTGGCCATGCAGCGCAACTATTTTCAGAATATCACCCTGACAGAACGACTCTGCTCACTCTGCTCAAACAGCCATCCCTGCACCTATTGCATGGCCATTGAAAACCTTGCCGGAATTATCATTCCCCCACGGGCCGCCTTTCTGCGGGTTGTGGCAGACGAGATAAAACGTGTGGCCTCCAATTTGTTCAATGTCGGAATCATGGCCCACATCATAGGTTTTGAATCCCTCTTCATGCATGTCATGGAAATTCGGGAACTGGCACAGGATGCCAAGGAAGAGGTGTATGGCAACCGGATGGACCTTGCCGCCAATTGCATAGGCGGAGTCAAATACGACCTTGATACCGAAACCGAACGTTTACTGCGCAGACAACTGGAAAAGCTCAAAAAACCGCTCGATGAAATATATGCGCTTTATGAAAAAGACCCGCTGGTCAAAGCACGCACCCAGGGCGTCGGGGTTCTTCCCAAGCACGAAGCCGTTCGCATGGCTGTTGTCGGGCCTGTAGCCAGAGGATCGGGCGTGGCCTATGACATTCGGGACAAGGCCCCCTATTCCGCTTATGATCAGCTTTCCTTCTCTGTCCAGACAGAGACACGCGGAGATGTGCAGAGTCGAGCCCTTGTCCGCCTCCGTGAGGCAATGGACGCGATCTCCCTTATCGAGCAATCGCTTGACATGATGCCCGGTGGTCCCATTGTTCCGACCCGCCTGCCGGACATCCCCGAAGGCCAATCCGTGGCCCGATCCGAAGCGCCGCGCGGCGAACTTATCTATTATCTGAAATCAGACGGCTCCGATCGGCCTCAACGACTCAAATGGCGAGTCCCTACCTACATGAATTGGGAGGCCCTTCACGTCATGATGAAAGAATGCAAGATCTCGGACATACCGCTCATCGTCAACAGCATAGACCCGTGCATATCCTGTACAGAGCGATAGCAGACTTTTCCGAGACGACAACAAACCATATCGAATCTTCCTCAAGTGTGAATCACTCTCATGCTGCGATGCCTTTCCAGTGACATGGGAAGGCGTCGTCCTTTCCGCCCTAAATTCCGCTTTTGTCAAAAACCGGACAGACCCTTCCCAGAAAATCGGGCCTTATTCGGAAAACACTCGGGACTCTCGGGACGCAGTGAATGAGGAGAAGGATCATGCATGAAGCGACCATTGTGCTTGGCGCATTGACCATCGTGGAAGAAGAAATGAAAAAGCTCGGCCTGAATACGGTGAGCCGAATCACTCTATGCCGGGGCGAACTCGCCTGTGTAGAAGAACAGACCCTCCAGGGATGTTTCGAGATTGCCTCGCAAACAGGGTTCGCCCAAGGTGCGGAATTGGCTATCGAACGCATCCCGATCTCTTTCAAGTGTACTCGGTGCGACACCATCGAAACAACAAAAATACTCCCCTCCTCATGCCGCCACTGTGGCAGTGAACACCTCAATCTCGCAACCGGACGCGAGTTGTATGTCAAAAATTTCGAGGCCGAATGAGATGGACCGGAGACACTCCTCGCTTGACCAGATCAATGCAGGCGCATGCATACAAGTGGACGAACTTTCCATTCCCCGGAACACCCGCCCCTCCGTCGCCCGCACACGAGGCAAGTGTCGTGATAGCCAGAAAAACCCAAAAGGACAGGGGGTAAGATAGTGCCTAAGTCAGATGAAAACTCGATTATCTACGCCGACACAACTAAATGTGTCGGATGCAGGCAGTGCGAACTGGCCTGTGCGCAAGCGCATAGCGACTGCTCTTTGATCGAGGCCAGAGCAAAGGGGTACGAACTGATCTCACGCATCCGTGTGATCCAGGTCGATTCCATTAACGTCCCGATGCAGTGTCGCCAGTGTGAAGATGCTCCCTGTGCGCACGCCTGCCCGACAGGGGCCATTTTCCAGAAAGACGGAATCGTACGCATCAATGAAAAACAGTGCGTCGGTTGCAAGATTTGTGTCATGGCCTGCCCGTTTGGAGCCATTGAGGTCTCCCGCGAAGGATATCCTGCCCCGGAAGGGGTGACCAACCAGGGGACGGCCAAGAAATGCAACCTCTGCGAACACCGGAACCACCCCGGCAAGGAACCGGTCTGCGGTTGTGTTGAAGCCTGCCCGACACACGCCCTGAAGGTGATCAAACTCACTGAGTACCGCAAACGCCTGATGCTCTCACGAGCTCGTGAAATCGCCCATAACCATTCAATGTACGAAGGATAAGAGTATGAGCCACAGCAATTCCATCGATAAATCCATGGCAATCCTCGCCCCCATAGCCGAACAAAACGGCATTGACACCCCCTGGGACCGATATGAAAAGATGCTCCCCCAATGTGGCTTCGGCGAACTGGGCGTTTGCTGTCGTATCTGTTGGAAAGGACCCTGTCGAATCGATCCTTTCGGCAATGGACCTGATCGCGGCATCTGTGGTGCCACGGCAGAGGTCATCGTCGCCAGGAATCTCATTCGAATGCAGGCGGCAGGAGCGGCTGCTCACTCCGAACACGGAAGGCACATCGCTCTCGCCATGAAACACCTTGGAGAGAAGGGACTCGACGCCTATGCCATCAAGGATGAAGCCAAGCTCAAGGGCGTCGCCGAGAGGCTCGGCATTGAAGCCGAAGGAAAAACCACTCTGGAGTTGGCTGTCGAAGTCGCGGATATTTCGCTCAACGACTTCATGAATCAAGACCATCACAAGGAATGCACATGGCTTTCCAAAAGCTTACCGCCCGTGACAATCGAACGGTTGAGAAAAGCCGGAGTTCTTCCCCATAACATAGACGCGGCAGTGGCCAATGTCATGGCACGGACCCATGTCGGCTGCGATAGTGATCACGTCAACCTGCTTCTGGCCGGAATCCGGGCCGCCATGGCCGACTACACCGGCATGGTGTTGGCGACAGAACTCTCCGACTCCATGTTCGGCACCCCAAAGCCGGTCATTACCAAGGCCAACCTCGGCGTGCTCAAGGAAGACGCCGTCAACATCGCCCTGCACGGTCACAACCCCCTGCTCAGTGAAGTTATCTGCGACATGGCCATGCTGCTCAATGATGAAGCCATCGCCGCCGGAGCTTCCGCAGGTATCAATGTTGTTGGTATCTGCTGTACGGGTAACGAAGTGATGATGCGGCGCGGCGTTCCGCTGGCAACCAATTACCTCTCGCAGGACATGGCCATTCTGACTGGTGCCATTGATGGTATGGTCGTGGATGTCCAGTGCATCATGCCCTCGATCGCCACTTTCGGAAGCTGTTTTCACACCGAAGTCATCACGACTATGCCGGACAACAAAATTACCGGCGCACGCCATGTTGAATTCAGTGAGAAAGATGCTCTGGATCGTGCTCGGGAAATCGTTCGCATATGCATCGATGCCTATCGCAAACGAGATCCACACAGGGTCAACATTCCTCAGCAGAAGGAAACCGCCATCGTCGGTTTCAGCACCGAGGCGATTGTCGAGGCCCTGTCTCTGGTGAATGCCGAAGACCCCCTCAAACCACTCATTGACGCCATTGTCAGTGGCGATATCAAGGGTGTTGCCCTCTTTGCCGGATGCAACAACGTCAAGATCAAACAGGATCATGCATACATGACGGTGGTCAAGGAACTGCTGGCTCGCAACGTACTCGTGCTCGCCACGGGCTGTGGAGCCGGAGCCTTTGCCAAGCACGGCATGATGACTCAGGAAGCCACGGAAGAGTTCGCCGGAGAATCTCTCAAGGGAGTTCTGACTGCCGTCGGTACTGCTGCCGGTCTGGAGGGACCACTGCCTCCTGTCATGCATATGGGATCATGCGTGGACAACTCCCGCGCAGTCATGCTTGCCTCGGCACTTGCCAAGGCACTGGACAAAGACCTGAGTGAGCTTCCTGTTGTAGCCTCCGCACCGGAACTGATGTCTGAAAAAGCCGTCGCCATTGGAAGTTGGGCCGTGGCTTTGGGCTTCCCCACCCATGTCGGTATCATGCCCCAGATCACGGGAGCTCCCGGCGTTGTTGAAGTCCTGACAAAAACAGCCAAGGATATTTTCGGCGGGTACTTCATCCCTGAAACCGATCCTGTCAAAGCGGCTGAAACCCTTTATGACGCCATTCTTGAACGACGCAAAGGCCTCGGCCTCTCTGTCTAACGAACAGGAGCGCACCCCATCCCGGAGTGCGCTCCATTTTGGAGACTGATGATGAAGATCGCAATTACAGGAAAAGGCGGTGTTGGCAAGACAACTCTGGCAGGACTCCTTGCCCGGCTTCTGGCTGAAACAGGTTCTCCTGTTCTGGCCATTGATGCGGACCCGGACGCCAATCTTGGCTCCGCTCTCGGAGTCCCGGAAGAAGCCCTGCAAACCGTGACGCCCATCTCTCATATGAAGGAACTGGCAGAGGAACGAACCGGGGCCGAAGGCAGCGGTGGCTTCTTCTCCCTCAACCCCAGAGTTGCCGACATCCCGGAGACTTTTGCCGTGGACCATGCTGGCGTTCGCCTGCTGCTGCTCGGTACCATCGAACAGGGGGGAGGAGGGTGCATCTGCCCGGA
The DNA here is from genome assembly GCF_000341895.1 of Pseudodesulfovibrio piezophilus C1TLV30. Classification (NCBI taxonomy): domain Bacteria; kingdom Pseudomonadati; phylum Thermodesulfobacteriota; class Desulfovibrionia; order Desulfovibrionales; family Desulfovibrionaceae; genus Pseudodesulfovibrio; species Pseudodesulfovibrio piezophilus. The sequence goes on along the minus strand of NC_020409.1, from coordinate 3,289,473 downwards.
ACACGCCCTGGTCAAGACACTGATGAAACATGTTCTCTTTCAGAAAAACGAGAGTGTTGTCATGGATATGGAAGCCGGAGTGGAACATCTCGGTCGTGGCACAGCCGAATCAGTCGATGCCTTGATCATAGTGGTGGAACCCGGCACACGAAGCTTGCAAACCGCAAACCAGATCAGACGATTGGGATCGGACATCGGTTTGAAAAACATCTTTACCGTGGGCAGCAAAGTCAGAAATGAGCAGGAAGCGACCTTCCTCACCGACAGAATTCCTGAAAGTGAGTTGCTGGGCATCATGCCAATGGACGACACTGTACGCCAAGCAGATATTGACGGGACCGCCCCCTTTGAAAACGGGGGGGAAATAGTTGAAGCCGCACGACGAATTCTCGCCCGTCTGTACGCGGGAAAAGCTCTATAAAAAAGCATCCTGCCATCATGACAAGACATGAAGCAGAGACCCGACATAAAGTTGACCGGGCCTCTGCTTCGCTTTTTCAAAAACTGGAATCCACTTAAATCGAACTACGGAACATTCGGCTTACGCCTTGGCGTTTTCTTTCACTATCCTGACTTTGGTGCTGCTGAAATCAGGGAATCCACCAAGGCTGTCCACCATGGGTGTATTGGCCAGGTTCTCATCCAAACGACCAACATCATTAAAGTTAAGCCCACGTAAAAAAGCCGGATTCGCATAAAGCCCGGTATCCGATGCAACCTGACTGCCGCCAAGAAATGCAGTCTCTGCCCCGGTTATGGCCAATGCAGACCCACCAAACTGGGTATGTCCGAAATGAAAGGAAACACCCACGCATCCAGGACGAATCAACTTGGTGACATGAATCTCTCCGGTGATACCATCCGTATTACTCGGAGAGATAAGCCGCACGGTCTCTCCTTCTTCCAATCCGGCCTGCTTCGCATCGTCAGCATTCATCTCCACATAGTTTGTCGGAGCGAGCTGCATGCCAAAGCTGTTCCACAGGGAGCGAGACTGGGTGTGTTCACTCATCTTGTAGGTGATCACCGTATACGGATAGGCTGTATCAATATTATCCATGAGACGACCATCGGAAAAAGAAGGCCGGACAAATGCCGGTATTCCCGAAAATCGTTTTCCGGTCATGGTATTCACCGTGGCAGCAAGGTCCTCATTGTATAAGGCATAGCGCCCGTAACCATGCTTGAAGCATTCCTTGTCAAAGGATTGCTCGTATGGCTGGAAGACACCACCGCGAACCAGAGCGTAACAAAGTTGATTCCATTGATCAGCGGTGAGCACATCCTTGTGTCGGGCAACGGGAAAACCGCTATTCACGCGCTCGATATCCTCAGCCGAAGCCATGGGTACTTTTGCGTTGTGGACTATATTCGCATACGCCCGGAGATAGAAATCCTCTCCCTTCTTCAAAGGATATTTCCGGCCATCGGCACCGGGAATGGCATGCTTGCCAAAGCCGGGAAGACCGAGCCGTTCAGCAAGATCAATGAGCAGTGTTTCGGTACAGAAAGGCCGGCCGTCATCAGTCGCGCCGACAAGAGGTTCAATGATCGGAATCCGTAATCCCGTAAATCGACTGCTCGGCGCGTGGGGGTTCTGCCACCCGTAGTGCCCCTCGGGATAACACAGGTCAGGCACGATATAATCGGCATAAATATTCGTCTCGTTGACAGCCGTATCAATGGACACGAAAAGCGGGAGCTTCTCCGTATCCTTCAGCGTTTCCTTGAAACGATATCCACCTGGGATGGAATACACTCCGTTGAACAGGTAGGTGAAAAGCACCTTGCACTGATAAGGATATTGCTGATCGATTCCACTGAGAGCTTCGCAGGAAAGCCCGCCCTTGGAAAACGGAAACCATGGACGTTTTGAAGGATAGCCCGATCCTGTCTCCGCTTTCTTTTCCCGGAATTCCGTTGTCTTTTCATAATGGGATTTTTCGCGGGAAATACGCGCTCCCGAAGGCTTATGCTCACCCTCAAAGTGCGCGATATTGTAAAGGCCTTTGCTGGGAGAACCGAGCCCTCCACCACTTTTCATATATCCGCCACGCATATCAACACTGCCCACAAGCAAGGGCAAAATGGCAATGGCATACGCTGCGTAGGAACCATCCACGTAATTTCCTGCGCCATGATACTGAGTCACTCCCACACGAGTCCCATGGGAAGTGAAATCCTTGGCCACACTCACGATCTTTTCCACCGGGACACCGGCAAAATCAGCATATTCGCCCAAAGAATATTCATCAAGAGATGCCATGAACAACGAGAATGCCGTCGTAACCTGTGTTGTGACACCGAAATAATCCGTCACTTTACCCGTTCCCGACAATGCAGCCGAAGAGGCTCGTTCAGCCCGCACAGCCTCGCCTGTTCCACTGGCCGGAAAGACCATCAACTCCTCCCCGGTCTTGCCGCCTCTTGAGGGGTCAACATCCTTGAGCCGCAGAAACTTCCCTTCTCGAGGATGACCGGCCTGGGTAATGACAAGATGACAGGCATTGGAGTATGCCGCAAACCCCCTGTCGCGTGCGACCTTCAGATTCGGTGCAGTGAGAAAATCCTTGTTGTACCGTTCATTGTCCACGATCCACCGGGCAATCCCCATGGCCAGTGCGCCGTCATGTCCGGGCTTGACCGGAAGCCATACCGAAGCGTGAGCCGACGCCATGGTTGCTCTCGGGTCCGCCACGGAAAAGGACAACTCCCCATCCGCCTGCCGCTTGGCCACAATGGCACCATACGTGTTCACGCCGGGTTGCAGGGCTCCATAGATATTGGCTCCGAACACCAATATATAATCCGCAGTCCTGGGATCAGCCTTCAACTCCACGCCCTTTTTCTCGGTCATGGCCCAGTTGCCCATCCGAAAACCGAGCCCGCAAATATCTGTATGTCCAATGCGATTCAATGACCCCATGCTTTTTTTGACAAAGCGATCAATGAAATCCCCTCGTCCTTTTTGCAGGCGACCGGTAATGAAAGTCAACGCATTGCGCTTCGGACCAAGGGAAGGATCATTCGCATTGATGGGGTCGTCCGAGTCAAGAGCCCCAAGCCCTTCAATGTCACGATCCTCACCAAGATGAGCAAAAAGCCTCCCACCATCGGCAATCTCTGCCACCAGTGTTTCCCATTCGATGGGTTCGAACTGCCCTGACCCGCGAGGTCCGCTTCGCTTGAGAGGCTTGACGAGGCGGTAAGGGCTATAGGTGTGATTGATACTGTCCAATCCTTTGCTACACAGGGGACACTCGACATCAAGGGATTCCTTGGCCGGAGTTTCGTAAGGCAACTCATTGAACTGCATATTGTACGGGTGATACGGGTTGCCCGAGATGTTCACCATCGAGCCTTCGCGTACAGCCCCCAGGACACCACACCTGGCATTGCAGGCCAGGCAGACCGATGGAACGACCGTGACATCGTTATCCGTCATGGCTCCGGCCTGCCCATGCCCCGAAGTGGGAACACCAGCGGCATGAGCCACACCGCCGCCCACTATATCCGTCAGAAACGAACGCCTGTTTATATGATCGCTCTTTGTATTCTTTTTCTTCATGACTGAATCCGTCCATCCTGCTTATCAAGATAATTCATATTGGTTGTGGTAAAATCCGAAGAAAGTCGAGCTATCCGAAGAGCCTTGGCAAACTCTCCCTCGGGATTTTTGATATCACCGAAGAGTCTGGCACTGGCCGGACAGGAGGTGACACATGCCGGAAGAGAGCCTTTGGAAAGCAGGCTCAGGCAGAAATCACAACTATCCGCCTTCTGCTCCACAGGATCAACAAACCGGGCATTGAAAGGACATGCGTCAACACAGGCTCCGTCACCCGTACAGGTCCCCCAATCTGTCACGACAATGCCATTGGCCAACTTGTGAATGGCATTGACCTCGCAGGAGTCAAGACAAAAAGGCTCTGCACAATGGCGGCACCCATCCGGGGTGAAGGTCATTTTCGCATCAGGGAACTCTCCAACCTCTTCCTGCTCGATATGGGTGAGAAAATGCCCCTGGGCCGTCCCGTTCTGCAACTTGCACGCACTGGCGCACGAGTTGCAGCCCATACATCGTTCCTTGAGAATGATCATGCCATAGTGTGGCCCATCACCGGAGGCACTTGCTGTATAGGAGACCAACCCCGATGACCCGGCTATCAGAACCAGTCCGTTCTTAATGAATGTTCTTCGCGTTTGCATACATGACTCCAGACCCCCAGGCCGAAAATTCGTCCCCGGAAATGTTATAATGTTGAGAAGAGGTAAACGCTTTTGCACGGCTCGAAAACACCGTTGAAGGTGCAGATTCACAAAATTGGAGCTGCTCCTCTTTTGCACCAAGCCTACAAATGCCGGAAAGAACAGGCGGATCACTTTCAAAAGAGATTCACACCCCGTCAATGCTCCCTGAAAAGGACAGGTATGGAGGTTCTGACGCCCATGCCGTTGCATCTGCCAAGAAGAACACCACAAAGCTGAACCGTTCCATAGCGACTTGCATATTACAGAATAAAAAACAGGATCATGGGATCATTCGCCCAGTTCAGCACCACCAATTTTTTGTGTTAAACTTAACACTTTGAATGCACTACACTGTCAAAGAAGACCTGTAATGCATCCATATAATGTCTTATACAACCATCTAAAAGGTCTCTTGCATACACTCCACCCCACAAGCAGCTCACAATGAAGCACAAACCATCCCCTGCTTAGCAAGAGGGATCAATGATGACCAATACATAATCATGATATCCCCATGCCATGAGATAGAGGTGATCAATCAGACCCATTTTTCAAGCAAATAGGAAATGTCCACTTTCAAGGACACATGACACCGCACGTGACGCGATCTCATGATCATGCCTGAACAAACACAAGGGAGGGAAAACACACCGTCGCAGCATGAGAGGAAGCATCTCTTTCATCACAACCAAATAGCATGGAAACTAACAAATAAAATTAGATATTACGGCATTTTAAATAAATCGTAAGGAAGAGCGAAAAAAAATAACACGCACGCTTGATATTTCACTTGCATATGGTGGCTTTTTCCTATGTATTTCCTTCAGGATTCATAGATACGTGCCTTCTTTTGTTCTTTTCTGATCACCTTTTCTCTACCTTTGGCGGTGAATATGATACGAATTCTCAGGGATGAGTGCGTCAATACCGAGACCGCGACTCGGAAGGAATGGCTCGATACCAACGGCATCGGGGGCTATGCTTCAAGCACGGTCATCAACTGCCACACTCGAAAATATCACGGATTGCTCGTGGCCTCTCTCAAAGAGCCACGTGGCAAGTTTGTCCTTTTGTCAAAAGTTGAAGCCTCGCTCATCAGTCATGATAAAGAGTTCGCTCTTTCAACCAACAAATTCCCCGGAGTCTACCACCCCACCGGGCACCAGTTTGTGGAGGAATTCGAACAGGGACTTTCCCCATCCATTACATACCGCATAGGTGATGCCCTCATCAAAAAATCCATGATGATGGTACATGGAAAAAATACGACGTTGCTCTGCTACGAACTTCTTGAAGGTAAAGTCAGGCCGACCCTTCGCATCCGGCCTCTGCTGGCCTACCGCGACATTCATTCCCTGGCACGGGAGAACATGTTTCTGCACCCCAAATCCTACCCCGAAAAGAACGGGCGCAAGGTACAGCCATATGAAGGGATGCCTCCCCTCTACATGGGAACCAACCGCTCCTCGGAATTTCATCCCGGCCCCAAGTGGGTTTTGAACATCGAATATCTGACGGAGCGGGAACGGGGATTCCCTTATCAGGAAGACCTCTTTTGTCCCGGAGCATTCGAAGTGCAACTCCACAAAAGCAAACCTGTTATATTCGCGGCCTCCACCGAACCATTGGGCAATCTGGAAAGAATACGAAAAAAGGAAAGCGAACGTCGGGAAATAGCGTTCTCCAAGGCAAAGCACCGCTGCACCCATGTCAAATGGCTGAAATACCATTCAGACCAGTTCCTGATTCACAATGCTTCCGGCTTTGCATCCGTGGTTGCCGGATACCATTGGTTCGGCGAGTGGGGACGCGATACCATGATTGCACTTCCGGGGCTGACCTTTCACGCCGGGCGTCAACAGTTCGGCGAGGAGGTACTCGCCTCCTATGCCAAATTGGAGCGTGACGGACTGTTGCCCAACTACCTGGACCAATCATCCGAGCACCTGGCCTACAACTCCGTCGATGCTTCTCTGTGGTTTTTCTGGGCTGTTCAGGAGTATCTTGCCACCAAAGGGAAAAAACAGTTCGTGGTCAAGCATCTGATGCCTGCGTTGCGGGGCATCATCTCGGCACATCTTGATGGCCGTGTCCCTCTGTGCGGGCTTGATGAGGACGGTCTTCTCCATGCGGGAAATCACAATACACAGCTCACATGGATGGATGCCCAGGCTTACGGTTCTCCGGTTACGCCCCGCCACGGCGCTGCTGTCGAAATCAATGCCTTATGGTATAATGCTCTACGGTTTTACCTGGAATTAACTCCGGCAGAGGATGAGCTTGCATCCCGCGCACTTCTGGCCGCAGACACTCTGGCCGCGAATTTCGTCCATCGATTCTGGAATCATACCGACACCTGCCTCAGTGATGTCATCAATCAAGACGGACAGGATAACTCCATCCGCCCCAACCAGATATTCGCAGTGTCCCTGCCATACAGCATGCTTGATCTCGAACAGATGCGCGCCGTGGTCAGTACCGTTCAAACGCACCTGCTCACCCCCTACGGTCTGCGGACGCTTTCTCCTAGAAACAATGACTACTCTCCCTTCTATCGAGGGGACTCCAATCAGCGTGATTCGGCGTACCATCAGGGTATGGTCTGGCCCTGGCTGGCAGGACATTTTGGCGAAGCTCTTCTGCGTCAAGCCGAAGATATAAAAGAAACCAAGGCATTCTTGAAAAAGTATTTCAAGCCTATCCTTCGTTCCTTTCCTGATGATTTCGGCATTGCATCCGTGCCCGAAATCTACACAGGAAATCCGCCGCACCTGCCCAAGGGGACCATTGCCCAGGCATGGAGCGTTGCCGAAGCCATCCGCCTCAACTCATTGCTCGGGAAGAAATAATTATGCGTGTACTCATGTTCGGTTGGGAATTCCCACCTTATATCTCCGGCGGCCTCGGGACGGCATGCCTTGGTTTAACCAAGGGACTCGCCCACCTCGGGACCGATATTCTTTTTGTTCTTCCCCGTCTTGACTCTGACGAGGAAGGCAAACATCTGACATTGATGGGAGCCAACCGGGTCCGGGCCAAAGTCGGTATCTCCGAGATACTGGAATTGCGAGAACGTGTTTCTGTTCTGGAAGTCCTTTCCCCGCTCCGGCCATACCTCACGGAAAAGGAATACAGAAGCATCCTCGAAAAAAGTGAAAATATTACTTCCGAAGATATCCTCGTCGAATTGCAGAACGATTTCTCCGGTGGATATGGAGACTCGCTCATGGCGGAAATAGTCCGCTACAGCCTGGTCGGTGCCTATGTGGCCCAACGGGAAAAATTCGATGTCATTCATGCCCATGACTGGATGACGGCTCCGGCTGGTATTGAAGCAAAACGGATCTCGGGAAAACCACTGGTTGTTCACGCTCACGCTCTGGAATTCGACCGAAGCGGAGAACATGTGAACCAGCAGGTCTATGAAATAGAAAGAGCCGGATTCGAAGCCGCTGACCAAATCATCGCGGTCAGTCACTTTACCAGGGACACCATTATCAAACGGTACTCCATTGATCCTGCAAAAATCACTGTCGTGCACAACGCCGTCTCCAAGGAGCGGCGAATCGGCCAAATGCGCATCCAAAAACCATACAAGGAGAAACTTGTGCTCTTTCTTGGCCGTATCACCTTCCAGAAAGGGCCGGATTACTTTGTGGAAGCTGCGGCCAAAGTGCTCAAGAAAAACCCGAATGTCCGGTTTGCCATGGCTGGGTCCGGCGATATGTTTCCACGTATGGTTGAACGCATGGCCGAACTGCGCATGGCCGACAAATTCCACTTCCTCGGATTTGTTCGCGGAGCTGATGTCGAACGTATTTATGCCATGAGCGACCTCTACGTGATGCCCAGTGTGTCCGAACCCTTTGGGATAACCCCCCTTGAGGCCATGGTCTACGATGTTCCCTCCATTGTTTCCAAGCAGTCCGGTGTGGCTGAAATCCTTGATGACGCGGTCAAGATCGATTTTTGGGATGTGGATCGACTGGCTTTCGAAATTCTGGATATTCTCGGCAACGAGAAACGGGCTCACACACTCATAGAAAGCGGCCGAAAAACACTCAAAAAAATCCAGTGGGATCGTGCGGCTGAAAAAGTTCTGGACGTCTACCGCCGACTGGCAGGAGAAATGGCATGACTTCAGTGTGTTTCTACTTTCAGGTTCATCAACCCATGCGGCTCGATCAGGGATACTCATTCTTCGACATAGGCCGGAGGCATGACTACAGGGATGAAGCCACCAACCATGACATCATGCGCAAGGTTGCCGACAAGTGCTACCTGCCCGCCAACAGAATGGTCCTCGACCTGATACATCAATTCAAGGGGGAGTTCCGCGTCTCCTACGCCATTACCGGAGTGGCCATGGAGCAATTCCAGGAGTTCTGCCCCGAGGTCCTCGACTCCTTTCGAGAACTGGCTGATACCGGATGTGTCGAATTCATAGGAGAAACCCATTATCACTCACTGGCATTTCTTTTTTCCAAGGAAGAATTCCGTCGGCAGGTCAAGATGCATGGCCGCGTCCTTGAAGAATTTTTCGGCTCCAAGCCGACGACGTTTCGCAACACGGAATTGATCTACAGCAACGATCTGGCCCTGGAAATTGAGAAAATGGGCTACAAGGCAATCCTTGCAGAAGGTGCTGACCAGGTTCTGGGCTGGCGGTCACCAAACTACCTCTATCAACCTGCCGGATGCACCAAGCTCAAGGCAATGCTCAAGAATTATCGCCTCTCGGATGACGTTGCCTTTCGGTTTTCAGACCAGAACTGGAACGAATGGCCGATAACCACCGACAAATTCGCCCGCTGGGTTCACGCTATCGCGGGCAACGGAGACGTGGTCAACCTTTTCATGGATTATGAAACCATCGGGGAACATCAATGGGAGGACACCGGCATTTTCAATTTTTTCCGAGACCTGCCCCGAAGCATACTCGCCCATAACGATTTTCGCTTTCAGACCCCAGCGGAAGCCGCAGCATACCATGATCCCATGGCACAACTGGATGTTCCCTACTTCACCTCCTGGGCCGACCTTGAACGCGATGTCACGGCATGGCTGGGGAATCCCATGCAGGATCAAGCGGCGGAGCTAGCCTACGCAATGGAGGAAGACATCCTCGCTACCAACGATGACGACCTGATCGCCACATGGCGTGAGTTACTGACCAGTGATCATTTCTATTACATGTGCACCAAATGGTTTTCTGATGGAGACGTGCACAAGTATTTCAATCCTTACAATACCCCGCATCAGGCGTTCATAACCTATATGAACGTCCTCAACGATCTTGCTCTTCGGGTTCATGAAACCCGGAGCAACATGTGACAGGAGAACAGATATGGATACCAATTGGCTCTTCGAAGTTTCATGGGAAGTCTGCAACAAGGTCGGCGGCATCCACACCGTCATCAGCAGCAAAGCAACCCAGGCCGCAGCCGCATTTGAAGACAGATACATAACGCTGGGACCACTTCTTGATCGCAACCCCGGCTTCGAGCCGTGTGAACCGCCGGAAATAATTCTCCCGACACTGGAACGGCTCAGGGAAAAAGGCATTGAAACAGCAGTAGGACGATGGGATATCCCAGGAAGCCCATGGGTTATCCTGATCGGATTCCAAAATGCCTTCACCTCACACGACAAACTTCTCTTCCAACTCTGGAATGATTTTGGTGTGGACTCCATGGCTGGCGGCTGGGACTACATCGAGCCGGTTCTCTTTAGCACGGCAGCAGCCATGGTCATCAAGGAGATTGACGATGACCTTGAGGAAGGAACTGATGTCTTTGCACATTTTCATGAATGGATGTCCGGGGCCGGAGTCCTGTATCTCAAGAAACATTCCCCCGGTGTTTCCACCATTTTGACGACACACGCCACCATGCTGGGCAGGGCCATGTCCGGCTCCGGCGTCGATATCTATGACCGTCTTGAAGAGATCGAACCGTCACAGGAAGCCAAGGTTTTCGGCGTCACGGCAAAGCATTCCATGGAATCCGTCTCGGCCCGTGAAGCGGATTGTTTCACTACCGTTTCCAACATCACCCGCAAGGAAGCATCAAATCTGCTCGGGACCAATCCGGCAGTTGTTACGGTCAACGGTTTCAATCTGGAAGGATTTGCCGAGCCTGCCGCAGTGGCCAAGACCAGGGAGATGGCGCGAAACAGACTCATGGATCTCGCGTCCAGATTCCTGGACAGAGAACTCGACCCGAAAAAAACGCTTCTGGTAGGCACCAGTGGGCGATATGAATTCCATAACAAAGGCATCGACCTGCTTCTGGATAGCCTTGCCGAGGTCAATGACCACCTGGCATCGAATGATGGAGATATCACTGTCGTCACCTTCCTTCTCGTTTCCTGCGGTTACGCCGGATTCAGCGAAGAGGCTCGCAGACGTCTGAAACAGGAACAATATGATATTGAAAAATATGCCGGTATCGCGACCCATCACCTCGGTGATGCCGAACACGACCCCATCGTCAGAAAATGCCACGAACAACGGCTAAATAACGCCCCTGAAAACAAATGCTGCGTGATTTTCATTCCTGTCTACCTGGACGGGAATGACGGTGTTCTCAATCTCGAATACTACGATGCCCTGGCAGGCCTGGATCTGACGGCATTCCCATCCTTTTACGAACCGTGGGGCTATACCCCCATGGAGAGCGCGGCTTTTTCCGTCCCGACTATCACCTCGGACCGGGCGGGATTCGGCCAATGGGTTATGGAAAAGCACCCTGCCGGTCATCCGGGGGTCCATGTGCTCAACCGACTGGATGACACCTATGAAACCGTCAAAAACAACCTGACCCAGTTCTTAATCGACTTCACCCAATGGAACGATAACGAACGAGGCTACCGGAGCGGTGAGGCCCGCCGTATCGCCGAAGAAGCGACCTGGGAACATTTCTACCCGCGCTATATGGAAGCGTATCAACGAGCAGCAGAAATCAGGACAGAACGGATAGCCGGAGTGCAACGCATGACCGCCGCCCCAGGACAGGAAATCAGCTTCAGCGGAGTCAACACGACCCAACCAAGGCTCCGGTCCTTCACCGTGGTAACAGAACTTCCACAAGCTCTCAGCAGGATGCGGGACCTTGCCAACAACCTCTGGTGGGTGTGGCACCGGGATTCACAGGAACTTTTCAAATGGATGGATGAAGACAATTGGCATGAGTGCGGGCACAATCCGGTCCTTTTTCTTAATACCATGGACCGAGATCGACTGAATGAACTCTCCGGCGACATCGAATTCATGGCCCGTTTCACCAATATTCTTGAGCGATTTGATGCGTATATGCAGGAAAAGGATGCCGCTGACATCGAAGGGATAACATGGGAAAATCCCATATCCTACTTTTCAATGGAATTTGGGCTACACGAATCAATTCCCATTTATTCTGGAGGTTTGGGACTTCTCGCAGGAGATCATATAAAGTCGGCAAGTGATCTCAACCTCCCGTTTGTAGGCATCTCCCTGCTCTACAAGAACGGCTTCTTCCATCAGCGAATCAATGGCAACGGAGACCAGGTCGTGGAATACCGCGAGAACGATTTTGCGGCCATGCCCATCACCCCGCTGCATGGGAGCGATACGGAAAAGACGTTGGTGACAGTGGACCTGCCTGGTCGCACTGTCTTTGCCCAGATATGGCAGGTCCATGTTGGACGGGCCACCCTCTACCTGCTTGACACCGACGTAGTCGAAAATTCCCGCCCGGACAGGGATATTTCTTCGCGGTTGTATGACCCGTCATCCAAGGGACGTATAGAGCAGGAGATCATTCTCGGCGTGGGCGGCATCCGTCTGCTCAAGGCACTGGATATCGACCCCGCCATCTATCACCTCAATGAAGGTCATTCCGCATTTCTGCTCTTTGAACGCCTTCGCCAACTCATGCTCATAGAGAGTGTCGACTTTGCCACGGCCAAGGAAATCGTTCGCGGCTCGACGGTCTTCACCATGCATACACCGGTTCCAGCCGGAAATGAACGTTTCGAGAAGTCACTGGTTGAAAATTATTTTCACATGTATGCTGATGAGATGGGTGTCCCATGGGAATCCCTCTGGAACCTTGGTCATATCTACGCCGAAGAAGCGGACCATCTCAACATGACGGTCCTGGCTCTGCAACTATCCAGTATTCGAAATGGTGTCAGTAAACTGCACGGCGATGTTTCCCGGCGAATGTGGATGGACCTCTGGCGCGGTTTCCTGCTCGGAGAAGTCCCTGTCGGCCATGTGACAAACGGCATTCACATTCCATCCTGGCTTGATGAACAACTTCGTGGAGAAATCGAGTCATCCTGCGCGGTCTCGGTACACGAGGAGTTGCTCGAAAATTCCGACTGGGGATGCCTGGATTCCATTGATGACAGAAAAATGTGGGACACGCATAAGGCCTTGAAGAACAGATTATATGAAGAAGTCCGCCATTCCATATCCACCCAATGGATGCGGGAAGGAGAACCGCCCAACCGCCTTCACTCTTTTCTCGAAACGCTCAATCCAGACCATTTGACACTCTGCTTTGCCAGACGATGCACCGCATACAAACGTCCCACACTGCTTTTCCATGACCTGCAACGGGTCAAGGAAATCCTGTGCAGCCAGGACAAGCCGGTGAACATCATCTTTGCGGGCAAATCACACCCTGCCGATACCATTGGTGCGAGCTACATCAATCTCATATGTCGCCTTGCCAAACAAGATGATTTCCTGGGCCGGGTCATCTTCCTGGAAAGTTACGATATCCGCCTTGCCCGGCTACTGGTCTCCGGCGCGGACGTCTGGCTCAACAACCCCACCCGCCTCATGGAAGCCAGTGGGACAAGCGGTATGAAAGCCGCCGTCAACGGCGTTCCCAACTGCTCCATCCTCGATGGCTGGTGGGATGAAGCATATAATGGCAGCAACGGTTGGGCTGTAGGGAGTGGTTTGGTTTATGAAAATCAGGTAAATCAGGATATTGTCGATGCCGACAACCTATACGCCACACTGAAAACGGAGGTCATCCCTGAATTTTACGACAGGGATGGCGATGGCGTCCCTCATGCATGGATTCGCCGCATGAAGGAATCCATGAAGACAGCATTCAGGCAATATGGCACCCACCGCATGGTACTCGACTATGTCAATAATGGGTATCTTCCCGTGATGTCACTGGCAGCCAAGCGCAACAAGAATGATTTCGCCCTTTCAAAAGAAGTCGGAGAATGGCGCAAGCGTATTCCAGGTCGGTTTGCCACTGTGACCATCAAAGAAGTTCAAGTCGAAGGAATCCTTGGTGATGTCTTCAAGCTGGGGAACAAACTGACAGTCAAAGCCAAAGTGGACAAGGGACAGCTTCTGGAAGAGGAAATACTCGCTGAACTGGTGGCCACCAGCCCCAATGAAGAAGTCATCGTGGATTGCATTCCCATGGAATTAAAACACACCGAAGGGGAAACACTTGAATTTCATGCGAAATATGCCCCACCGACTTCAGGTCCGATACGCTATGGAATCAGGGTCATCCCCATTCACCCAGGTCTTGCCAACAAGTATGACACCAGGTTGATACGCTGGAGTTGAACACTGCAACAAACAAGAAAGACCACAAGGAATGACACCGGAACCGGAGGTATTGGCCTTCGGTTCCGGCATTGCTAGCGAATGAATTCATTTCATTTTTCAAAAATAACCTTTCACACATCAACCATATGCCCATCTCAAACAGAGACAACCGACTCCAACCATTTTTGCACCATGTGACGGCAAAAAGCCTCGGAATCAGCCAGCAAAAGGGGAAGTCGAGTCATTAATGCCTCAAAAAAGGCATCATCATACCGCATGCGAAACCGACCTTCCCTGATGGATTCATCCTGCCTGAACAGCTCAATCCAATGCATGACAATGGAAGAATCCGCGCCCGGATGAAATTCAAAACCATATGAACACTGCCCCACCTTGAAACACTGTTTGTCACCGGAGGCTCCTTCCATCAACAAAGAAGCCCCTGAAGGCAGGTCAAACGAATCACAGTGATATCCCATCAATTCCGGCACAGGACCAGTGCCGCCCACCACGGAATCCACCCGACCAAGCTCTGTCCTGCGAGGTTGGGAAAAACCGAATTCCGGTTCATCCAAAGCCTTCACAGACCCTCCATGAGCAAGGGCGAGGAGGTGGCACCCATGCCGGATTCCTGCAACAGGTTTTCCCGCGGCATCACACTCGCGCATGAGGCGCATCAAGGGATCAAGATATCCTTTCGAACATCCATTCTGAATCTGCTCCGGCCCCCCGAAAACGACCAATCCATCGAAATCCGAAAGAGTTTCCGGTAAAGGATCACCTCCATCGGGCCTGAGAGTCACCAGCATGGCACCCTGACGCTCCAACTCCTTGCAAAATGTCCCTTCGGGCGAAAGGTCTCTTTCCCGAACCACCAATATCCGAGCACTCTTTTCATACACCGGGCCAATTGCCACTGAGGTGTCATAAAACGGTGTTCCCTGACCAACCAGACTGGGAATATCCCGCGTCAACTGATTCAAGCCATGCCCGGCCTTGGCCCACCCGCCTCGTTCCGCGATGACCACATCACGCCGCATTGAAGCATCGACTTTGAGTCTGGCCCGGACTTCCCCCACTGAACTCGACACACTGACAACCATCCCGTCCTGAACACCATTTCGCTCTGCCTCCTGAGCATGCATCGTCACTGAGGGCAATGCCGAATGTTCAGCCATGGTCCGCTCCGAACAAATAAACGAATGAGGAGCAATCGTCAGGAGCTTATAGGGATACCGGCGATCCGAAACAATCTGTTCCATGGGATCGAATTCGGTCATGAACTGAAATTTTCCCGATTCTGTGGGAAACGTCTTATCCGCATAGGGAACCATCGGAGCATCCATGCGAAACGCCCCCTCTCTGACCGCTTCAAGTGATGTTCCCTGAGCCCAGAGAGGAGCACAGATATCCTGCAACCATGCATCGACCGGGCGTTGAAAACGTCCAGCAAACGGGAACCGCTCCGCCAACGCATGGAACATGTGAAATTCAGACAGACACTCGCCCACAGGGGGAATAACCTGATTCACCGCTCCCACAAAATTATGGCCATATCCTGCGACAATATCGTTTTCTTCAAGAAAGGTTGTCGCCGGTAAAAAAACATCTGCCAAACTTGCTGTATCGTCCATGAAATGACCGGAATAAACCATGAATTCAGCACGTCCGAACGCTTGTCGCACTTTGCAGGAATGTGGAGCCATACAGACCGGATTACCGGAAGTCACATAGATCATGCGAATTGGCGGATTGGTCGCACCGAGAATTTCCTCTCCCAACTTGGGATGCAGGAAGGTCCGACGTGGAGGATTGAGTTCATCCCCCCAATACGTCTGATCATATGGCGCATACTCTTCGAATCCCTGACTGACTCCACCGCCCGCGACACCGATATTGCCACTGAGAGCGCCGAGTGCATCGATAGGCCGAATCGAATAGTGCGCATGTTCATAACGATGCACCCCCCACCCCAGGAGCGTCGCCGTGGGTTTTTCCCGTACCAAAGTATCGGCGAGGAAAGTCGCATCCATTACCGAGACTCCAGCGAGAGAACACAGTTCTTCCACG
Organism: Pseudodesulfovibrio piezophilus C1TLV30; assembly: GCF_000341895.1. NCBI lineage: Bacteria > Pseudomonadati > Thermodesulfobacteriota > Desulfovibrionia > Desulfovibrionales > Desulfovibrionaceae > Pseudodesulfovibrio > Pseudodesulfovibrio piezophilus. The sequence goes on along the minus strand of NC_020409.1, from coordinate 3,273,581 downwards.
CTGAACCGATTCAAAATCGCCTGATAGGCTTCAAAGCCAACAGAATACGTGAACAAGAACTCCCGATCTTCGGCACCGGCAGCCAGAATCAGTTTTGCCGCAGCCATGGCAAGATAGCCATCCCCACCTGGAGTGGGAGCAATATGGCGGTCTCCAAGGGCCGCAGACCGGCTTCGCACCGGGTCAATGACAATGACCGTGCCACCCCGCTTTTTGATTGTACGGACAAGAGGGACCAGGCTGATATTGGTGGAAACAGGATTGCGTGCCCAGAGAATGATCGATCGACTGTTTCCATGGTCTAACGGGTCATGGGATATGCGTTTTCCCAAATCAAGTTCTTGTGCGCCCTGCCCGGCTCCACCGCACAGCGATCCACGCATGGTTGTGACACCACCCATGAGGTTGAAGAAATACTTGTTGAGCAATTTGAGTGCGGTCCGCTCACCATTCCCCTGATAATACAGGATGGCCTCCGGCCCCGATTCAGCTACGGTGATCTTCAGGCGATCTGCTATCAAGTCAAACACTTCATCCCACGAAGCCTGCCGCCACCTCCCCCCCTCCTTGAGCATGGGATGAACTATCCGCTCCGGGCTGTAGACACGGTGAATGTATTTGGCTGTTTTGTGACAGGCCACTCCTTTGGTCAAAGGATGGCAAGGATCTCCCGCCAACTTGACTAACCGCCCATCCGCGACAGTGGCGACAAGTCCGCAGGTATTCGGACAATCACGGGTGCAACTGGTCTTGATTTCAACCCTGCTCATTCAGAATTCCCCTCCGGGCTTTCATGAGTTTTCACCGTCACTGAGCAGGCTCTACAGAACCATGTCGCTCAGCGGATTTTACGGACCAAACAAAAGGAAGGGCCAGCCCCAAGACTCGGCAGAACCATACCGATGAGGTCTTCGATCAATCCCACACAAATCAAGAAAGCCATCCAAAAGGCTGTTCACCATCATTTTGACACATACTGATTCCACTAAAAAAACTCGATAAAGAACAATTCCAACATGAAAGCATGTTGAAAGCAGTACACAATAGAATGACTATTATCAAATTTGCAAAAGAAGACACCTTAAAAGAAGTTAAGAAAATCATTTTTCCCGATATTGGAAACTCCATTGACAAAAAATGTAAAAAAGAATCAAAAACCCTTCCCAACAACCTTTTCCCTGAGCTCGCCACAGTGCGCCGGACACATGTACTCGCCCTTTCCTTTATGCTACCTCTCTGAGGTCATTTACAAAACGTTCACCAAGAGGTCGCCCCATGCCATTGCGCGTCATTGAAATAGTCACTCCGCGGTCTGATAAGGACCAAGTGGTTCACTCTTTGGAGGAACATCAGACAGACCAAGGATATGTCTATTGGGCATCACCTCTTGAAGACGAAGAAGCGCTCTCGTTTCGAATCATCCTTGATGTTCAGGAATCGGAAAATGTCATGGACAAGCTCGAAAACCTCTTTGCCTGGACAGATCAGTATCGCATTGTCGTCTATCCAGCCGAAGCGACTATCCCTCGTCTCGACCAACTTTCCAAAGAGAAAGACGAAAAGAGCAACGAAACCAAAGAGTCTGAAGACAAGAAACAGAATAGAATCAGCAGAGAGGAGCTCTATACCGATATACTGGACACCACGGTTCTTTCAAAGAACTACGTCATGCTCGTCATCTTCTCCTCACTGGTCGCCATAATTGGCCTGCTGAGGGACAATGTGGCAATCATCATCGGGGCCATGGTGCTCGCCCCCCTGCTTGGTCCTAATGTCGGCCTGTCACTGGCGACGACCCTCGGAGATTCCAAACTGGCAAAAGAATCGCTCAAGACCCTGACAGTCGGCATCACTCTCTGTTTCCTACTCGCCCTCTTGACAGGACTGGTTCTCGGCAACACATCTCCCACAGAGGAGTTAATGACCCGAAGCAACACCACTTTCTCCGACATCATTCTGGCAATCGTCTCAGGGGGGGCAGGCATCATCTCCTTCACTCTTGGCGTCCCGACTTCACTGGTCGGCGTCATGGTCGCCCTTGCGTTGCTTCCCCCTCTCACGGCCAGCGGTCTGTTCCTGGGCGCTGGGATGCTCGGAGAAGCAGGCGGGGCCGCAATGCTCTTCACTACGAATATCATCTGCCTCAACCTCGCGGGAGTGGTCACCTTTCTTCTTCAAGGTATCCGCCCGCTTTCATGGGGTGACAAGGAACGAGCAAAGGCCGCAACCGTCAGGGCAGCCGTCATATGGACTGCACTCCTGGCAGCCCTCATCGGCCTCATGATCTATGAAAAACATCGGTAATGCCCAAAAAAGAAGAAGAAGAAGAAACGAAAGGGGAAGCACAGAGAAACACTCCTCCCCTCATTCAGGGAATAAGATAAAAAACCCGTGGCTCCGAACTAATCGTAGGAGCGGGCAACCTGTCGACAGAGGGCTTCTGTCATGCTCTCACCGGAATCAATAAACTTGCGGGCCGAATGGACGTCTTCCACGCTTCCATTCCTGTAAACGACGATGGTTTCAGCAAAAGATTCCACTTCATCAGAATCATGCGTGACCATGATCATTGGAATATCGAATGTTTCCAGAACTCTTGCAAGCTCGGTCCGCATCCGCAAACGTAAAGGCTGATCAAGCGCGCTAAAAGGCTCGTCAAGCAAGAGCAGCTTCGGCGACGTGGCCAACGCCCGAGCGAGCGCAGTCCGTTGTTGCTGCCCGCCGGACATCGCACCGGGCTTTTGCCCGGCGACCTTCTCCAATCCAAAAACCGCAATGAGATCTTCCACATGCCGTTGCTTCTTCCCGCTCAACCTGCCGAAAAGAGGCTTAAGCCCAAAGGCTATATTCTCCCGCACCGTCAGATGGGGAAAAAGCGCATAATCCTGAAAGACATAGCCGACATTTCGCTCACGCGTCGGCACATTGATCCCGGCTTTGGCATCAAAGATCACTTCGCCATTGACCTTTATGTAGCCGTCATCCGGCGTAAGCAATCCGGCAATGGAACGAAGCGTCAGTGTTTTTCCCGACCCGGACGGCCCGAAAAGCACCAAGGCCCGATCAGTGGTCGAAAACCGGGAGCGGAGGAGAAATTCGTCTCCTCCGCCGTTCAGTCGTTTTGATATATCAAGTTCAAATTTCATGAAGACTCGGATTTCCTCTTAAGGACGCTTGAAACCACGGCCTTCCAACAAGGAAGCACCAGCATCACTGCGGACAAAGTCCACGAATGCCTTGGCCATATCTGAAACACCGGAATTCTTGAGCACTGAGATGGGATAGGTCACAGGCTTCTCCAGAGGAACTTCCTCGATAATACGGACACTTTTTCCAGCTTTGACAGCATCAGTGCCGTAGACGAAACCACAATCGACTTCGCCACGGGATAAGTAGTCCAGAACCTGACGAACAGATTCACCGAAAATCATCTTCGGAGTCAATGTGGCGTACAGGGACTTGGCTGTCAATGCACCCTTGGCATACTGCCCGGCAGGGACGGTCTCAGGTGTACCGATACCAATGGATTTCACTGACGGACCGGTCAGGTCAGCCAACGTTTTCACACCGGCCGGATTATCCGAAGGAGTAGCCAAAACCAGTGAATTACGGGCAAAGACCTGGACGTCATCCTGAGCGACAAAGCCTTTTTCCACGGCTTTGCGCATCCATTTGGGGTTGGCAGAAGCATAAACATCAGCCGGTGCGCCCTGTTCTATCTGACGAAACAAAGCCCCGGATGAAGCAAAATTCATGATGACATCAACACCAGGGTGCGCTTTTTCAAAAGCTGGTTCAATATCGCTGAAGGCATCGGTAAGACTGGCCGCAGCCGACACAATCAACTCCTGAGCCTGAGCAGCCTGAGAACTTCCGAAAACAAGAGTCAGCGAGAACAGGCACAAGACAAAGACATGACAACGTTTCATTGGGAACTCCTTGAATGGTGGTTAAAAACGAGGTTGCAAGAGTTTACTGGTAGCCATGAGGATGAGTACGCAGACCACACTGATAATCAAAACCAATGTGTTCGCCAGCCCATCATTTCCGGCTTGAACGGCAGAGTAGACAGCGAGAGAGAGTGTCTGGGTCTTACCTGGAAGATTTCCCGCCACCATAAGGGTGGCACCGAACTCGCCCATGGCACGGGCAAAAGCGAGCATACCGCCGGACAGCACGCCGCGAAAGGCCAGAGGCAACGAAACCCGGAGGAATACCGAGAGTTCCCCCTGGCCCAAGGTGCGCGCGGCGTTTTCGTACTGCTTCCCCACGCCTTCCAGGGCTGCGCGCGCCGATTTGAACACCAGCGGAAAGGCAACCACCGTGGCCGCGATGACTGCTCCCTGCCAGGTAAACATGAGACTGATGCCGAAATTCGCCTGAAGCCATTCACCCAAGACACCCCTGCGACCAATGAGCACCAGCAGGTAATACCCGAGCACGGTCGGCGGCATGACCATGGGCAAGGTAAAGACAGCATCCGCAAAATCACGCCCGAAAAAACGCCAACGAGACAGGGCGTACGCTGCTGCCACTCCCAGAATCAATGACCAAATCGTCGCCAACCCGGCCACTTTGAGAGTCAGAAGTAAGGGGCCGGAAAAAGCCGAATCCGTCAGATCAATCCATACAATATTCATATTTTTCCCAAATGATTAAGACAGTATCAAGCTCGACAGGACCAGACCATACGATTAGCTGATAATGACAGACATAGCCTTGAACATGAAAATGAACCGATCACCTTCACCGATACCGAGTTTTTCGAAACTGCCTGCGGTGACCAGAGCACACACGGGGGTGCCATCGTCCAGACTGCCGTCCACCTCCGCAGTGATACCATCACTGGTCACCTTGGTGATGGTTCCGGGGAAAGCATTCCGGGCGCTGGTCTCTGGCTTCGTATCACCTTTTTCAAGGATCACCCATGTCGCTTTGATCAAGGCAGAAGCAGGTCGGCCTTCTTCAAGTCCAAGCTTCTCCCGGCTCTGGTTAGTCACCGTGGCCGCGACCTCATACCCCGATTCTGTGCGCAGGACGATCTCGCACATTACAGGATTGGCCAGAACGCGAACAACCTGTCCCTTGAATGTATTTCTGGCACTTGTTTCCATTCCGAATTCCTTTTTGCAATAATGCTGAACAACACATTTCAAGTCATTGTCAGCAAGAGTGACAAATGATGAAATAAAATCCGATTTGGAATACCCGAGCAAAGCTTGTACTGCACGCATTGGCATACCGCCCTGCATCAATTCAATGGCGCGGGAATTCCGCAAACCGCTCGGATTCAATAATTCGCGGGGCAGCCCTGACCGCTTTTCCTGTTCGTGAAATTTACGGCGCAAGAATCCCTGATCGAAATGGAACAGGGTCTCACGGGAGTTCCGGTTGGACTTGGCACTCGCATTTCGCTCACACCATTCACTGATCCGAGCCATGACTTCCGCTGGAATGGGGACTTCCCGCACCCCACTTTTCCCATGCACACCAGTCCCCAGAGGAAGGCGGACAAAACAGTGCTGAAAATCTATATCTCGAGTCTCGTCCAAAGACTGGACCTCGCCCAATCGCGCTCCTGTGTACCGAAGAACAAGAAATGTTATAAAAACACGTTCTCTTGACCTGAGGGTACGGGCATCACGAGATTCACCAACCCATTCTTCAAAAGCTCTGGTCAGCTGTTCAACCTGATGTTTATCCAGCCGTCGCACACCGTCCGGCACGGTAAAAAAACGACAGGCTTGCGAGCCGGATGCCATTGTGAAATCGGGTTGACCCACCAGCCCATCCCTTGCGGAAATGACTGTATCAAGACAGTTCCGCAAGGCCAGAAGCTGCCCGTCACTCATTTTTTCAAATTTCTCAACCTGCAAAGACTCTCTCATAGCATTCCTTCCTTGAGGCATTATGCACACAAAAAAAATGTTGTAAAGTCTATATTTATTGTCACGAATACACCAGAAAGCGTGACAACGCTATCTAGACTGAACGAGTATGAAACAGAACCAATGCACTATTTTAAATTTCACATACATTTTTACTATAGTTTATCACGAAAAGAAACCGATTAGTGATCTTATGCTTCACTCTTGCTTTGAAGATACAATAGTGTAACCTACAACAAGCTACACACTACATCTTTGTATTATCAGACAGTTCTCTACAAACCCAAAGACCTGTATTTAAAGATTTTTTTATTGGGGCACGATTCCTGCTTTTAAAAAACAAAGCAATCCTTATACACAGAGAGATAATATGACTATTGCATATACTCCGATCGGACATTTCAGAACAATGCACACAGACCTCAGTGACATGCCTATTCAGCCTTCTGGAGCGCACGGCATGTTCGGCTCCATTGCCATCCATAAAAAATTTCGGGAAGGCCTTGTCGATCTTGAAGATTTTTCACACATCATCGTTCTCTACCACCTGCACAGGGTTTCCGGGTACGACCTGACAGTCACACCATTTCTTGACACTGACACACACGGTATCTTTGCGACCCGTTCACCCAAGCGGCCAAACCCGTTAGGGCTGTCTGTCATGACATTACTGGAAGTTCGCAACGGAGCGCTGCTGGTAGAGAATGTCGACGTGCTGGATGAAACCCCGGTCATCGATATCAAGCCATACGTTCCCGACTTCGACGTATGGCCCGCAAGGCGCATAGGATGGTTTGAAGGCAAATCCGGCAATGCGAAGACACATCGCAGTGACAACAGGTTTGCCGACCAGACTCCCGCGTTCACCGAAGGGTGACCCGCCCCATTGAGGGGTTCATCCCGGCTCCCCCTCATGAACTGGATACGGTCACAACACCCCATGCTCTCCTATCGAAGCAGGTGACCGTATCCAGCCATGGGCCTCATTGAGCGGACACTCTCTCCAATCTTCACACCTGACCATGAGAAGAACGGGACGAGACAGGAGCGATGATAATCCACTTCCTTGCCTTTTTTCTCTGTGAAGCATAGGTTCGTGCCTTCCCGAAATCAAAGGGGAGAGGTCGCCCATGGTCAAACCGAATCTCAGACAAACCATCATATTTGGAATTGCAATTTTTTCTCTCGCTTTTGGGGGAATAGCCTTGCTGTCCCTTTCCAATATCAATCAACTGCAGCAGGAAGTTCTACTGGTCGAACGCGCGGACGACCTCCGCAACCTGATTCTGGAAATTCGCCGTGAAGAAAAAAACTTTTTCCTCTACCAGAACACGGCTCTTTTTTCCATCGGCCCAAAGTACCTGGAACAAGCAACAGCAGCCCTTGAAGTCCTGTCCGTCGAACTTGCCAAGCCTAGAAGCGGAGAGCATGGAGCCGCCCTCAAGCAAGGATTGCAGCGATATGGCGACCTGCTTGCCCAGTTCAATGCGGCGTCACCCAATAAGACAGGAGACTCGCCCAAGGCCCAGAACCTCCGGGAAACCGGGCAGAGCCTTGTGGAACACTCTCGTGCCATTGCTGAATTTGAACGCGAAAGCATTCTTGTCATCAATGAAAAGCTTCGTATGACCCTGATCACTTCCATGGCGATAGTTGCCCTGGTGGTCTGCGCGATTGTCGTCTTCATCATAAAAAGCATCCTGCGCCCCTTGCGAGAAGTACAGGAAGCGACACGCAAGATAGCTCAGGGGACTTTTGTTCCCCTTGAAGTGAAAAACACCGATGATGAAATCCAACAGGTCTTCGTCGCGCTGAATTCCATGGTTGAAGAACTCAAGAAACGGCAGCTGCAACTGGTTCAGGCCCAAAAACTCTCTTCCATCGGAACCCTTGCTTCGGGGATAGCACACCAGTTGAACAACCCGCTCAATAATATTTCGACTTCGGCACAGATTCTGGCTGAAGAAACTGCGGGACAGAGTGAATTCGCCGACAAGATGATGCAAAATATCAATCAGGAAACACTCCGGGCCAGAGACATAGTCAAAGGGTTACTCGAATTCTCCCGTCACAAGGACTTTTCCCCCGCCCCCTGTCAACTCAAATCGATCCTGGAGAGCGCAGCCCGTCTTGTCTCCAGCCAACTCGGACCACGCATAGCGCTCAACATAAGTGTGCCCGAAGACCTCACGCTGCCACTGGACCGACAACGGCTTCAGGAGGCGTTCATCAACCTGATCATCAACGCCATCCAGGCCATTGGCCTCGAGGAAGGCTCCATTGATATACGGATGGGGCAGGAAGACGGATTCGAGGTCATTTCCATATCCGACACGGGTGAAGGCATGTCGGCAGACACACTGCAACGCATCTTCGACCCATTCTTCTCGACCAAGGAAGTAGGACAGGGAACCGGACTCGGCCTCTACATCGTCTATGGCATCATTGAAAAACACAGGGGAACCATCCGCGCCGAGAGCACTCCGGGCGAAGGAACCACCTTTTATATCAGACTCCCGCTTTCACAGGAGGTTTCAGCATGACAGCTGCATCCATTCTGGTCGTCGAAGACGAACAGATCGCACGCGAAAACCTGACTCATGTCCTGACCAATGCGGGACATACAGTCACCGCACTGGTCTCTGCCGAAGAGGGCCTGCGACAATTGGAAAAACGGGAATACGACCTCGTCATCACCGACCTGATGCTTCCCGGCATGGATGGTATTCAAATGTTGGAGCACACCCGTGCCCAACACCCTTCGACCATGGTCATCGTTGTCACGGGACATGCGACTGTGGCCAATGCTGTCAAGGCAATGCAGAAGGGTGCCCATTCGTATATCGCCAAGCCACTGAAACTCGATGAACTTCGTCTTCAAGTCGAGCGGGCATTGGAACAACATGCCCTGTCCGTAGAGGTCCTCAGACTTCGAAAGATCATCGCACAGGGCAAGAGTGATTTCCCCCTTGTCGGACAAAGTGATGTCTTCACTCAACTCAAGAATACTGTAAAGCAGTTGGCCCAGATGAACTGCAACGTACTGATCCAGGGAGAAACCGGGACAGGCAAGGAACTGGTCGCCCAAGGCATCCACCAACTCAGCCAACGCTCAGAGGAACGTTTCATGGCTATCAACTGCGGGACCTTCACCGCGGAACTGATGGACAAGGAATTATTCGGCCATGAAAAGGAAGCGTTCACAGGGGCTAACCGGGGGCAAAAAGGTATCCTGGAAGTCGCTGACGGCGGCACGGTCTTCTTTGATGAAATAGGAGAACTGCCGCTGAACATGCAGGTCAAGCTCCTGCGGGTACTTCAAGAGCGAACCTTCCTGCGAGTCGGCGGCACGCGGGAAATACCCGTGGACATCCGAGTCGTTGCGGCGACAAACTGTGACTTGCGCGAGTTGGTCAAGCAGGGAGAATTCAGGCAGGATCTCTACTATCGACTCAATGTGGTTACTGTCCAGGCTCCTCCCTTACGGGAGCACCGCGAGGACATTCCGATTCTTATGGGACATTTTTTGGAAAAGCACCGCCACGCGGAACAGACCATCAACTCCATCTCGCAAGATACACTGGACATCCTGATGCGATACCCGTTTCCCGGCAATGCGCGTGAGCTGGAAAATATCGTCCAGCGAGCACTGGCTCTGGGACAGGGACCATCCTTCACCCCGGACCTGCTTCCCGTTGAAGTAGGGAACATGCCAGCCGAAGCCCCTCTCCCTTCACTGGAAGACGTGGAAAAGGCACACATCAGAAAAGTCCTGACCGCCTCAAGTGGGAACAAGACACAAGCAGCACGAATCCTTGGCATAGACAGGGTTTCCCTGTGGCGAAAAATTAAGAAATATCATTTGACCTAGGAGGATCGCACAGAGCTAACGCCGCAGCTTCGTCCATCGTTGAGACAAGGCGAATGTCAAGCTCATGCAGCACTTCTTCCTCAATAGTCTCCAAACGTCGTTCACACCCCTTGGGCAAAATGACCATTGCGATTCCCGCCTGTTGAGCGGCCATCAGCTTTTCCCGAACTCCACCGACCGGCAAAACGTCGCCAAGAAGTGACAACTCGCCTGTCAGGGCCACATCCTGGCGCACAGGTCGCCCTGTCAGCAAAGACAACAACGCCAGAGCAATGGAAACACCGGCCGATGGGCCTTCCTTGGAAATGGCACCGGCGGGAATATGGACATGAATGTCGCTGCTCTCAAAGAAATCCTGCGCTATGCTAAACTCGTCCGCATGGCTGCGGATATAGCTCAAGGCGGTATGCGCGGATTCCCGCAGGACTTCTCCCAAAGATCCCGTAAGCAGAAGGTGCTTGTTGCCACGCATTCGTGCGGCTTCCACAAAAATGATCTCACCACCATTTTCAGTCCAGACCAGACTTGTCGCCAAGCCGACCTTCGGAGCCCCCTGTGCTTCCGTCGTTGCAAAGGGAGGTGGTCCCAAAAGAAAAAGCACTCTTTCCGGCCCCACAACTCTTGGCCCGTCCCCATCCGCCAGAACTTCCTTGGCCAGTTTTCGGCACAGCGACGCCACCTGCATCCGTAAGCCACGCAGTCCGGCCTCGCGTGTGTATTCCCGTATGATTTGGGCAACAGCTTCCGGGGTCAAGGATACCAAGCGCTCATCCAGACCATGCATCCGCAGTTGCTCGGGTACCAAATGCTGTGTGGCTATATGGAGTTTTTCCTGCCGAGTGTAACTTGGGAAATGGATGACCTCAAGCCGATCCAGAAGCGGGGCAGGAAGCCTCTCAACGGCATTTGCCGTGCAAAGAAACAAGGCTCCCGAAAGATCAAAGGGAAGACCAAGATAATGATCCACAAAGGCATTGTTCTGTTCGGGATCAAGCATCTCCAATAAGACAGACGTGGCATCGCCCTGAAAATTCTGAACCGCCTTATCCACCTCATCCAGCATGATAACGGGGTTCATGGACCCGGCTTTCTGAATTCCCTGCAAGATACGACCGGGCATGGCCCCCACATAGGTCCGCCGATGACCGCGCAATTCAGCTTCATCATGCAACCCAGCAAGAGAAAGTCGAATGAACTTTCTCCCCAGAGCTTCGGCTATCCCCTTCCCAATGGAGGTCTTGCCCATTCCGGGAGGCCCGGAGAAACACAGCACAGGACCGCGCAAGTGTTCGACACGAAGACTCTGTTCATACAGATCGGCCACATATTTTCGAAGTTTTGTCAGATTGACAGGTTTGCCAAGGTACTGATCCGCCCCTTGTTGCATGGCTTCGACAGCCGACTTGACTGTTGCATACCCTGTCAACATGACAACTTTGGTATCAGGCCACCGTTGCCTGAGGACCTGCAAGAGTTCCATCCCATCCATGCCGTCCATTTTCAAATCAGATACCACGACATCGGCAGGCTCCTCTTCCATGGCAGCCACTGCCTCAAGACCGTTGCCAACGGCAACAACATCAAACCCGTCCATTTCAAAGACGATTGACAGATTTTCCCGTGCGATGGCTTCGTCATCAACCAGCAGAATACGTGGGGAATAGCGGCCTCGAAGGTTTTTTACCGCGAGAAATTCCAAAATCCGATCCTTGACTTGCCGTAACCCAAAATGCCGTGCATTCAGGACTTCATCAGCCCGATGAATATCGAGATCATCCTTGGTCCGTTCTTTCCAGGGGAGGGAAAGAATAAAATCAAGATAATTCAAACCGATGGCATATTCCGGCGAAGAGGGATCAATGCTGTCAGCACGTTCAAATTCGGATCGGGCAGCGTCGAGAATCTCGTCTGGCAATCCCGCTGATTCGATTCTGTCACGGAGTTCCCTATGGTGTGACGAAACCGGGAAAGAGGGGGGAGGTGTCGGTGTTGCAACCGATTCAGGAGTCACCGTTTCGGGCACTGTTTTTTTCCCTATTCCAAACCAACTCATGGGCGTAATCCTCCCGTTGTCGTCACATTCAAAGATGAGGGACCAGAGTCCAGGCATGCCGTAAAAAATCGCACATGTCTATAATCATTATATATCATGCAGTAAAAGGCTTGTTAAGATTGCAATTCGCAACAACAGGTTCACTTTGGCCCAACCATTGGCAAAAGAGTTCCTCAGAAGGGGTAACATTTGTGAAAAAACGCACACAACCACCTGATAATGCAATTTTTACTGCCTGTTATTCTGGTTACCAATATAAGCCCTATAAACTTTTTTTCAGCTCGGACTCAGAGTCAGGATGAACCCTTTTGGTTTTGGACCAAAAAACGTTGCATTATGAATCATACATTTTTCCCATAAACGCCCTCTTACCAAGCAATGTAACTTTTTTTCTAAATAGAATCGTTGCAAGTTGCATCGCATTAAATTCCAGGAAAAGTGGCAAAAAAACTCTTAATGAGTAATATCAGCTAGTTATACAGAAAAATAATTTTGGCATGTGTTTTGATCTTATCCAAGCGATTGAGAGGCAGATCCGTACCCTCGAAACGTTAGACAAGGAGTGAAACATGGCTCTCTTCAAGAGTATGAAAAGTTTAGTGGACAGGCATTATAAAACCATGGCCGACACAAACTGCAACACCTGTCACGTTGGCGCATGGGTAGTCTGTCGTGAACACCACCTTATGGAAACATCCGGAGGATCTTCGATGAAGGCTTTTTTCAAGAGATTTTCACGCACCCGTGAAGCGGCTGCTACCGACATCCCCCCCATGCAAGACCCCTGTCAGTGTGAACAAGAACAATGCAAGATACTCATTGTCTGCAAAGGAAACTCCTTTTCACAAGGAATCGCAGACTATGCTATCACCATGGCCAAGAAAACCCGTACTTCACTGGTCGCCCTCAACCTCGATGAAACCGGTCGCGACTTTGCCGGATTCCGCGCCCAGGCGGAACGCAACATCGCGAATTTTTCGACAATGGCATCCAATGCAGGCCTCGCCTTTGAGCATGAAGTCCGCCAGGGAGACGAGGATTCCGTCGTCAGCCAAATGCACAAGACTGACCCTCAATTCAGATACGTAATGGATGATTCCGTTGTCATATGCAAAAACAAGACGACTATCCCCGTATACACCCGGGCAACATTGCGGGCAAAATAGCACGTAACCCGCAACGATTGAATTTCACGATTCCCAAGGACTTCACATGACCCCTGAGATCATTACGGTTATGGCCGTACTCGCTTTTGCTGTACTTCTTTTCATCTTCGAATGGGTTCGAGTCGACGTAGTCGGTATCATCATGATGGTACTTCTTCCTCTTCTTGGCCTGGTAACCCCTCAACAAGCCATCAGCGGACTGAGCAGTAATGCCGTTGTTTCCATCATAGCAGTTATCATCATTGGCGCCGGTCTGGACAAGACTGGCGTCATGAATTCCATGGCCCGAATAATTTTGCGCTTCGCCGGAAAAAGCGAATCGCGCATTATGACTCTCATATCAGGAACCGTGGCTTTCATATCCGGCTTCATGCAGAATATTGGCGCAGCAGCACTCTTTTTGCCCGCTGCAAAACGGATCGGCAACCAGACAGGAGTCCCCGTGGGTCGCCTGCTCATGCCCATGGGTTTCTGCGCCATCATCGGAGGCTGTTTGACCCTTGTCGGTTCCAGCCCTTTGATTCTTCTCAATGACCTGATGGTTGTAGGTGGCACCAAATATGAATCATTCGGGCTATTCAGCGTCACCCCCGTTGGGCTGTTGCTGATAGCAGCGGCCCTTGTCTACTTCATCCTTTTCGGCAGATTCATTTTGCCTACCAGGGCTGATGAAGAGAACTCCGGCCCCATGTCGACCGTTCTTTCTAACACCTACAATAATGTCGGCTCTCTTTTCGAGCTGCATGTGCCGGAGGACTGGGAATCAGATCAGTCATTGAAATCCCTGGATCTTCGCCCCATCTATTTCTGCACATTGGTCGCCATTGCCCGAGACGGAGGCAAGACGCACATCTTTGCCCCGACACCACAGGAAGAGGTTCGCCCCGGCGACCACCTCGTTGTCGTTGGTCCGCAGGAATTTGTCGAACACATGGCTGATGACCTGAACTGGACATTGCAAGTTGAACTCTCCACCTTTGCCGAGGAATTGTCTCCGAACAATGCGGGTATCATGGAAGGTCTTGTCACCCCTCGGTCCGAATTCATGGGAACCACATTTGCCGATATGCGCATCAGGGAACGTTTCCAGGTTTCGCCATTGGCTATTTTCCGTGGAGACAAGATTTTTATCAGTGGGCTGAGTGATATCATACTTGAGTCGGGTGACGCCCTGCTCCTGCATGGACGTTGGGAAGTCTTTCACATGCTCAAAGGCTTGCCCGACCTCGTCTTTACCGAAGGCGTCAAAGGGGAACTGTTACGAACGGATAAGGCAAAAGTAGCCTTGATGTGGCTGGCTGTTTCCCTTGTCATGATTCTGGGCTTCCATGTTCAGCTCTCCATCGCACTCCTCACAGGAGCCTTGGGTATGGTTCTGACAAAAGTCCTGACCATTGATGAAGCTTACCAGTCAGTTGACTGGATGACTGTTTTCCTGCTTGGAGGACTCATTCCTCTGGGTATGGCCTTTGAGAATACCGGCGCGGCAAAGTATATAGCCGACACCATCATGGCTGCACTTGGCACACCATCCGCAGTCGTCCTGCTCACAGTCATCGGTATCCTGACATCCTTCTTCACTTTGGTGGCTTCCAATGTCGGTGCCACCGTCCTGCTGGTTCCACTGTCAATGAACATGGCTCTCAACGCAGGTGTTGATCCTCGTGTAGCGGCCCTGACGGTCGCTGTGGCAGCTTCGAATACGTTTGTACTGCCCACTCACCAGGTCAACGCATTGATCATGCGCCCAGGAGGGTACCGGACCATTGACTACGTCCGCAGTGGCGCTGGTATGACGGTCATTTACATGGTAGTCATGATCACAGCGCTGATGATGTTTTATTAAACAAAATGAGCGCCGGGGATATCCCCGGCGTTTATTTTCAGGGAATAAGGCCTCCGGCCACTTCGATAAACATTCAACCATACAGCATTACCAGGAAACAAGCGCCTCGAAACGGGTGACCAAGTATGTCCCCCGTGACGATTGAGGCGTTTTTGCTCTGTTCAAGGAGATCGGAATGAAGACACCACTTGCTAAAACCTTTGCCCAAACTTTTCTCGGGCACGCTCCGGGATGGTACAAGCTTGTCATCGTAAGCTTTCTCATCCTCAACCCCATCCTGATCGTAACGGCCGGACCATTCGTGGCCGGGTGGGCGTTGATCGCAGAATTCATCTTTACCCTGGCAATGGCGCTCAAGTGCTATCCCTTGCCAGCGGGCGGACTCTTGGCCATCGAAGCTGTCATCATGGGGATGACCTCCGCGAATGCAGTCTATGAAGAAGCCCAGAAGAACTTTGAGGTTATTCTCCTGCTTATCTTCATGGTGGCAGGTATCTACTTCATGAAGGACTTTCTGCAATTCACCTTTACACGCATCCTGGTTCGGACAAAATCGAAAAAAGCCATTGCACTGATGTTCTGTCTTGCGGGTGCGGTGCTCTCGGCTTTCCTTGATGCCCTGACCGTCACAGCCGTTATCATCGCTGTGGCTTATGGCTTCTACAATGTATATCACCGCTTTGCCTCCGGAAAAAGTCACACCGATGACCACGATCTGAGCTCGGATGGTTTAGTTGTTGATACGAGTAAAGAGGAACTGTACCAATTCCGTGGTTTTCTTCGCAATCTGATGATGCATGGCGCTGTCGGAACGGCACTGGGTGGCGTGTGTACACTGGTTGGAGAGCCACAAAACCTGCTGGTTGGAGAAGAAATGGGGTGGCATTTCATCCCCTTCTTCCTGCATGCCATGCCGGTCACCATGCCTGTACTCGGTGTCGGCCTGCTCACCTGCCTGGCGGTTGAGCATTTCCACATTTTTGGCTACGGAGCCCAATTACCTGGCAACATCAGGTCGTTTCTTCTGGAAACCGCTGTTGAAATGGAAGAGAAGCAAGGTGATCGCGGACGATTGAAACTGGTCATTCAAGCGCTTACCGGAATCTGGCTTGTGACCGCACTCGCCTTTCACCTCGCAGCAGTTGGTCTCATCGGACTTTCCGTCATTGTCCTGCTGACTTCGTTTACCGGTATTGTGGAAGAGCACCAGCTTGGACATGCCTTTGAAGAAGCGTTGCCTTTTACAGCGCTCCTGGTGGTCTTTTTCTCCATCGTGGCGGTCATCCACTCCCAGGAACTCTTCACACCGATCATCGACCACGTTCTCAGACTCAAAGGACAAACTCAGCTTGTCGCCTATTATGCTGCCAACGGCCTGCTCTCCTCAATTTCGGATAACGTCTTCGTAGCCACAGTCTACATATCCGAAACCAAACTGCACTTTGTCCATGTGCTGAACGCCATCCCTGGCATCGGCATGACCGGACAGGAGCTGATGGATAAATTGACCAACGCCCACGTTGCCCGTGCCGACGTGCTCGCAACTCTGCCTGCCAATGTCGCAACACAGGTCAAAGAGACAATGGAGCATTTCGACAAACTGGCCGTTGCCATTAACACAGGGACGAATATTCCCTCTGTGGCAACTCCCAATGGTCAGGCAGCATTCCTCTTTCTGCTGACCAGTGCACTGGCTCCGGTTATCCGCCTTTCGTACGGCAGAATGGTTACATTGGCATTGCCTTATACTATCACCATGTCTCTCACAGGTCTGGCTGCGGTCTACCTGTTTCTGTAGCAGATCACATCAAGACACAAAAAAGGGCTTCCGAGGATTTCGGAGGCCCTTTTTTTTAAACAAGAACCGGCTGCAAAGTCTCCACATTTCCATTGTCGGTTTGTCCCAATGGCAGTAAAAGGATTTCAGGAGGCGTGCAAACATGAGAAAAATGCTTGTCATCACGCGCGATGGAAATCGTTCCGAAGAAATTGGCAGCCTGCTCTTTCAGGATACAAAAATCCACACGGAAACAGCAACTGAATCCGGAGAGCAGCCCCCGGATAGGGAAGTCGATACAGTATTCGTCGATGTGGAGTCCCTGCTTGAGTCGAATAAATCCATCAACAAGGCGCTTGAAAGCTTCTGGACGCACTACCCGTCGGCAGCCATTGTAGTCATGGCAGATGAAGAGCAAACCGGATTTGCCGTGGACGCAGTCAACGCCGGGGCGTTTGATTACCTGACGCACCCCATAGAGAAAGAGGAACTGGGACTGGTTGTTAAAAAAGTCCGGGAATCCGATGTCCTCCAATCAGAACTGGATTATTTGCGAGATCAATTTTGGAATGAAGATTTCCTCGATTATGTGGATACCAACAGCAAAGCCATGCGCGCTGTCTTTGTCAAAATCAGACAGGTGGCAGGCACCCGGACCACTGTTCTTCTCACAGGAGAAACAGGCACAGGGAAAAGCCTTATAGCCAAACTCCTTCACGCCCATAGCAATCGTAAAGAGAAACCATTCATCAGCATTCACTGCGGGGCAATCCCGGACACACTCGTTGAAAGTGAGCTTTTCGGCCACGAAAAAGGTGCCTTTACCGGGGCCGTTCGCCGCAAACTCGGAAAATTTGAACTGGCTCAAGGCGGCACCATTTTTCTTGATGAGATAGGAACTGTCAGCCAATCTGTGCAAGTTAAACTGCTCAATGTCATCCAGGAAAGGCGGATTCAGCGTGTCGGTGGCGAGCATGATATTCCCGTGGATGTCCGCATTATCGCTGCGACCAACGAAGACATGGGAAAACTTTGTGAAGATGGCAAATTTCGCCGTGACCTCTTTTACAGACTGAATGTTTTCCCAATCCGTATCCCGTCTTTGCGGGAACGCCGAGAAGATATCCCAAGACTTTCAGAATATTTTATCAGGCAATTCAATGGGCAACTCAACACGGAATTGAAGGGGATGCATCCCCATGTACTCGACACTCTCTTGGAGTATGACTGGCCGGGCAATGTCCGAGAGTTGGAAAATGTCATCGAACGGGCCTGTATTCTCGAAACAGGTGAAATCCTCCATCCCGAAAGCTTCCCTCCCGACCTTCTTGATACCCAAGGCGAAGTGGTCACCTCACCCGTCAAAACAGACCTTCCGCTCAAAATGGCGAGACAGATTACTGTGGATAAATTCGAAAAACAATATCTCACAAGCCTGCTGGAACAATGTAATGGCATCATGAAAGACGCCGCACAGAGGGCAGGAGTGACAACTCGGCAGTTAAATAAACTCATGAATCGGCATTCTCTTTATCGGGCTGATTTCAAAAACAAGAACTGAGAAGTCTCTCAAGCAACAAAACAGGAACTCAGAATTCCTATTTGAATGTAACATCTTGTAAATAAAGATTTTCTACAAAAGACACTCTTAAAGATCACTCCCTTTCCAGCTCGAAAAAGTCTTTTCCTCCTCCTTCCCCTCCATTTTGAGAGAACTGAGAGTTCTTGTTTTGTGCTTTTGTTTCTAAAATAATCCATACATTTCAAGCAAATCTATGTTGGCACAGCCTCTGCTTAAGAGAAGTCACCCTTTTTTGGGGATGGAAACAAAATGGCACACTCAACAAGCACCAAACAAAGTCACAAGGGAGTTATCCGTGGAGTGATAGTCCCGGAACAGTGGGATGATCACTTCAAGGTGACCGGAGTCCATGTGGCATGCCCTGGTGAACGAGAAGTTCGAATTGTGAATTTGACAAGTTTTCCTGCACTGAAATCCTTGGCGCAATCAGAAGCCATCTTCACGGGGATAATAAAAAAATCCGGGCTATTGGAAACTATTCAACTTGAAAGTTTCACACTCCTTGAAAAAGGAGAAGACTAAACATGTCATTCTTCCCAGATTATTTTTGTCCCTGTGCGACTTTGTTCCTGGTGCTCTGTCTTCATCTGGTGTTTGAGCACCGCAGATCGCACTGCGCCCAGATGCACACTCCTGGTCAACGGTTCAAAGTACTCAATCCCTCGCAGATGCACGCATCTGCTGAGTTTATAAACAGACAATTCTCGCACTCTTTTCAGGGCACCCGGAATGTTTCCGGGGCTTTGTTACACGACAGCACAGGCTCGGTATTCAAGGGAACGGCATGGAATCCCCCGACGCTCCCATGCCGGGCCTGCGCCGTCTGCTCCCTTCCTCATGAACGGCCCATCATGAAAGACAGGGTTCTCAGCAACAGGGTCATTGCCTTCATACCGTCCTGCAAACAGACGGTAGAAGCAACTCGGAGCTAACAATGGACATGATCATCAATGAAGAAATCCGCCCATGTGACGTTCGTGAAATTCACATCATTTCCGGTGTCGCACCCGCAGATGTCGAAAACATCTTGAACATGGCGGCGGCAAGTGGCCTTTTCTCATCCGACGCCATGATGTCTGCCGAAGACATGGCTTGGGACAGTGCATATGGAGATGGTTCTGAAACGCACACGTTCCTTCAGGCGACTGTCAACGAATCCGGCACGGAAAAAACGGTGGGGTTCATTTGCTACGGCCGTATTCCACATTGGACCGAGACGTATGAACTATATGGGATTGCTGTTGACCCTGAATTTCAACGCCTTGGGATCGGTTCAGCCCTCATCTCCGAGATGAAGCGACAGGTAACGGCAGGCACCGGCAAGCGGATATTCCTGGAGACCGGAGCATCTCGCGCCTACGAAAACGCCCGACTTTTCTATGAGGCAAATGAATTTCAACTCGAAAATCGTTTCCATAAACACTTTGTCCCATCGGATGGGGGCATCGTCTATCGCCTCATTCTTGAATCTCAAGAGAGTGATCTGCAATATCAGTAAGAAAAAGGAGGTAAATTATGGCCTTGGAGATATATGAAGATTCTTTGTATGGACAAGTCCTGCCTTTGGACTGGGACGACGATGCCGTCTCCGGAATCGTCATTCTGGTGGATGGTGAAGAGGAATTTCTTGTCGAAAACAATGAGAATGGCGAACAATTGATAGATCACATAGACCGCTGGGTGACCGCACAGGGCATTATCACGGAAAGTGAAGATGAATACCGCATCAAGATTCGCAACTACAAACTTGAAGACGAAATGGATTACCAGAGCGACGACGACTGGTAGCCTCTTCTCATACATCCACCCAAACGAAGAGATTTTCACCATGATTCATCCGAAAACAGAAGTACGATTTGTCAATGCATCCATCGGTTACGGCGTTTTTGCCACTGCCGACATCCCCCGTGGCACCATAGTTTATGTCAAAGATCAACTCGAAATAGAGCTCTCGGAAAAAGATTTCAATGAGCTGGATGATGACCATAAAACCATCGCGGACAAATTTTCCTATATTGATGAAAAAGGAATACGCATCCTGAGTTGGGATCATGCCAAATTCGTCAATCATAAATGTGACTGCAATACCATCAGTACCGGGTACGGATTTGAAATAGCTCTCAGGGATATCCACGAAGGTGAAGAGATATGTGACGATTATGGTCTTTTCAACCTGGAAGAGATCATCCCTCTGGAATGCAATTGTCCCAACTGTCGAAAAGCTCTCCGTCCGGATGACCTGGAACGCTACCACGAAGTTTGGGATGTCAAAATCATCAGTGCCCTAAACAAAGTCACAGCAGTTCACCAGCCCCTCATGAAGTATATGGAAGGTGAGACGAAAAAAAATTACGGGCATATCTCTGCGGCGAGGAACCCTATACCTCAGTTCTGGCCTTGCAATACCAACGAAAGCCGATACCGACAGTCTACATGACCGCAGACTCCGTACCGCGCTCGCCCTTGGGCTTTAATGGCTAAGAAATAATTTGAAAGAATAACTCGCAGGCAGCAAAACTTTCTTGCTGCCTGCCTATTCTCTTTTTCACGAAAACCGCATCATGCCAAAGCATCCCCCAAAGCCCATGCACGATGCTGCCCCAACCACAGCAGGATGCTTCTTTTGGCGGGACAGACAACGAGATACTCCATGGGCATTATACGAATAATCCTGGCCATAGCTGTCTTCAACTCTCATTTCCCTACTTTCGATCTCCCGATAGTGGATGGTCATGAAGCTGTACTGTCTTTTTTCGCTATCTCGGGTTTTTACATGGCGCTAATCCTCGACACGTCCTACGAAACAACGCGCTCGTTTTATGCAAGTCGCTTCATGGCACTTTATCCCATGTACCTTTTCACTTTGACACTCAGCGTGGCTCTTATCGTCAGTCTCGATGTACATCCGATGAACTGTGCTCAGGAACTCAAAAAGTTCCTGACTGATCCAGCAGGCTTCCTGCTCGTGTCATTTACTTCACTCTTCATTGTGGGGCAGGAACTCCTTTTCAGCCTGGTCCGACTCCCTGATGGGAGCATACATTTTGTCGAATACAGCAGGCATGCTCTCTGGCGACTAGCTCCTGTCCTTCAAGCGTGGTCGCTCTCACTGGAAGTTATCTTCTATGCCATGGTTCCAATCCTCGTGAGATTCAAAACGAAGACCCTCCTGCTTTTGATCGCAGCCAGTCTATGTGCCAAAATACTGATTGTGATGTCTCCTTTTGTAAGCATGAAATTCTTTCTCCGTTTTTTCCCTCTCGAATTCTGGCTTTTCGGCGGAGGCATCCTTGCCTATCGAGTTCACAAATCACTGCCTGACAGACAAAGCGGTCTTGACTCGTTCGCCTTCCTACTCCTTGTGGGTCTTATCTGCGTTGCCAACGATGTTGATGAGTACCTGGAACCTTTTTTTCTCCCCATGCTGGTCCTCTTCACAATGCCATGTATTTTTCGTGCATTCCGACGCTCGCGCCTGGACAAAGTACTTGGGCAAATCAGCTACCCTTTCTATCTGATTCATTTTATTGTCATTGCCATTTTCGAGACCTACCAGGATGAACCAAACGGTTGCGTACTGCTGATAATAACACTTATGGGAGCCATGCTGATGCATACCCTCTTCGCCCCTGGCATCGCGGATTTCAAACGACGAATAAAGCAGACACGCCCTGTCCCTTCCCCTGGGCAGCAAGCCATACCGTCATGACCGGTCTTCATTGCTCGCCCTGAAGAAAAACACCAATAAAAAAGGAAGCACCACCGCCATGGTTGTGCTTCCTGAACCCACCCCACTCTTGCGAGGCCGATCATATTCCATCCGGAATTCGTCTTATTCGGACTGATGCCCTTTGCTGCCCTTGAGCCGCCAGCTATTGGCGTAGACATTGAAAGAGTCCTCGCGAATTCGCCCTACCAAAGTAATATTGTTGCGCTCGGCAAAATTGATGCCCGAACTGGTCGCCGCAGAAAACCCACATAAAATAGGAATATTGGCATTGGAAGCTTTGATTGTCAGCTCCAAGGCCAGCCGGGAGGAGAGCATCGCGATACCAACTCTCTCCAGCGAGCCCTCAAGTAATGCGCGCCCAATAGCCTTGTCAAAGGCATTGTGTCGCCCAACATCCTCCCCGAAAGCGATCAACTCTCCATCCATGCTGAACAGGGCAGCCGCATGGGTTGACCCTGTATTCCTGTAGAGATTCTGCCGCCTTTCAAAGGTCTTCTTGAAATCAAAAAGCCTTTCCGGGTCCAAGACTACAGGGCGAGGTGACGGGAAAAGCCGCCTGATCACACTCGGAGCCTTGAGAGTGACCCGTGCCTTGGATGCGCCACTATATCCAAAGGAGACATCCAGAAGATCTTCGGCGTCCCGGATCATGGAACAGGAGAAGAGGTATCCGGCAATAAGCGTCAAATCATCACCAGGAGTTCTGGTAAGCACGGCATGATCCAGCCCATTGATTTGAAGCCGAATATCCGACTCGACAGCGACCATATCCTCTCTGAATGAGAGTTGGCCGTCCTTGTAACATTGCAGGGTCATGGGACAGGCCAGCCGCACTCCGTCTGGCTGCGGCTGGGTTTTCTCGTCATGAGACGCGGCTTTTCGCGCGGCATCCCGCAACCGGGTTGTCTGCATTCCCGTCTCCATAAGCTAATCCAGGGAATTCCACAGAGTGGAAACCAAAGGGGTCAATTTCTTTTTTTGCGCATAGATATCGAGATGAATAAGCCCCATCTGAATGGCGTCGAGATGCGGCAGAGGTTCACATTCACGCAGATCAACATTCAGACAGTAGGTGCCGCATTTATGGCACGCCTCCACCCGTTCAAACCGGGTGTCATCCGCGTAAAAAACTTCACGGGATTCACTGTCATCATTTCCGCAGGATGGACAGGCATTCCTTTTGTAGCGCCAGTCATGACCGCAAAGAGAACAGTGAAGATATTTTTTCCCTCCGCCACCGACCAATTGATCAAGATCGGTGATTTCCTTGGGCGAAAGCTGGGAGATGGAAGGAGAAGAGCCGCAAACAGGGCAATGACCATGTTCCCAGGAATGGGATTCAAGGCGCTCGCCCAGAGTCTCGGCTATAGCACAAAGGACAGGAGAGAAAACAATCTCTGAAATATACAGCAAGGTTGTTGCTGATACGGTTTCCAACTGTACGGAGGTGTTCTCAAAGTGTTTCCAATCGCCTTCAGTCCGAGCCTGAACGAGCGCCAAGAGAGTATCGGAATCATCGAAAAAGACGCGAAGAGCTTCACATGCATCGTCTTCGAGTTCGAGCACTTCAAGAAGTTCGGGGAGAAGGCGTTTGACAGAGGAACTCAACAAATCAGTCCACTGTGAAAAATCGGAACCAACGAGAACCGGAACCCCGGCCGCCAACCGGACAGGATCAATTTCTAGAGAGGCCACGCCTTCCGCCACCAATTCATCGCGCAGCCGGGCTGAGGAAATGAACACAGGACCAAAACGCTCAGTCAACTCCACGTATGCAGGAGTTCTTCCGTTGATGGTCATCAATGTCGATTCGACAGCCTTGAGAGCAGATACAGATTTCATGAAGCGCTCCAATCCCTCCGGCGGGGACCGCGACCATTCCGGCCCGATCCCCGAGGGAGAGACGTTTATCGTGTTATGCCTTCATTGCTTTGAAGGGTCTGGCCAGGGTTGCCAGGAATTGCTTCTTTGACATGGGACCGACCGGACGGGCATCGGCGACCACGAACTCATGGTAGTTCTCCGGGTCATCGATGATCAGGTAGATCACATTGACATCATCCGGGTCTGCCAACATTGCCTTGGGCCATTTCTTCTTAACTATGGCAAGGCGCTCTTCCGCCAGTTTGAGCATATCCTCGCGTTCACCAAATTGCATGGTGCCGGTCGGACATACCTTGACACAGGCCGGAACCATACCATGCTGAAGCCTTTCATTGCACATGGTGCACTTGGCCATCAGTTTGGTTTTTTCATCACGTCTGGGGACATTATAGGGACATGCATCACGAATTTCTTCAAACTGTTCATCGTCGAACTGCTTGGTTTTTTCCGTGAAGATGACGGCCCCGGTCGATTCGTCCTGGGTGATGGCCTCTTCAATATACAGATCGCCCATCTCCTTGCAGGGAGCCAGCTCGCAGTGGCGGCATTGTTCGGGGAAGAAATTCCACCGAACCACGCCATCTTCCAGGTGCTCGCTGAAACGGACGAGTTTATAGTTGAACGGATTCAGGTCCGGCGGATTCTGATGACTGCCCCAGTGATACTGGGTGGTTTTATTGGCTGGCAGTTCGTGCCATTCCTTGCAGGCTATCTGACATCCGCGGCACGCTGTGCAACGGGAGGTATCTATCAAAAACGTCTTAGTCATGACGGTCTCCTTTTTCGTTAGGTTGCCAGCTCAGTGAGCTTGTCTGCCTTACGAATATTCACACAGCAGGCCTTGTACTCAGGGATGGTTGTATTGGGATCACCAACCGAAGGCGTCAGCCTGTTGGTGGCATCACCCGTCCCTGGCGTTGTCCAGCCGAAGCAGAACGGCATGCCGATTTCGTGAACAATTCGACCATGGACCTTGAGAGGACGCATGCGAACCGTGACCATGGCTATGGCCTCGACCCGTCCGCGGATACTCTCGACGATCACACCATCACCATTGACGATACCTTTTTCCTGAGCCAGTTCCGGGCTCATCTCGACATAGAGTTGAGGCTCGGTTTCCAGCAGGTTGGGAACGTTTCTTGTTTCACCACCGCCGCACCAGTGCTCTGTCAGACTATAAGTCGTCAGAACAATGGGATAGTCGGGACTATTGGGTTGTGCAAGCTTGTCCATATCACTGTTCACGGACTTGTAAACAGGACTGCTGAGCTGCTTGGAGAACATATTCGAATCAACTGGTGTTTCCACCGGTTCGTAATGTTCGGAGAACGGTCCGTCCTGACGTCCCGGACCGAATATCTGCCCGAAACCATTCTTGGACATGATGAACGGATAGCGACCTTTACCGGTGGCAATCGGTGGCCAGCCTCCATCAGGCACATCACCAACCCACTTGCCGTCCTTCCATTCAATGACGGCCTTGGCCGGATTGTATGGCTTGCCGTCAAAGTCGACAGAGGCACGGTTGTACAGAATACGACGATTGACCGGCCAGCACCATGACCATTTCGGATACAAACCGATAGTCTTCTGCATTTCGGTCTGTGTCGTCTCACGACGTTTGGCCTTGTTGCCACCCTCTTCGGTATAACTCCCGGCATAAAGCCAGTTCAGACTCATGGTGGAGCCGTCATCCTTGAGCGCAGTAAAGGACGGCAGTTGCTGCCCTTTCTTGTATTTCTTGCCCTTGAATTCCGTGTCTTCGAGGAAACGACCGTTGATACGGGCGCACAGGTCTTCGGGATCATACTTTTCAGGGTAATCAAGCCAGGTCACGGCTTCGGGAAGAGTTCCCCCTTCCTTGGCATACAAAGCCTTCACATGGTTCATGACGCCACAGAACAGATCACCAAACGGCTTGGCCTCGTATGCAGGCTTGGTAGCCTGATTATGCCAAAGCAACCAGCGACCGGAGTTGGTGGTGGACCCTTCCTTCTCCAGACGGTGAGCCGAAGGTAACAGGAACACCTCGGTCTTGATCTTCTTGGGATCAACGCCGGGGCGCTGCCAGTTGTCCGTAGTTTCGGAATGATGCAGTTCAGAGGTAATCAGCCAGTCCAGATTATCCAAGGCCTTTCTGACCTTATTCGTATTCGGGACACTGTTCATCGGGTTCAGCCCGATAATGAATCCGCCACGAATCTGCTTGTTATACATGCGATCGAACAGGAACATGTAGGAATAATCCTCGCCCTTTTCAATCTTGGGAAGCAGTTCATAGCAGAAGCCGTTTTCTCTGGTGGCTTTTTCACCGTACCAAGCCTTCAGCAGGCTGGCAAAGTACTTGGGCTTGTGCTGCCACCAGTTCGCCGACATGGGATCATTGCTCACCGGGGTGTTGGCCTTGACGTATTCGTCGTAGGTCTGCCACCCGTTATGCGGCATGGCCATATAGCCGGGGATAATGTGGTACAGCAGGGTATGGTCTGTGGACCCCTGAACATTCGGCTCACCACGCAGGGCGTTGATACCGCCACCGGCAACACCGATATTGCCCAGCAAAAGCTGAATAATGGCGGCGGAGCGAATATTCTGCACACCCACAGTATGCTGAGTCCAGCCGAGAGCGTACATGATGGTCCCGGCCTTGTCCTTGACACCGGTTGCAGCGAAGTTCTCATAGACCTTCATCAGGTTTTCCGCAGAGACACCAGTCGTGGCTGAAACCGCCTCGATATTGTAGCGCGAATAGTGAGCCTTCATCAGTTGATAAACGCACCGGGGGTGTTTGAGACTCTTGTCTCTCTTGGGTACCCCCTTCGAGTCCATCTCAAAGCCCCACTTGCTTTTGTCGTAGGAACGGGTCTTTGCATCGTAACCGGTGAAAAGGCCGTCCTTGAAACCATAGTCCTTGCCCACGATGAGCGCGGCATTGGTGTATTCGACAACATATTCGTGGAAGAATTTCTCATTTTCGAGAATGTACTTGATCATGCCCCCGAGGAAAGCGATATCCGTACCGGACCGCAAGGGAACATGGAAATCCGACCGTGCGGATGTACGAGAGAACTTCGGGTCCACATGCATAACAGTGGCGCCCTTGTCCTTGGCCCGCAAGACCCATTTGAATGAGATCGGATGATGTTCGGCAGCATTACTGCCCATTATAAGGACTGAATCGGCATTCTTGATGTCAATCCAGTGGTTGGTCATCGCACCGCGTCCGAACGACTCTCCCAGAGCCGCAACAGTTGCGCTGTGTCAGATCCTGGCCTGGTGGTCCATGTGGACGACGCCCAGGCCTCGCATTGCTTGGTGAATGATGGCACATTCCTCGTTCCCGGCGTGGGAAGTTCCCAGCAGGAACATGGATTCGAGCCTGTTGACAGTGTCGCCTTTCTCGTTTTTGAGGATAATATCCTTGTCACGAGTGTCCTTGATGCGCCGAGCCATACGGTCCAGCATCCACTCCCAGCTCTTCTCTTCCCACTTGTCGCTATAGGGAGCGCGGTAAAGCGGTTTCTGAAGCCTGTGGTGACTGGTGGTCATGCTAAACATGGCCGCACCCTTTGCACACAAGGCACCTTCGTTAACCGGAAAATCGGGATCACCCTCGGTATTGACGAGTTCCCCCCCCTTCACGTGACCAATGACGTGACAACTCACCGAACAGAACGGACAAACAGTCACGACTTCTTTTGCTCCGGATATCTTGATATCCGCTGCATAAGCCTTGACCGGTGAAAGATTCACTCCGAGCTGCCCTAAGGTGAGACACGCCGCTCCAGAACCTGCGAGCTTCATAAAGCTACGACGGTCGAGCTTCATACCAGTGTCCTCCTGGGTCTATGCCGCGCAGTAAGTGCCCGGCAGTTTCACAAATCGGACAAACGGTGTCCGAATTAGTAAAACAGTGACATAAAATACAATTATTACAAAATGTTAAATTTAACACATTGGAAGTCGCACGACTCGTATCACTTATATTTTTTGAGTGAAAAAGGTAGGAATTCCTCGCTCTTGGCAAAAGCGAATCGTTCAACCTCCCGATACCATTTGTCGAAGCTTTCCGCGATCCCCAGACCAAAGGGAGTCAAGTGATACCCCTTCCTCCTGCTGGCAGCTCTTTCGATCAATTTCTGCCCCAGTAACTCCTCTGTTGTTTTGATCTTCCCCCAAGCCCCCCGGTAGGACATCCCCAGAGATTCGGCTGCGGCCTTGAGGGAGCCACACTGCTCGACCTGACGGAGCAATTGCAGTCGCCCTAATCCGAAAAGCACCCCCTCTTCATTTTCAAGCCAGAGATGCACCCGCATGGTAGGGTTGGTCATGGCGATACTTGTCGCCGGAGGTTCTTTGACTTTGAGCATGGGACTACCTCCCGAATGGACATTTGGGGAACGTGCAAGACGTGCATTCCATACACATCCCGCCATTTCCGAGCTTTGCCGCATCCGCCCTGGTGATGGGCAGGTCTGCCAACAATCTCGGTAAAAGAAGATCAAGACTGGTTGTCTTGTGGAAGAGCGCACACGCTGGCACACCGAGGACACGGGCCTGACCTATTCGACCGATCAGCGTCATGGCTCCCGGTAAAACAGGGAAACCGTATAACGCATCAGTCAGCCCCGCTTCCATCAGTCCCTGCCGGGTCACGTCATCCGGATCCACTGACAACCCGGCTGTCGTTACAATCAGGTCGCACCCCGCTCCTTCCAACGACCGGGCCGCATCGGCAATGGCTGACGAATCATCAGGCCGGATATGACTGGCAACGACAGTACTGCCAAGGCTCGTCACTTTGGCTTCGATAACATCAGCAAAACGATCCTTGATCAATCCCTTGAAAACTTCGTTGCCGGTTATCAACAAACCGACCCGGGCACTGCGCAACGGCATAACGGAAAAGAATGGCTTGTTGTTGACAATGGCCAAGGCTCGTCCAAAGGCGGCCTGTTCCAGAAAAAGCGGAATGGCCCGTGTGGCAGCGATACGCCGCCCCTTGCGGACCAGGCTGTATCCTTGCCGACAGGCTGCAATAACATTGGGCAGAGAATTGAATGCCTGCACCATGGGTTCATCAACCACCATGATACCATCTCTTTCAGCCAGCAGGTTGACCTTGCCTTCACGAGGCTCGGATTCCACAACCACGCCCTCACCACACATTCCCTGAGAAAAGGCGCGAGCCGCGTCATCCTCATGAATGAACCCGTGCGGCGCTTCCTGATCGACATACAAATTGAACCGCCCCATCTGCTGAAGCCGGCAGACATCACCAGCCGTGACCACATGGCCTCGGCTGAATTCCACATCCTTGGATTCACCGGGAACTATACGAGTCATGTCATGGACAATCTTCTTGCCGATACTCAGTTCCAGGGGAGTCGAAGGAATGGAATTTCCAATGTCAGCGACAGCACATGTAGAGCGGTCATTCATATAAGGAGAATCACCACTACACCCACGACAGATGGCTCCATGAAATTCAGGATAGGCATCCCCACAGAGAGGGCATATGACAATGGCTCCCTTGCTGCGTTTCATCACCACTTCCGGCTTGACCGTAATAGTCTCCACCGAGAGCATCTCCAAAGAATGGTCACGAATCTCATGACGTAGTGCTTCGGAATCCTGCTGATTCTTCGGCTTGGTTTTCATCAACCAACAGAGGGTATGCGGAAAGGCGTCAAGTTTTTCAGGGTCGAGGCGAACCCGAACTCCTTCACCACTGTGTTTATCAAAAAGAGAGAGAGCATATACGGCGTTATTGCGAACCCGTAACCAGCCGTTGCCCAATGTACAGGGCGTCAGGAGCTGAATGGCATCGGGAAGACACCATGTCGTTTCGGACACGGCATCATACAAAACCCCATCCGGAATATACCGTTTGGCCTCTTCAACCATGAAGCCACCCAGCAGCAAACCAGGGGCAGGATAGTTATGGAACCAGGTGGCAAGCTCCATGAACGAATAGAAGGAAAAGGACTCTCCTTCCGAAACTTCAACAGTCGTGGGGTCGATAACGGTGTTACTCATTTCACTTCCAATAATTTCATTATGCCCAAATAGACACAATAAAGAACTATTGGAAAGATGACCCCTCACACAATACTATTCGACTTAATCAAGATTTGACACCAAAGAGAGAAAAATATTCTTTCTTCTCGGCTTCTTAAGAAAAATAATTTCAAACACATCAATCCTGTATTTTCTGATCCTGCTCATTTCATTCACAAAAGGGAAAAGCAAAAATCGAGAAAAAAGGACTCTCCACATAATTCTTTCAAATTATCGAAGGAGCTTGAGAGTTGCGACGGTTATGTCGTCAACTGGCACACACTCCCCCCGGAACTCGGTCAACGCCTGCTCCAAAGCCGTATTGAGTTGACCGGATGTCCCCGAGGCATTGTCGCGAATAATCCGTTTGAGTCGCTCCTTACCGAACATTTCACCGACTTTCGACCGCATCTCCCAAATACCGTCAGTCCCGATAAGCACGATCTGACCCGTATTGAAATCCACACGGGAGCACACTTCAAATGCAGCATCCTCAATCACGCCAAGAGGCAGACCGGAACCTGCCAATTCCTCGAAAACCCCGGTCTCGACGTCATAGACCAACGCAGGATCATGCCCGGCCCGCACCCACTGCACAGCGCCGTCTTCGAAAAGTTCCATGAGGAAAAGAGTCATGAACCGACCGGAACCATCCACGTCCTCGAAAACTCGGCGATTGACGGTTTCCATGGCACTGACCAACGACGCTCCCCCAAGGAGCTCCCCTCGAAGATATGCTCTGGCGGACGCCATCATGAGTGCGGCCTGAACCCCGTGCCCGCTCACATCACCAACTGCGACGACCAAACTCCGTTGAGAACCGGTTCGGCGCTCCACAAATCCGTAATAATCGCCCCCGGTTTCATCGCAATACATGCTGGCGGCAGCAACATCGACCCAAGGCAATTCAGGATCCACCGAAGGCAAAAGACTTTGCTGTACCTCCTGAGCCATTTCCAGAGAATTTTTCATGGAAACACGTTCCTTCAGAGCCGGGACCATCTTGTTGAAAGCATGGCTGAGTTGACCGACTTCATCCTTGGAGCGAATCGGCGCACGGACCGAGAAATTCCCCTTGGCCACACTTCTCACCGCATCAGCCAGTTCACGGATATTTCGCGTAAACAACCGGGAAAGAACCAAAGCGAAAATCAGGGCCAATCCCGCGACAACAAGGACGACAATCCCCATGGATGTATCGTGGTGCGCGACTTGATCCCCTATGAACTGTCGTGCGACTTCAGCTTCCCTGACAACATCCTCCTTAGGAACGATCAACATGAGAGCCAAACCACTCTCATCAAGAGGAGCATAGGCCCACAGGGAATTGCTGCCCTGATATTGCATGTCCACCACACCGGGGCGCTGCATCTTCAAAGAAGTGGTGATGATCTTGAGCGTGTCAGCATTCGGGCAGACGAGCCACGCCTTGCTGCTGGGCATCTGCCAGTGTCCACGCCCAGAGTTTCTGGAGGCCTGCTGTGCTATGATCTGAATCCGGTTCAGCCCAAGCTCGGTATCGATTGTCGGACGAACCAGAAAAGACTGCGCATTGGTCGAGAACATGCTGACATGAGGACTGTCGTGCAGCATGGAATCCACCGGTACCACAATGGTCAAATTTCCCTCGAGGATGCCTTTCGCACTCCTGATGGGTGATGTTACGCGGAAAGCCATTCGACGGGTTCGGCTGTCTGGCTGTGGACTGCTCCAGGTTAAAGCTGGAAGTAACGCCTGGGGCATCGACATACGAGAGACCCTCGGACGCATCATCCCACGTCCTTCCAATGCAGGGTAGACCACGGATGTACCGTCTGCAAGACGCATCTCGATCCAAAGAATGAGATTGGGATAGTTTGATTTGACCCTGGACATAAGCGCAGCCAATCCGTGAAGCATGGCTTCCCGGCCATCCCCGTTGCGAACCGAGACATGGTCCAAATCAACATGCAACGATTGTATACGGCCTTGCATATGCTCAAAATAATAGCCCTTTGCCATCATAGCCACCTGCTCTTCAGTCAGGGCAAAAGAGCTGTCGGACGGCGTATGGGCGTGCCCGGAGAGAACCCCTTCCAGCTTGGAGGCAAGCAGAAGCGAGGTAGACTCCAACAACTGCCTCTCCCGCATCAAAACCCGTGCATGGTCCTCCACAATTCTCGTTAATCCGGTACTGGCTTTGTGAACAAGTACATTGGCGCTGCGCTCTGCCAGGGTGTCCCCCATTTGATTCAGATCGCGCCGTATGGTCGCCCGCACCACCAGAAGAGGTGTCAGGGATACAAGCAAAAGAAGTATTAATAATTTGGATCGAATTCGCATTATTTCTCCGCTCAGGAAGTTCACACAGAGGTCAGAACCACCTTTGTCCTGTTCATGTGCACATTGATTTCTTCTAGCGTAAAAGCAGGATGTATACCATCTGAACAATAGGGTAAAATAAACTAATAAATTATAATGTTAGTCACAACGAACATATATTGTACTGAGTATGGCAGCTTTGGCACAAAACTGCACATGCCCGATGCACAAAATGTGCGAAAAAATGCACTGAACCCGATCATTTTAGTCGGGATTTTTCGAAAGAAACCTGATAAGATACTGAATTAGAGTTAGAAACACTATCTGGCATATAGTTTGTTAAGACTTTTTAACAAAGAGAGCCTGAAGGGAGATAATCGTGAGAAAAACCGTCTTGTTCGTAACAGCCTTGATGATACTGGTATGCGCTCAGGGCTTTCCTGCTTTGGCGCAGGAAACACCACCAGATAAGCAGGGCACGTATCTTGGAGACCGTGTGGAACTTGATGACCTCAAATCGTTTCTCTCCCTTGCGGCGGACAACAACAACGAGCTGCGCGCTGCATTTCAAAAATGGCAGGCAGCCATCAAGAAAGCTGTTCAGGCCGACACTTTGCCCGACCCCATGCTTTCATTCGGCTACTACACCACGCCGCTTGAGACTCGCGGTGGTCCGGCCCGTTACAATTACGGGTTATCACAAAAATTCCCCTTCTTCGGCAAACTCGGCTTCAAGGAACAAATGGCCCTTCGTGAAGCTGATGGTTTCAAGGCCCAATTCGATGATTTGAAACTCAGCACTTTCTACAAAGTCAAGCAGGTATACTATGAGTACGCCTACTTGGCCCGCGCCACCGATATCACCCGTGAAAACATCGAGTTAATGAAGTATCTGGAAAAGATTGCCACCTCCCGCTATACGGCAGGAACAGCCAAGCACTCCGACATCATCAGACCACAGGTCGAACTGGGCAAACTCGAAGACCGTCTCAATTCCCTCATGGATTTGAAAACCCCCTTGGCAGCGAGACTCAACGCTCTGCTGGACCGGCCTCGAAACCAGGCCATAGAATTTCCGGCATCGATTCCGGTCATGTCCATCACCGATTCCGAAGAGTCCCTGTTCTCCCGTCTGCCCGAGTCCAACCCGAAGCTTGCATACTGGGACACGGTTACAGCCAAGGCTGAGGCCGGGAAAGAACTTGCCCAACGCAACTATTATCCTGATTTCACATTTGGCATCGGTGTCACTGAAGTGGATGACGCACGCAACTCCGGAGTGATGGGCGACGGAGACAACCCGGTCATGGCGACCATGGCCTTCAACCTGCCCATCTGGACCGGTGCACGCGATGCCGCAGTGGAAGAAAGTCAGGCAAGGATTCTCTCTGCAAAACGGAGCAGAGTCGGTCTCGAACGCACCTTGCGGGCCGATCTGGAACTGGCCCTCTACAAATACCGTGATGCAGGACGAAAAATTGGCCTGTACAAGGACACGCTGGTCCCGAAAGCAGAACAGTCTCTGGGAGTTATCATGGAATCCTTCATGACCGGAGGAGGGACAGCCCTTGATTTGATTGATGCGGAGAAAACCCTGCTGGAATTACAACTTGCCTATTACCGTGCCCTGACGGACCAGGCACAGCGTCTGGCAGAAATAGAAACATTGGTAGGCCAGGAACTCCCATGCGAATTTCATGGTTCTCTTCTCAGAAGAACACGCTAACCGGAAAAAACAGTTCACCCCAACGGCCTGTCCTTTTTTTGAGTCCGACTGAGAATCGGATGGCTGATATTTGATTCGACAACGTAACCTTTGTCCGGCCGGAATCGACCGCGACAAACAAACAGGGTGCCACAAGCGCGGCATCCAGGCACAGCCGCCCCCTTTACTGTGGGAAGACACCGAGGAAATCATGAGCAGATTCAAAAATGCCAAACTGGTCCCAATATTCATCCTGATTATCGCCATCGCTTTTGGCGCCGGATATTTATCCAAAGGGTCAGATACTTCTCCGCCAACGGATACGAAATCCCAGGCGGAAGGAGAAAAAGGGCATGATCTCGAAGCTCATTACGATGAAGCAGGCAATGTCACTTGGACCTGCTCCATGCACCCTCAAATCCAACTCCCTAAACCAGGGAAGTGCCCAATATGTTTCATGGAGTTGATCCCGTTAATCCGCAAGGACGAAGGCGACCAGACCAGTATGCGGGAAATAACCCTGACCAGTTCGGCTCGAACCCTGGCGGGAATCGCCGTTGAAGAGGTCAAACGGCTTGATGTGGCAGTAGAGACCCGAATGGCCGGGAAAGTGGACTATGACGAGACCCGTGTCAGAAATATTACGGCCTGGACCGGCGGTCGCGTTGACAAAATGTACGTTGATTATACAGGGAGCCTGGTCAAGAAAGGACAACCCATGGTGTCTGTCTACAGCCCGGAACTCCTCACGGCTCAGGCTGAACTGATACAGGCGATCAAGGCCATCCGCGACCTCAAGGACAGCAAGCTCGACCTAGTCCGAAACAGTGCTCAACGCACCAAGGAAGCGGCACAGGAAAAGCTCCGTCTTCTCGGTTTGACCCAAAGGCAGATTGACAAGGTCATTACGGAAGGAACCCCGGCTGATCATATCACGCTCTATGCTCCACAAGGCGGCGTGGTCATAAAAAAAGCCGTCAATGAAGGGCAATACGTCAAAACCGGTGCACCTATTTACTCCATAGCGGACCTGTCCTCCCTGTGGGTCATCCTCGAAGCCTACGAATCCGATCTGCCGTGGGTCTCACTCCGTCAGCAGGTAGAGTTCCAGACCGATGCCTATCCGGGAAAAGTATTCAAGGGAAAAGTTGTTTACATCGACCCATTGGTCAACGAGAAGACCCGGACCGTTAGAGTGCGCCTTGAAGTCCCCAATACGGACGGCAGCCTTAAGCCGGGCATGCTTGTCCGTGCGACCCAGCATAAGGGTGGGCAATTGGGGAAAACGAAAAACTCACCGTTAGTCATTCCCGCATCCGCCCCTCTTATCACCGGAAAAAGAGCGGTCGTATATGTCGCCAATCCAGACAAGGAAGGAGTTTACGAAGGCCGCGAGATCATTCTCGGCTCCAAGGCCGGGAATTATTATATCGTTCTCAGCGGTCTCAAGGAAGGCGAACTGGTCGTCACCAAAGGAAACTTCAAGATCGACAGCGCGGTGCAGATCGTAGCCAAGCCCAGTATGATGAATCCGAGCACCGCCTCCAGAGCAATTTCCGAGGAGTTGCCTTCCTTGTTCTCTTCCAAGCTTCGCCTGCTTTCCCAATCCTTTGAGGAGTTGTCTTCAGCCGTTTCCACGGAAGAACTCTCCCAAACACATATGGCATTCGGCGAATTCAACAAATCCCTCCGCTTGATAGACGGTTCTTCTCTGGAGGGGAAGATAGCCCTGCGCTGGAAAGAATATTCGATGCTCCTCGGGAATGATGCCATTCTCGGTGCAGAGGCTCCCGATATCCGACGACTCCATGAAATATTCTCGGAAATGAAAAAACACTATGCCGAACTTGCGACAACCTTTGCCATCGCGACACCGGAGGTGGAACTGACCGCTCCTGTTGAGTTCAGAACACAGTTAGGTCATGTCTTTGGGGCATATGAAGCCCTTGCCGCGAGCCTGGCCAAAGATGATACCGAAGGAGCTCGCTCGGCTGCCGCCACTATATCAGAGTCCCTGCGACTGGTTGACGAAACAGTTCTGGACGGCCCGTCTCACAATGTCTGGACCGCTTCACTGACAAAATTGAACGATGGGTTGGCCGCCATTCGCGACGCCCAGGATATCGTAGGAGTCCGTACCGGATTCGAACCCATTTCAGTGGGACTTTCCGAAGCCATTCTCAAACTGGGAGTGGAGACGAACGGTCCCCTGTACGAGATATTCTGCCCCATGGCCTTCGAGTACGAAGGGGCTACATGGCTCCAGCGGAACGAAGAAGTGCACAATCCATATTTCGGCACTGCCATGTCAACCTGCGGCGAGATCAACAAGCAGCTCAAGAAGTAGGCGGACGGCATGGAAAACGAAAAAGAAACACATATCGAAGCCAAGACCTTGACCGATAAGGTCATCCTTTTCTGCCTAAAACAAAAACTGATCGTGTTCCTGCTCGTGGCCGTTGTCATGGGCTGGGGACTGGTTGTCGCCCCCTTTGACTGGCATATAGGCAGCCTGCCGCGCGACCCGGTTCCTGTGGACGCCATACCGGATATCGGTGAAAATCAGCAGATCGTTTTCACCCAATGGATGGGACGGTCTCCTCAGGATATGGAGGATCAGGTCACCTACCCGCTGACAGTCGCCCTGCTCGGCATTCCAGGCGTCAAGACTGTCCGCAGCTACTCCATGTTCGGATTTTCCACTATCTACGTCATTTTCAAGGAAGATGTAGAATTCTACTGGTCACGCTCTCGCCTGTTGGAGAAACTGAACAGCCTGCCACCGGGAACCCTGCCTCAAGGGGTACAACCCACACTTGGTCCCGATGCCACGGCCCTGGGTCAGGTTTTCTGGTACACTCTTGAGGGCCGAGACCCTGACGGTCATCCGACAGGCGGCTGGGACCTGGATGAACTCAGAAGTGTCCAGGACTGGTATGTCCGATATGCGCTTCTGGGAGCCGAGGGCGTCAGTGAGACCGCATCCGTCGGTGGATTTGTCAAAGAATATCAGGTTGATGTTGATCCAGACTCCATGCGCGCAGCCGGAGTAACCCTTCAGGATGTCTTTTCCGCCGTCAAACAGTCCAATCTGGATGTCGGGGCGCGAACCATTGAAATCAATAGTGTCGAATACTTGATCCGAGGAATCGGCTTCGTCAAAAATCTCGGCGACATCGAACAAGCCGTCATCAAAGTCACCAACAACATCCCGATCAGGGTCAAAGACGTTGCCCGCGTGACTCTCGGTCCGGCCCTGCGCCGCGGCGTGCTTGATAAAGGCGGCACTGAAGCCGTGGGTGGCGTGGTTGTAGTCCGCTATGGAGAAAATCCGCTTCAGGTCATCAAGAACGTCAAGGAAAAGATTGCTGAGATTTCTCCGGGACTCCCATCCAAAACCTTAAAGGACGGAACAGTCAGCAAGGTGACCATAGTCCCCTTCTATGACCGATCCGGCCTGATCAATGAAACGCTC
Source organism: Pseudodesulfovibrio piezophilus C1TLV30 (assembly GCF_000341895.1). Lineage (NCBI taxonomy): Bacteria > Pseudomonadati > Thermodesulfobacteriota > Desulfovibrionia > Desulfovibrionales > Desulfovibrionaceae > Pseudodesulfovibrio > Pseudodesulfovibrio piezophilus. The sequence continues at coordinate 3,236,243 of NC_020409.1, read as the reverse complement.
GGAACCCTGGACACGGCCCTGACCGAGGAAATCCTGATCACGATCATCGTGGTCCTCATCGCTGTCATGCATTTGCGCAGCTCCCTGCTCATTTCCTCACTCCTGCCATTGGCCGTGATGATGGTCTTCATCAGCATGAAGACATTCAAGGTGGATGCCAATATCGTTGCCCTGTCAGGTATCGCCATCGCCATTGGAACCATGGTCGATATGGGCATCATAATATGCGAGAACATACTCAATAAATTCGAGCAGGCCTCCCTGGAGGAGAGCCGAATGAAGGTCATTTTCGAAGGCGCTTCCGAAGTCGGAAGTGCCATCATGACCGCAGTGGCCACGACCATTGTCAGCTTCCTTCCCGTCTTTGCCATGGAAGGCCCGGAAGGCAAGCTCTTCAAGCCCTTGGCCTATACCAAAAGCTTTGCGCTCATCGCCTCGATCATCGTGGCTCTGACCGTGCTCCCGGCCATCGCTCACCTGGTATACAGGCACAAAAAAACGGGCGTGGGAAAGGCGTGGAAGAAGCATCTTGTCAACATTCTCTACATCGCGGCAGGCATTCTGGTTTCCCTGCTCGTCAAATGGTGGGTCGGGCTCTTCCTCGTGGTGCTGGGTTTACACAGGATGCTCGGACACTTCCTGCCCGCCAGGCTAGAAAAATTCTGCGGCAATCTGGAAAACTACAGCGTCATAGCTTTGGTCATCATTTTCCTGTCGGACCATTGGTTGCCACTTGGGCCTGAAAAAGGCGCTTTGCTGAATATCATCTTCGTCTCCATACTCATCGGCGGCTTGATGCTCTTCTTCCAGTTCTTCCAACGCGGCTACCCGACCATGCTACGTTGGGCACTCCACCATAAGGCCGCATTCATGGTACTGCCCTGCATGGTTGTCTTGTTCGGGACACTCATCTGGTTCGGCGGTGGTGCTCTGACTTCCTGGATGCCGGATTCCATTCGCGCATCAAGGCCGGTCAGTGTCATTCGAAAGGCTTTCCCCGGACTCGGCAAGGAATTCATGCCCCCCCTTGACGAAGGCTCTTTCCTCTATATGCCCACAACCATGCCCCACGCTTCCATTGGTGAAGTCCACGATGTCTTGTCCAAACAGGACATGGCTATGTTGGACATCCCCGAGGTAGACAGTGCCGTGGGCAAACTGGGTCGTGCGGAAACCCCGTTGGACCCGGCTCCGGTCTCCATGATCGAAACAGTCATCAACTACAAACCGGAATATCTGGTTGCCCAAAATGGTGAACGTCTGCGGTATCGCTTCGACGAGAACCAGAAAGATTACTTCCGTTCAGCCAAGGGCAAACCATTGCCTGCGGGAGATGGCCTGCCATACCTTGTGCAGGGCTTTTACCAGCGAGATGAGAACGGTAATCTTATCCCGGACGAGGACGGCAAGCCATTCCGACAATGGCGCGCTCCCCTTGACCCGGCCCTCAATCCGGGACGAAAGGCATGGGACGGTGTCCGCTCACCGAACGACATCTGGGACGAAATCGCAGCCGCAGCAGAAATGCCCGGTACAACATCAGCCCCCAAGCTTCAACCCATAGCTGCCCGTATCGTCATGCTGCAATCCGGCATGCGCGCCCCCATGGGCATCAAAGTTAAAGGCCCGAATCTGGCGACCATCGAACAATTTGGTCTGCAGTTGGAACAGATGCTCAAGGAAGTCCCGTCCATCCAACCCGCCGCAGTCATAGCCGATCGAATTGTCGGCAAGCCGTATCTGGAGATCGTCATCAACCGCGAGGCAATCGCCCGTTACGGCATCAAGCTGAAAAAGGTACAGGATGTCATTGAAGTGGCTGTGGGTGGCAAGATGCTCTCCACTGCCATAGAAGGACGCGAACGATATCCTATCCGCGTGCGGTACATGCGCGAGCTACGCGACAGCATGGAGGAGTTGGAGAACATTCTGGTCGCGGCCCCGTCCGGAGAACAGATTCCGCTCAAACAATTGGCCGAGATGCGCTACGTGCGCGGCCCGCAGGTCATCAAGAGCGAAGACACATTCCTCATCGGGTATGTGCTCTTTGACAAGAAGGCCGGATTTGCCGAAGTGGATGTGGTGGAACAGGCCCGCGCATTCATTGAAAGCCGTATAGCATCGGGAGATCTGACAGTGCCCAGCGGCGTGTCATATGAATTCGCAGGCAACTACGAAAACCAGATCAGGGCGCAAAAGAAGCTGGCGGTCATTCTGCCTCTGGCCTTGATGGTTATCGTGGTCATCCTGTACCTCCAGTTCAAATCCATGGCTACCACGCTCATGGTCTTCTCGGGCATCCTCGTGGCCTGGTCCGGAGGATTCACCATGATCTGGCTCTATGGGCAGGACTGGTTCCTCAACTTCAGTGTTTTCGGGACGTACATGCGAGACCTTTTTCAAGTACATCCCATCAACCTGAGCGTGGCTATATGGGTCGGCTTCCTCGCCCTCTTCGGCATTGCTTCGGATGACGGTGTGATCATGGCGACTTATCTCGATGAAAGCCGTGGAACCAGAGATATGAGCAGTGTGGAGTCCATCCGCATAGCCATTCTGGAAGGGGCACAACGCCGCATTCGCCCGGCTCTCATGACATCGGCCACGACTATCCTCGCCCTGATCCCGGTACTGACTTCGACCGGACGCGGTGCGGACATCATGGTCCCCATGGCGATTCCGTCATTCGGAGGCATGACCATAGCCATCCTGACGGTCTTCGTCGTTCCAGTCCTCTACTGCCAGGTGGAGGAAATCAAATACACAGTGAAAAAGAGACGGCTCGCCGAAAGTTCGGATGAGCAATCGTAACCGTTACCAATTAAAACTGTTAAGGAGATTATCAATGAAAAAAGTTACTTCCCTCGCCATCGTCCTCGCCATGACCCTGCTTGTCAGCGGCTTCGCCTTTGCCATGGACCACAGCACAATGGATGCTGGTGACATGAAGATGGCAGACAGCATGAAAGTCATGGAAGACAACCTCGCCCTGATGAAAAAGGACGTCGAAACCATGAAGGACCCTGCCCAACGCAAGGCTGCCATGACCAGCATGAACTCTCACATGACTGACCTGCATCACGGCATGGCCGCAGCAGAGGGACATGCCAAAATGACCAAGAATGCGCACATGGAAGCATCCATGAAGCAAATGAACAAGGAAATGATGATGACCATGAAAGGCATGGGCATGGCCAAAAAAGATGCTGACAAGGGTATCCCCATGATGATGGACAGCCTGAACAAGATGGAGAAGACGCTTTCAACCATGAAAAGCATGATGTAATTCTCTTCCGTCAATAAAAGAGGCCATCCCGATCATTTCGGGATGGCCTCTTTTTTTTCGAGCACAAAAACAAAAGAGGCAGCCCACTGCTGACTCACACCTCGACCGCGCAGAAAGCCCGACCACGAAGCTCCCCTCTCATACGTATACAGAAAACACATTTATCATTACAGTCGATCTGCTCGGGATACATGAATGATGAACCGAACAAGGAGACCATACAGCCTACTATGCAATTCTTACTCAAAGTATCGGTTGGAATCCTCCCGAAAAACTGACATCAAGACCTGGTTCCGGGGAGAAGGTTCCCTCCGGTCCTGACTAGGAAAAAACTTCAGCCAAGGCGGTTTGAACAGAATGACACAGAAGCTCGTGGACGCCATTTTCTGGGATATTGACGGAACGCTCATTCTTACTGAAGAACTGCATTTTCAGTCCGTGGCCGACTATTGTACCAAGCGAGAAATGGAACTGACCGACGCTGACAACGCCGCCATGATCGGCAAGACCATGATTGAAAAATGGGACTATCTCCACACCCAGAAAAATCTTCCTGGATCGGAAACACTCTTCCGGCATGAATGCGCCCAATATTATATGGAGAACCTCAAGAATTGCCGCATCCGCGAGTCGCCACTTCGTCTCATGCGCAAGGCTTCCGATATGAACATCCCACAGGCTTGTGTCTCCAACGGGGACCGCCAGGTCGTACACAATAACATCAACGTCTTAGGGATAGGTTCTTTTATCGATTTCGCCCTGACAGGTGATGATTTTGACAATGGAAAACCAGCCCCGGACCCGTACAGATTGGCATGCAAAAAAATGGGGATTCCCCATTCCCGCGGACTGGTCGTGGAAGATTCCAGGGTTGGTGTCGCGTCAGCGGCTGCCGCAGGACTGACTGTCATTGCATGGCCCGATGCATCCTCTTCCTTCACCAGTGAGGATTTTGCCAAAGCAGACTATCTCATCAGCTCCCTCGAGGAATTTCCGGCTCATCTTCTGGGCCTGACCCAGGCTGATATGGCCTCGCTCACAAAATAAATCGACACAATGACAAAAGCCAACAAGGCAGCTCTCTCCACCGGGTTCAGCCCCCGAGATACGCATTGGTGTCAAATCATTCAGGAGCCGCGCCTTTTGACATGCTTTTCCCAGCATAATAATGCCTGCCGAGCATACGGCTGAAGCCATGAGACAATCTCTCGTGGCAAAAAAGGGAGCACGCAATGCGGTACTATCTGTGCATAGATGATACAGACACCATGGAAACCAAGGGCACAGGATGGCTCATGGAACAGGCCTGTACTGAAATGGAAGAGCGTGGCCTTGGTCAGTTTTCCCGTATCAGCCGCCACCAACTCTTTGTCCATGAAGATGTCCCGTACACATCACACAACAGTTCAATGTGTGTGGAAATCACAGCCTGTCCCTCTGCTGACGAGCTTGTCCGGTATATGCAAAGATACCTCGAGACACGGGCAGCTCATGGTTCAGACCCTGGTCTGTGCATGATTTCCGACACACTTTCGGAAGACGCGTGGCAACACCTTGTTCACTTTGGCCTCGCGGCCAAGACAACGGTCCTCAACAAGAAATTAGCCTATGCGCTGGCGAAACAACTCTCGGTTCACCTGACGGAACACGGCGGAACCGGCGATGGCGTTGTTGGCGCTTTAGCCGGAGTCGGTCTTCGCATGATGGGCAACGATGGCCGCTACAGGGGCTGGCACCACCTGGGACCGGCTGGAACCGTGATGCAGAGTGGAGAAATCACACGCCTCTGCACAGCTCGAATGATTCTGGATGAAAATGGGAACCCGCTTGCCGATTCGGTCCCGGTCATTCTGCAGGACAGAATCAAACTGATACGTCGGAACAGCCAGCCCGTGCTTCTGACCCACCCCGGAACTGCAAACGAAGACAGACATCTGCTCTCCAAAGACATGCTGAAAAAGTATTGATGCTCATGATGCAGCACTGAAAACCCGCAGACAGCATCCTCCCTCCTTCCACCATTCCCTTTAGGTCGCGTCTTTGCTATGAAGCCGCATGACCATAAACGTAAATCTCTTCGCCATACTGGATGCCGTCAGCTATGCTGTGGTGGCTGTCGATCTGGACTGTCGCGTCATCTACCTCAATAAACCAGCGACTCAATTCCTTCAGGCACGGGGACGTGCAGAAGCCGAATATATCGGGCATGACAGCGAGACACTCCTGCCCCTCGCAACACCCAAAGTCCGTGAAGCATTGATCGGAAACGAGTTCAAGCATGGAGAAGGGCGTATCGTGGCAAAGGGCAAGGAACTTTTCTACGAAATCACACCGCTGATGATCGAGGAGAGACTCGCAGGGGCCGTCATCAGCCTGCAACGCCCGGAGCGATATGAAGAACTGGCATGCAACCTGGTCACCTATCAGAACATGGCTCGCCAGCTTCAGACAATCTTTCAGTCCTCCAGCGATGGGATATGGGTCACGGATGGCAACGGAACCATTCTCGATATCAACAAGGCATCCAAACGGCTCAATGCCATCGATGGCTCCACGCTCATCGGAAAGAACGTCAAGGTCATGCTTGATGACGGTATCATAGATGATGCTGTAACCCTGCATGTCATGGAAACAGGCCAGCAGCATACGATCATTCAACATATCAAAAGCACTGGAAAACAACTTCTGGTCACCGGAACCCCTGCATTTGATGATCATGGCAACCTCTTTCTGGTCGTGGTCAACGAGCGTGACATCACGGATCTGAACATGTTGCGTGAAAATCTGGAACAAGCCCGGCGACTCCAGGCCAAGGTGCGGGAAGAATTGGACGACCTGACCATGCTTGAATTCCGCCATGGCGGCGTGGTTGCCGAATCAAAGTCCATGCGTCAGGTTTTGAGCACCTGTTTACGACTCTCCAAACTGGAAGCGACAACTCTGTTATTGCTTGGCGAATCCGGCACAGGGAAAGGGTTACTGGCGAAATTCATTCATAAAAGTGGTCCCAACAAACAGAAACCATTCATCTCCGTCAACTGTGCCGCCCTGCCAGATTCGCTTTTCGAAGCCGAACTGTTCGGGTATCAAAAAGGCGCTTTCACCGGTGCGGTGGAGACAGGACGAGTCGGTCTCATCGAACTCGCGGAAGATGGCACTCTGTTTCTCGATGAAGTGGGGGAAACCCCCTTGGCAAGCCAGGCAAAACTGCTCAAATGTCTTGATGAACGCGAATATTTTCCACTGGGAGCGAGTAAACCCAAGCAACTCAAATGCAACATCATTGCCGCGACCAACAGGGACCTCGACGCCATGGTCCTGTCCAAACGCTTCCGCAAAGACCTCCTCTATCGGCTCAACACCTTCACTGTCTCCATCCCTCCCCTGCGAGAACGCCCCGAAGACCTCTTTGAACTGGTCGCTATGATTCTCCGGCAATGCAATACGAAATACAGCACGGATAAACGCATCACCCCAAAACTCTTTGATCAGCTACAGCGCTACCCTTTTCCCGGTAATGTACGTGAATTGAAGGGACTTATTCGTAAAGGCGTGGTGATGAGTGATGAACCGATCCTGGATGAATTTCTCTTCGATCTGCTCAAGACAGACTCTTCCATTCCCAAGGAAACGGAAAATATCACCTTGCCCCAGGCCATAGACTCAGTCGAACGTAAAATGCTCGCCAAAGTGAGAACCTTTTGTTCCGGTACTCGGGAAATGGCCTCCTACCTCGGCGTCAGTCAACCCACCGTAGTTCGCAAGTTGAAGAAACACGGTATCCGCCCTCCAAAAGAAAACGCCTGACCTGCATTTTGATTCATTTATGAATCACCCTAAAAAACCCCAGTCAATATTTTATAAAAACTGATCAACTAGCTGAAATTATTATATATAAAGTATAAATATTCCGTATTTGAATCTGGACACTCTCTCAACAAATCAACCATTCTTGTCTTAAACGACGCCAGTGATTCATACATGAATCACCTTTTAAGCAAAAATTCCCCATTTCCGATTCACTAACGAATCGCGTTAAAAGGAAACCCAAAGACATTCTCTTATAAATCACCATAATATAACAATAAATATTCCAAGGCACACCCTTTGCTCTCTGAAACATATTGGTGACAGAACAAAACCATCGTTAATTTCAATATTCGAGAAAGGAATTCACATGACACAATCATCGCAAGACGTTTTGTCAAGACGTGCAAAGGCAGTCCCTCCAGGAGTATTCAACGCCACAAAGATTATCGCAGCCAAGGCCGAAGGGGCGGTAATTACGGATATCGAAGGGCGTGAATATATCGATTTCGCCGGAGGAATTGGTGTTGTCAACATCGGACACAACAGCCCCCGAGTCGTTGCCGCGATCAAGGAGCAGGCGGACAAACTGCTCCACTCCTGCTTTCATATCGTCATGTATGAAGGGTATATTTCCCTTGCCGAGAAGCTTATCAAGATAGCGCCAGGTAATTTCGAGAAGCGGGCAGCCCTTTTCAATAGTGGGGCCGAAGCAGTGGAAAATGCGATCAAGATATCGCGAAAAGCCACGGGCAAGCAGGGTGTTGTGGTCTTCGAAAACTCATTTCACGGCCGCACACTGCTCACCATGTCCCTGACCAGTAAGGTCAAGCCATACAAGTTCGGATTTGGTCCCTTTGCCCCCGAGATATACCGGATTCCCCACGCCTACTGTTATCGCTGCCCCATCGGTCGGGAATACCCTTCCTGCGATGTGGGATGTGCAGACGCCCTGAGCAAAATGTTTATCGGCCAATCTGCCCCCGAAAATATTGCCTGCCTGATTGTCGAACCGGTCTCTGGCGAAGGCGGATTCATTACTCCTCCCAAGGAATACTACGCCAAACTCAAAGCTATCTGCGAAGAAAACGACATCGTATTCATCGCTGATGAAATCCAAAGTGGCTTTGGTCGCACCGGACGGATGCTCGCCATGGAACATTGGGGTGTTGTTCCTGACCTGACCACCGTGGCCAAATCAATGGGCGGTGGCATGCCAATATCCGCCGTGGTCGGCAAAGCTGAGCTGATGGATGCTCCGCAGGTTGGGGGGCTGGGAGGCACGTACGGTGGCAACCCTGTGTGCGCAGCAGCCTCGCTGGCTGCCATTGAAACCATTGAGGAAGACAACCTCCTGGCCGTTGCTGAAAAACTGGGAGAAACCCTCCGCACCAAATTCGAAGGACTGATGGACAAGTTCCCCATCATCGGCGATGTGCGTGGCAAGGGTCCCATGCTCGCACTGGAGCTGGTCCACTCAAGAGAAACCAAAGAACCCGCTGCGGACAAGACCCGTGAACTGGTCGCATACTGCCTGGAGAGAGGCTTGATTCTCCTTTCATGCGGCAACTACGGGAACGTCATCCGCACCCTGATGCCCTTGGTCATCACCGAGGAACAAGTGGAAAAAGCCCTCTCCATCATGGAAGAGGGATTCGTAGCAATTTCTAAATAAGTAAACGTTTAGCTATCAGGAGAGAGAGAATGAAACGGATTTACTTGCTGGTACTGGGGCTTGCAATGAGCCTGGTCCTGCCGTCACTGGCTTTTGCCCAAACCACTGTCAAAGTTGGAAACATCCTTCCCTTGTCCGGTCCCTCCGCGTCGGTCGGCCAGCAGGGAAAACAAGCTCGGGAAATGGCTGTTGAGGAAATCAACGCTGCCGGGGGTATCAAATCCCTGGGCGGAGCCAAAATCGAATTGCTTTATGCTGATTCCAAGTCCGACCCCAATGTCGGCGTGACAGAGGCCGAGCGCTTCATCAACACGGAAAATGTCCATGTCCTCACTGGCGCATGGAACTCCGGCGTCACCTACCCGTCCACAGCTGTTGCCGAACGATATGGCATCCCCTACATCGTGCCCGTATCCGTCCGCGATACCATCACGGAGCGAGGATTCAAGAACGTCTTCAGGATTGCTGCCAAGGATTCCTGGTGGACCCGCGATCAGTTCGCTTTCCTCAAGGACATGGAAAAGGAATTTGGCGAGAAGCTGTCCACCGTGGCCTTTGTTTACGAAAACGGCGACTGGGGGACCGGTTTTGCTTCCCAGTGGAGAAAGCTTGCCGAAGCCTCCGGCTACAAAGTGGTCCTGGATGAACCGTATCCTTCTTCCGCCACAGACCTGACTCCGGTCGTCAACAAGATCCGTCGCGCCCATCCCGATGTTCTGATGCTGGTCTCCAACGCTGCAGACGCCATCCTCCTGACCAACACCCTGGCGGACTACAAAGTCAGCCCCAAGGTGATCATCGGTTCCGGAGGAGGGCATGCCGACCCGACCTTCATGTCTGGCTGCGGCGACAATGCCAAATACATCTTCGATATTGTCGAATGGGAAGCCGACGTCAACAAAGCTGGGGCAAAGGAAGTTAATGCCAAATACAAGGAACGCTACGGCAACAACCTGACAGGTGAAGCCGTGGATGCCTATATCTCCATGTACATGCTGGCCGATGCCCTGGAACGGGCCGGATCCCTGGAGCCTGATGCAATTCGCAAAGCTCTGGCGGAAACCGACTACAAAACAGGCCGTGGTATGATCGTGACCTATGATTCCGTGAAATTCGATGAAACCGGTCAGAATGAAAACGCCGCGCTGGCCGTTGTCCAGATCAATGACATCGGAAAAGGGCTTGAGCGGATCACCGTGTGGCCCAAGGCTGCACGCCGTGCCGGTTACTCCCCTGTCTTCCCCATGCCCACAAAATAAAGTCAATCCATACGGATCAGGGCTTCGGACGAAGCCCTGATCCGTCAACCAGCGGGAGTCTTTCATGGACTTGGTTTTCTTCGCCCAGGATTGCATCAATGGTGTACTCATGGGTCTTATATACGGCTTGGTCGCTTTGGGTCTGACCCTCATCTTCGGCGTCCTCAAAGTCATCAACTTTGCGCACGGCTCCTTCATCATGGTCGGCATGTTCGTCTCGTACTGGGTCGTTTCTCTGACCGGACTGCATCCCTATCTGGCAATGGTCATCATTGTTCCAATCATGTTCATGTTCGGGTACCTGATGCAGAACCTGCTCATCCGCCCCATCTTCATTGCAGAACGTGATGTTCGCGAACCGATAACCGTCATCGTGGTCACTACAGGCATGTGGTATGTTTTGGACAACCTCGCCCTGCTGCTTTTCGGCCCCGATTACAGGGCGCTGGCACCCAACCCTCTCAAGGGACAGATGCTCAGCTTTGGCGAAATATTCATCTCCGTACCAAAACTCTATGGTGCTGCCACGGCAGTCGCCACGGCTGGCGGACTCGCCTGGTTTCTTCAGAAAACCCGCATGGGGCGCGCTATCCGGGCCACAAGCCTGGATCGCGATGCAGCCAGCTTGATGGGCATCAATCAGTGGAAAATTTTCAACGTCGCATTCGGCATCGGCACGGCCGTTGCCGGGATTGCAGGGGCCGTTATGACCCCCTTTTACAACGTGTATCCCACAGTAGGTATTCCTTTTGACGTCAAATCATTCGTCATCGTCGTTCTCGGCGGTCTAGGGTCTATCTGGGGAGCACTCATCGGCGGCGTCATAGTCGGACTGGTCGAGTCCATCGGCCCCATCTACATGACTTCCACCTGGACAGAAGCCATCGTCTACGGACTGTTCCTGCTCGTGCTTTTCGTCAAGCCCTCAGGACTCTTCGGCCAAAAGAACGACTGGTAAGCAAACATTCGAGCAAAGCATGACACAACACCAATTGAAACGAAATTGCCTCATGGGGCTGGGGCTGGCAGCATTCGCGCTGCCACAGGTACTCCAAAGCCCGACATATCTGCATATCCTGATTATGCTCTTTCTCTATGCCTACATGACCACGACCTGGAACCTGGTAGGAGGCTTTGCAGGCGTCCTGCCCCTCGGCCATGCAGTCTTCGTGGGTATAGGAGCATACACTTCGACAGTCCTCTGGCTCCAATACGGAATCAGCCCCTGGCTCGGCATGCTGATCGGTGGGGTTCTGGCCGCCATTGTCGGTTACCTCATCGGCAAACCAACCCTGAAAATGCGCGGGGCATACTTTGCCCTGTCCACCATGGCCTTCCTTGAGGGTATGCGGGTTATTGTCGAGAATATCGACACAATCGGCCCCTTCAAGCTCAATGGTCCCAGAGGATTGAACATCCCCCCACTGCCCACAGAGGAAGCCGGATTCTGGGCATTCCAATTCTCATCCAAGGAACCGTATTATTACATAGCCCTCATCATGCTGATAGTGGTGCTGGGATTGACCTATTACATCTCACGTTCCAAATTCGGATACTACCTCAAGGCAGGCGGAGAAGAACCGGAAGCGGCCCAGGCTCTGGGGGTGAATGTCGCATCCTGTAAAGTGGCGGCCACGGCGTTGTCCGCCTTTCTCACGGCCTTGGCCGGAACGTTCCTCGCCCAGTTGACCCTGTTTATCTACCCCAAAAGCGTCATGACCCTCGATCTGTCATTCGAACTCGCCTTCATCGCCCTTATCGGTGGCCGCGGTTCTCTGGCAGGCCCGGTCATCGGTGCTCTGCTGCTGCGGCCGGTCAGCGAATTCAGCCGCATATACTTCTCTGCATCGCTCCCCGGTCTGCACCTGATCATCCTTGGCGTCGTTCTGATTGTCGTCATGCTGTATCAACCGCGTGGACTGACTGAACCGTTGCTGAAACTCTTTGATCGCGTCACGGCCAGATTCACGGACGACGCCCAGGAGGACAAGGTATGAGTCTTCTCGAAATCAAAGGATTGACCAAACAGTTCGGAGGGCTGGTTGCGGTAAACGACCTCAGCCTATCCATTGATAAAGGTCAGATCCTCGGTCTCATAGGCCCGAACGGTGCGGGCAAATCCACAGCATTCAACTGCGTGGCGGGAGTCTACGCCCCCACTCAAGGCCAGATCATCTTCGATGGCGAAGACGTCACTGGCCAAAACCCGTGGGACTTGTGCAAAAAAGGCATGGGACGAACCTTTCAGATCGTCAAGCCGTTTGCTTCACAAACCGTCCTTGAGAATGTCATGGTCGGAGCTTTTGCCACCACGGATAACAGAGACAAGGCAGAAACAAGAGCTGCCGATGTACTGGACATGCTGGGCATGGGTGACAAGAAAGACCTCAAGCCCGGAGCCTTGACCATTGCTGATCGCAAATGCCTTGAAATAGCCAAGGCGCTGGCCACCAACCCCAAACTGCTGCTGCTTGATGAAGTCATGGCCGGACTACGCCCAACAGAGGTGGATGAAGTTATCCAGATCATTCAGAAGCTGAAGAGCAAAGGCATGACCATTTTTGTCATCGAGCATATCATGCGCGCCATCATGGCTCTGTCCGATGAAATCGTGGTTATCCAGTTCGGGAAAAAGATCTGTCAGGGTGAACCTGAAATGGTCGCTCGTGATAAAAATGTTATCAAGGCCTATCTGGGAGAAGATTATGCCTCTGCTTGATGTAAACGATATCAATGTCTCCTACGGCGATGTTCAAGTGCTGTTTGATCTCTCCATTTCAATTGAAGAAGGCGAAGTAGTCTCCATCATCGGCGGAAACGGTGCCGGAAAATCAACCCTGCTCAAAACCATTTCCGGTCTCATGCAGCCGGAATCCGGGTCCATCGGTTTCATGGGGGCTGCCACCCACATGCTGTCGCCTGACAATGTTGTGGAGACAGGACTGATTCAGGTGCCGGAAGGCCGACGTCTCTTCTCCCTCATGAGTGTCCGGGACAACCTTATGGCAGGCGCACATAATCAGGCTGCCTTTGCTGTCCGGCGTCAGACTTTGAAGGAAGTCTATGAGATGTTCCCACGCCTCAAGGAACGTGAATCTCAACTAGCCATGACCCTGTCAGGCGGTGAACAGCAGATGGTTGCCATCGGCCGTGGACTGATGGCCAAGCCAAAACTTCTGATGCTGGACGAACCGTCCCTCGGACTTGCACCGGTTCTTATTAACGAAATATTCCAAACGATCCGTGATATTGCAGATAAAGGGCTGACGGTTCTGCTCGTGGAGCAGGATGTCAACCACTCCCTGAATCTGTCGGAACGGGGCTATGTGCTGGAGCATGGTCGCATAGCCATGCAGGGAACAGCCAGGGAACTCCTGGGCGATCCGTACATCAAGGAAGCGTATCTGGGCATCTAGCAGGATACCCACTTTCAGACCGGCACAAAGGGGAAAGACTCTGACAAAATTGTCTTTCTTTGCCTCGATTGAGGATGTTTTTTCAAAAAACCATAAATAAACAGCAACATCACGCTCGACCATGACACTCTGAAGGAATGGGAAACGCACATGACGTTCACCGTCAAACCGTACGGAAATTCAACACAATAGAGTTATAGCCCAGACCTCAGCCTCTCCTGTTCCGGCCATGGAAGAATCTGCCCAACACGGATATTCCATGGCCGGGCAAGCGAAACCAACCACCTCAAAATCAATTTTCTGTAGAGTACTCGGAGTCAGCGATTGACACACTGACTCGTCGGTACTACTTATCCTGACGAACGAGAACTGACCAGTCAGTTTTAAGCTGAATGTCCGTTTCTCTACCCCTGTCACGTCCAACCTACAACACCGGGGTTTCTCCGAAAAACTCATATATCTTCGAGGCTAAGCCATGGATAAACAAAATAGGATTCTGGATACTGCATCCGAACTTTTTGCAACGAGGCCTTTCCATAAAGTTCTGCTCAGCGATGTAGCCAGACTGGCATCAGTGGGAAAAGGTACATTGTACCTGTATTTCAAAAGCAAGGATGACCTGTACATTGCAGTCCTCTTCCGCGAGTTCACTATTCTGGTGGACAAACTTCGGGAAACCATTGCCAAGATGGAGATTCCACCGGATGAGCAGATTGCAGCCATCATTTCCGAATTATTTCATCATATGATCGGCAGCAAATCCAAATTTGAAATCCTCGGAGCGGTCATTGCCTGCCCCAAATCCGAAGAATGGAGAGAACTCCGCACCGAAATGTGGACAATCATTGAAACGGTCATCCTGAGAGGCGTTGAGCATGGCATGTTCAAGGACAAGAACCCGCGGCTTTCCGCTCAATATATTACCGGTCTTGTCCGCTCCATCAGCCTGTTCAGACCTGAAGGGGTTGAAGCCAAGGAACTATGCCGTCATGCGCAGGACTTTGTGCTGAACGGATTAAGAGAGTCAAATTGAAGCTTTTTCGCAGAGAAGCGTCAACTATCTACAGCTATTTAAAATTTTTTGCTTACAAGGTGATACGATGAGCAATGAGAAAATGATTGAGACATCTCCCCTTTCCAACTCGGAAAGTGGAAAAGAAAAAAAGAATACCCGAAAAATTCTTTTGATTGGTGGGCTATTGACCATTGCGGCTCTTGCCGTCGGGTACCCATTCTATCGCCACGCCATGACCCACGAAGCAACAGATGATGCTTTTGTGGAAGCGCGCGTTGTCACGATGAGTCCCCGGGTGGCAGGGCATGTTTCCGAAGTTTTCGTCGCAGACAATCAGGTCGTCCACAAAGGAGATCTGCTCGCACAGATCGATTCACGAGATTTTGAAGTCGCCCTCGACATTGCATCTGCACGTGTCGAATCAGCCAAGGCCGCCTTGACGGAAGCGGATGCTTTGGCTTCGGCTGCCAGAAATATCCTTGTCCAAAAAGGTGCCGAGGTCTCAACCCAACATGCAGAATTGGCAGAAATCCAGGCAAGTATTGCCGAGGTCAAGGCTGGCTATGACAGAGATGAGACAGACCTTGTACGAATGCAGACCATCGCTAAAGCCGGTGCTGTCAGCCGTCAGGAATTCGACCACGCCAGAGCACAGGAAGCCATGACACGAGCCAAACTCAACTCGGCCCATCGCCAGGTTGACACCCAGTCGGCAAAGATCACACAGGCTCGGGCAACGGTTAAAGCTGCTGAGGATGAACTCAAACAGGCATACGCCCAAGTCGCGATCCGCATGGCTGAACTGCGTGAGGCCGAGGCTGAAATGCAACGAGCGAACCTCAACCTGTCCTATACGCACATCACCGCGCCAAGCGACGGGTATATAACCAAAAAGAACATCGAACCCGGAGCATATGTTCAAGTAGGTCAAAAGCTTTTCTCCATCGTCAACCCCTCTATCTGGGTAGTGGCCAACTTCAAGGAAACACAGATTTCCGATATGAAGCCGGGGCAACCTGTCGAGATAGAAGTTGATGCCTACCCTGATCTGGCCTTCAAAGGCAGAGTTGATTCCATCCAGCGCGGTACCGGTTCCCGCTTCACTCTGCTGCCTCCGGAAAATGCAACTGGTAACTACATCAAGGTAGTTCAGCGCGTTCCTGTCAAAATTATCCTTGATGCAGGTGAATTCCACGGTGGTCACACCTTGGTGCCCGGTATGTCCGTCATTCCCAGTGTGGATATCGCATCCAAGGATATCAAACTGCCCTCAGGCGCAGAGACCGTGGCAGCGCGTGAAACGGTGGCACAATAACCATGGCGGAATTCAAAGACCCGTTGACCATGAGTCCGACCGAACGATGGACCATAGCCATCACTGTCATGTTCGGCGCTTTCATGGCTGTCATGGATACCAGCGTGGTCAACGTATCCATGCCGCACATGATGGGCAGCTTCGGAACAGACCTGACCGCCATCACGTGGGTTGCCACAAGCTATAGTATTGCTGAAATTATCATGGTCACCATGTCAGGCTGGTGGAGTGCCCTCATCGGACGGAAAACCCTCTATCTGGCTTCTTTTGCCATTTTCACAATTGGTTCCATCCTCTGCGGTACAGCGACCACCTTCTCGCAAATGATCATTTACCGCATTATTCAGGGTATTGGAGGTGGAGCCTTGATCCCTGTCTCCCAGGCCATCCTGCGGGAGACTTTTCCCCCTGCACAGCAAGGTATGGCCATGGCCCTCTACGGAATGGGAGTTGTCCTGGCTCCGGCTCTCGGCCCCATCTGTGGCGGTTGGTTGACCGATGCCTGGGGTTGGCCTTGGATATTCTATATCAACATTCCCATATGCATCATAGGTATGGCTCTGACTTTCAAGTTTGTCTACGATCCGCCTTATCTGCGTCGAGGCATTCAATCCGTTGACTGGCTTGGAATCGGCCTGTTGACGATCTTTCTGACCGGCATGCAGATTGTTCTGGAGCGTGGCCAGGAACAAAACTGGTTTGAATCAACTGAAATCATCGTCTGGACAGCAACCACTCTTATTTCCATGCTTTTACTCATTATCTGGGAACTTCGGTGCAAAGACCCTGTCATCAATTTAAGAGTGCTCAAAGACCGAAATCTGACCCTTGGCTCAATCATGGGGTTGATCTTCGGTGTTTCCCTGTTCGGCACGACTTTCATCCTGCCCCAGTTCACTCAAGAAATACTGGGATATCCGGCCTTTGAAGCAGGACTCGCCATGGCTCCCCGTGCAATGGCATTGGTCGTCTTCATGCCTATTGCGGGCTGGGCATATCAACGTCTTGGAGCCAAGACGCTGATCTTTTCAGGAATCCTCATTATTATCTGGTCTTACTATGACCTTATGCAATTGAGCGCACAGGCTGGTTTCTTTGACCTTATCCCACCGCTCGTGATCATGGGCATAGGTATGCCGTTCATGTTCGTTCCGTTGAGCACGGTTTCTCTCTCCACTGTCAACAAAAGTGACATGACTGATGCGTCAAGTGTCTACACCCTTGCCCGACGGGTTGGCGGAAACATCGGCTACGCCTTGGTCGCTGTTCTTGTGGACCAGGGTGTCCAAAGGCACCATGCACACCTGTCCGAACACATCAGCGAACTAAGCCAGTCAACTCAGGACTATATGGCGACTTTAAGCCAATACTTTCATGGGCTTGGATACAGCGCACTCCAAATCAAGAGTCTCACCCTGGGAATGCTCGATGCACTCATGAAACGGGAATCCACCATGATGGCATACAACGATACATCGTTCATTTTTGGTGCGCTGTTCCTACTTCTCATTCCACTAATCTTCTTCCTGCCGAGTAAAAAACAAATGAAAGAGCTGATCGCCAAACAAACCAACGAATCATAAAACGACACCCCTCCTCCCCTGAAAACGGTGTGCATGTCTCAACTCGATCTGCGCACCGTTTTCTACGTTTAACAACCTCTCATTAGAAGAAAAGGAAAAGGCACTCAGAGCGAAAAAACCGCCTCCCACTCGTTTCGATCGTCAAAAATTCCATGAGACACCGCCTTCACGCCTTTGGCACAGTGATCAATTTTCGATAAAAAGGTCCCTTCCTTTGGTCTGGAAAGGGATCAAAAATTGACAATCTTAATACCAAACCAAGGAGAGATAGTTTTTTTGAATTGGCATTCTTTCACGGCAATAGCTAGTGAACAGAATCCACTATTCATACTCAGGGAGAAATATGAAAAATTTGACCAAAATCGTTCTTCGCACGCTTGCAGTGGTCATGATGACCACTTACTCCGTGGCTGCTTTCGCCGCCCAGCACAGCGGCGTCGTCAAATACACCGTCAAACCGACTGTTACCAGTGAAACAAAAACCGTCAATGTGTGGATCCCATATCCACTTTCCAATGACGCTCAAAAAATCACAGATCTCAAGGTCGATGGTAACTTTGCAACATCTTCAGTGTACCGCGATGAAAAAAGTGGTGCCATGTTCCTGTACGCCGGATGGCCTGCCGTTGCAGGACAGCCCGAGTTGACCATGAGCTTTCATGCCGATCTTTCCAGCAGAAAAGTCGCTTCCATCAAGGAATCCAATCTGCCCATCCCGGCTCCTATCAAAGAGGAATACCTGAAATCTACTCTGGAAATTCCGGTGAAGGCATTCACTGAGCAGGCCCAGAAAGTGGTTGCCGGTAAAAAAACGATTCTTGAAAAAGCCCGCGCCATCTATGACTGGACCGTTGACAACACAGTCCGCGACCCCAATGTGACAGGCTGCGGTCTGGCCAAACCGGGACGCACCCTCTATGAATGCGAAGGTGGCGGAAAGTGCGCCGATATCAGTGCTGTTTTCGTGACCATGGCCCGCGCCGCAGGCGTCCCTGCGCGAGATGTCTACGGTCTGCGCCTTGGCAGCCCCAAGACCGGTGACGTCACCAGCGGGTACCACTGCTGGGCTGAATTCTACCTTCCCGGCACCGGATGGGTTCCTGCAGATCCCGCTGATGTTCGGAAAATGATGCTGGTCCACGACCTCAAGATGGGCGATAAGGCAGTGGAAGAGTGGCGCGAGTTCTTCTGGGGCGGCGATGACCTTTTCCGTGTGACCTTGAACAAGGGAGCCAGAGGCGTTGTCCTGACTCCGGCACAACAGGGCGCTCCCATCAATTACATGATGTACCCCTACGCTGAGGTGGACGGCAAGCCGCTCAACTACTTTGATTCGTCAGCCTTTACCTACAGCGTGAACTATACTGCCGACTAACCTCGACAGCACAAGTTTAACCAAAACAGAACAGCTGAAGACAAAATCCATTCAGAGATCAAAAGGCAGGCCCCGAAAGGGCGCCTGCCTTTTCTCTTCTCCCAACACCAGTAAGTCTCTTCCCGAAAAGGACATGAATGAAAAAGAGCTCCCTCGCATCCGGGAGATAAGAGATTCTCTCCTCTTCTCCAGCCCTTTGCTGGACTGCTCTTATTCCGCACAATCCCTGGCCCTCAAAAAACACGCAGATCATGTATGAGCGATCAAACGAACAGTAAGGAAAGTCCGCACACAGAATTGACTTTTCATGCAACTGTGTTGCATTGTGCAAAGAGATCGCTTTAATAACACTCTGCCTTGAGGAAAAAATGAAACAAATATTCAAAGTATTCTTGAGCAGCCTACTGGCTCTTACCCTGACCGCTCTTCCCGCCATGGGAGCGCAGACCAATGTTTTTGTCTCGATCATGCCGCAAAAATATTTTGTGGAGCAAATCGGCAAAGACCTGGTCAATGTTGATGTCCTGGTCATGCCCGGAGCAAATCCGCATATGTATGAACCTAGCCCAAAGCAAATGACGCAACTCTCCAAGGCCAAAGCATATTTTTCCATCGGCATTACCCTTGAGGAGACATGGATTCCCCGCATCAAGAGCGCAAACTCGGCATTACAGGTCTTTGAGACAGATCATGGTATCACCAAAATAGCCATGGTTGCTCACCACCACGAAGAACATGGCGAAAACCATGAAGCTCATGAGCATGAACACGCCATGCATGAACATTCCGAGGAGCATGAACATGCAATGCACGGACATGCCGAGGAGCACGGACACCATGAACACAAAGGACTTGATCCTCATGTCTGGCTCTCTCCAGCAAGAGTGAAAATCATTGCCAGCAACATATGCGCCGGCCTGGTGGAGATAGACCCGGCAAACAAACTGGCGTACGAAAGAAATTTAGCAGCTTTCATCCGCGAAATTGAAAAGACAGACAAGGCCATTGCTGACAAACTCGCCATGGTCCCGAAAAACAGACGTTCGTTTCTGGTCTTCCACCCTTCCTGGGGGTACTTTGCAGACCAGTATGGACTCACCCAGATAACCATCGAAGAAGAAGGTAACGAGCCCAGCCCGAAACATCTGGCCGAAATTATCGAACACGGTCAAGAACTCGATATTCATGTTGTTTTCGTACAGCCGCAATTCTCGCGAAAGAATGCGCAGGTCATTGCCGACGAACTGGGAGCACAGGTTCTTCCTCTGGATCCATTGGCCGAGGACTGGAAAAAGAACCTGCTTGATGCCACGGATGCCTTTGTTGACGCACTCAGATAAATTCCCCCCGGCCTCGCCCTCTACACGGCGAGGCCGAAAGGGGAGTGTGCATCTGAGGATGCAACGACTGGAAAGACATGGGAATTCTCCCCCGGAATGTCCCCAAGGAGATTGAATAATGAAATTGTGCAATGCAGCCGAGGCAGCACACGAATTTCTGGAACAAACCGGATTGGACCCGACTCTGAATCGAATTCTGATCCTTTCCGCCGTGGTCGCAAGTGGCCATCCTCTGACTGCTCGCGAAGTCTTCGAGGCCGTTCTTGATGAACACAAGATCAACAGGGTTACGGTCTATCGGATCCTTGACCTTCTGGCAGACAAGGGGGCGATCAACCGCATCAGCACGGGCGAACGCGCCCTTCATTTTTGCGTCGGCCACGACCATAGCCATTTTCACTGTACACAGTGCGGTCAGGTGCAATGTATCGAAAACACGACTTTGCAATTTGATGAAGATGCTATCGCCAACTCAGTCGGCATGACAGTCAAGACCATTGCCCTGCATCTGGAGGGGGTCTGCGAGAACTGTAGTACCCGCTCAGTCTAATCAGCCTCCATGCCCAAAAGAGTAAGCGTAGAATTCTTGGTATTTCGTTAACAGCTTTTAACACCCACACAAAAGTTTTTTAACCTCGCAATGCTAAAGTGTGCTGTGGCCGTCACGGTTACGTCCACGAGTCTCTTCGGCAACTCTGATCGCTCGAAAACCAATTGCGAGGAATGTATGAAAAAAACTCTCCAAATTCTGATACTCATGCTTGTTGCCACCCTGGCAGCCTGTGCTTCACATGATTCAAGGCCTGCCCCCCCGACCCAAAACAACGGATGGATGCTCTCCAAAAAAAACTCATGCTGACAGATGAGCAGGTCGAAGTCGTTCGCCCTATCCTTGAAGAAGCCCACCGCAAACAAGCAGAAATTATGGGAGTACCGGACGAGAGTCACAGGGAAGCAAGC
Organism: Pseudodesulfovibrio piezophilus C1TLV30; assembly: GCF_000341895.1. Lineage (NCBI taxonomy): Bacteria > Pseudomonadati > Thermodesulfobacteriota > Desulfovibrionia > Desulfovibrionales > Desulfovibrionaceae > Pseudodesulfovibrio > Pseudodesulfovibrio piezophilus. The sequence continues at coordinate 3,215,212 of NC_020409.1, read as the reverse complement.
AAAGCACAACGGGAGAAGATGGAAGACCTGGAATGGGAAACCTACAAAAAACTCGCTGAACATCTCTCCGACGAACAAATGGAATTATACAGCAAATTGCTTGAGGAAGAATCCAAAAGACATGAAGGAAAACAGCCCCCAGAAGGGGGGCGTGGACCAGGAGGACCGGGAGGGAGAGGGCCCATGTAGGGACTTTGCATAAAAAATTCTTCTGCCACGGTGAAATGACAGAGACACAGGCCCCTTCATGCACTGAACCATGAAGGGGCTTTCTTCTGTCGAGAAAAGAGAGAATCCGGGGAATCACATAAGTATTGCTTCCGACAATGAAGAGCCGCGCCAAAAGGCGCGGCCCGAGCAGATACTCCTATCAACAACCACGAAGGGAGTAGAACCAGTGTATCACGCCCTGATGCTCAAGCCTCCGGAAAGCGACTGGCTGTCATAGCTGGAACTTCCGAACAGAGAGTCCTGCATCTGGCTGTAGGCCTCGGTCCCGGAAGACTGAGACTCTGTGCCGCTGCCGACCAGACTCATAAGTTGTTCGAACTCGGCAGTATCAGCTGTCTGCTGAATACCACTGAATCCACTGGAGGATTCCATTTCGGATTCCATGGTAGCCTGCCTGGCTTCCATGTCAGCCTCTATTTCATCCTGAGAGACAATGCCATCTTCATTGGTGTCAAGGGCATCAAAGACCTCACTGCTTTCAGAAGAGTCTCCGCTTCCTCCGGCTGCGAACTCGGTCTCGCTGAGTGCTCCATCACCGTCCGAATCCAATGCGCTGATGAAATCAGAGGACATTTCCGATGTGTCTGGAGGCTCTGGGGGAGCCTGCATCGAACTGCTCTGCATTGACATCATGCTGGACATGGAACTCACGGAACTGATTTCCATAACCATCTCCTTAGGCTGTCCCCCCCCTGACCGCGGCCCGGCAACAGCCGATACGACTGTCTCCCCTTCCCAAAGGCGGGCATACGGCAGAGCGAGGGTGTTCTATAGAAGTAATCGGGCACGCGATGGGGGGCGTTACATAAGATTTATCAACCCATGTTAAGATTCCTGAACCATTGGAACAATGGAAAGCGAGCCCGTTCCCTCCCGAATCTTCGTATTTTGCCTGCTCACCGGATTCAGAATGAGATCTTCGGCATTGAGAACCTGGTCGAGGGTTTGCACCACATCCGTCTGAATGTGTTCTTCCCTCTTTCGGGCTTCCCACTTTTTCTTGAGCAATTCATTGCCAAACAATTTTCCATCGACAATATAGGCAGGGAGAATGGTCATATATTGACTTCCTTTCCCGATCCTACCGGCTTTTTCACACCACGCAGGCGGTATAACCATTCCTTGCAATCCTCCAAGATCAAATACAGCGACGGGACCAGAATCAGGGTAATCGCCGTGGCAAATAGAATACCGAAACCAAGGGAAATGGCCATGGGGATAAGAAACTGTGCCTGACGTGACGTCTCCATGATCATGGGAGCCAGTCCCCCAAAAGTTGTCATGGTCGTCAACATGATGGGACGAAAACGCGCTGTTCCTGTAAGAAGGACCGCATCATAGGCACAATGTCCTTCGAGTCGTTTCAGGTTGGTATAATCGATGAAGACGAGTGAATCATTCACGACCACACCGGACAGGGCGACAATCCCAAGAAGGCTCGGCAGACTGATGCTGTACCCCATCATGATATGTCCTATGATGGCACCGACTGCCCCAAATGGAATGCAGATCATGATGATCAAAGGCTGTGTGTAACTTTTGAATGGGATGGCAAGAAGCGCATAGATAACCAACATGGCGAGGAGAAGTCCGGAAATAAGGCTTTCCATCCCCTCATTCATATCGCCCTGATTTCCTTCAATGGAATAACTCAAACCGGGATACTTGGCCTGAAGGCGTGGCATGGTCTCACGCAGAATGTCTTTGAGCACCTGCCCTGCCTCACTTCGAGGGTTCACATCTGCGGAGACAACGAGTGATCTGCGCCCGTTGACATGTTTGATCATGGTGTAGGCTCGTCCCCGTTTGATATCCACGACCTCGCGCAACAAGACTTCCCTGTCATCCGGAGTATGAATCATGAACTCTTCAAGATCATATTCCGATATGCGTTCATCCTTGGGACGACGCACCAGGACTTTAACCTCATTGCGGCCACGTTGCTGGCGCAGGACTTCTGTTCCATAGTATGCGGCGCGAACCTGACTGGCGATCTCCTGAGCATCCAGCCCCAGGCTCTCGCCTTCCGGCGTGACCTTGAAGTCGAGCTGCTGCTTGCCCGGAGAGAATCCATCATCGATATCCTTGACCTTGGGGAAGAAGGCCAAAGCCTCGGCCAATTCACTGGCCGCACTCTTGAGAACATTCACATCACTGTGATTCAACTCCAGTTCAATGGCATTCCCCGCACCAGGTCCACCCCTATCGGATTGAAAAAGCAATGACTCAAGACCGGGAATAGTACCCGCTTTCTGACGCCACTTCTTCACGAACTCATCGGTCGAGATGGGACGGGTTTCAGCATCGGTCAAGAATATCTGGACACTGACAACATGGCTTCCCGAAATATCGCGGCCAGCTCCGCCGATCTTGGAGTATGTTCCCTCCTGAAGCCGTGTACCGCCATTCTCGGCGACAACTTCTTCAGCCGCATTGAGTAGTCGATCCCGAATGGCCTCGGAGTCTGCCACGGCAGAACCATAGGGAAGCTCTGCCCGCGCAAAGGCATAATCGGACTCAACCTTGGGCATGAGTGTCATCCCCAACCGTCCACTGGCTACATAAGCACCGCACAAAATGAGTATGCCCGATCCCACCGCAACACTGATATAACGCCATGTGACACATCTATCGAGCAAAGGCCGATAAACATTCGCAATAAAAGAAATGAGCCATCTGCTAACCCGCTGCTGACGAGCAGAGACCCAAGCCATGATCGGATTACTGGTCCCGACTTTCATATGAGCAAGGTGAGCGGGCAAAACAAACAGACTCTCTATGAGAGAGATGGCAAAAACACTGATGACAACGACTGGGATGGAATACATGATCTTGCCCATATCACCGGGGATAAACAAGATCGGTCCGAAAGCAACGATGTTGGTCAACACACTGAATGTGACCGGGAGAGCAATCTGACGCGCCCCTTCAATCGCCGCTTTCAGAGGAGGAACCCCCTGTTGGCGCAAGGTGTGGACATTCTCTCCCACCACAATGGCATCATCAACAACAATGCCCAGCGCTATGAGAAAGGCGAACATGGACATCATGTTGATACTGATCCCCATGACATGCAAAATAAGAAATGATCCCATGAATGATACCGGAATACCCATGGCGACCCAGAAAGCCAACCGTGCTTCCAGAAAAACAGCCAACAGGATAAATACAAGCGCCAACCCCATATATCCGTTGCTCATGAGCAGATCCATGCGTTGGTTGAAAATCACGGAAGAGTCATTGAGCACGGCAACCTTGACACTCTCGGGCAAACGCTTCTGGAAAAGTTCCAGCTTGGCTCTGGCTGCTGTGGAAACGGATTTTGGAGTCTGATCACCGATACGGTAGACATCCAGTCGGACGGCAGGTTTACCGTTGTAATTCGTCAGGATATCCTCGTCCTCGAAACCATCGGTAACTGTTGCGATATCCTCCAGCAGGACCTGAGTCCCGTCACTCCCCGTGACGACTGGGACCTGAGCAAACTCCCTGGCGTACTCCTTGCGATCCTTCATACGGACCAGCACTTCGCCGGAGGAACTTTTGATGCCGCCACCCGGCATATCCACAGAGGCGTCATCCAGTGTATCGGCCACGGATTGCAAAGTCAGGTTGTGTGCGCGCAGTTTGGCCTGCGGCACCTCAATATTGATTTGCAAACCACTGACCTCGCGAAGCTCTGCCTGAGTAATTCCGGGATCACTCAGCAACTCCTCCCGCAATTGTTCAGCGACTTCGCGCAAGACAATCTGCTCCTGATCACCATAAATGATCAGTGCGAGAACGTCCCTTTTGTGAGAGGCCTCGGAGACAATCGGGTCCTCGGCTTCCTCGGGGAAGGATGTAATCGCGTCAACTTCACTCTTCACATCCTGAAGCACCCGCTGCTGATCCGCTCCTTCCAATAATTCGGCCACAATGGAAGCAGACCCTTCACTTGAAGTCGAAGTGACTTTCTTGACACCATCAATACCCTGAATGGCCTGTTCCGCAGCCAGAACAATACCCTGTTCGACCTCTTCAGGACTTGCTCCGGGATAGGAGATGGAAACATTGATTTCATCCGTACTGAATTCGGGAAAGACTTCCTGCTTGATCTGCATGGCAAAGATCAGCCCGCCAATAAGGAAGACAATCATCAACAGATTGGCGGCAACAGAATTGCCCGCCATCCAGGTAAGAGGACCACCGGGATTGTCGTTCTGATTATTCGCCATGGCTGACCTCGGCTGCCAGATCATTTTTCGCTTCTACCGAAACCGTGGTCTTGACCGTTACGGCTGTATCGGATGCGGCCTGAAGCTTCATGCCTTGCATGGGGGCGGTCAGGGAAGAGAGGACGACCTGTTCGCCGGGCATCAGGCCTTCCTTGAGCAGAATGGTCTGTGCATCACGCCAAACAGGGTTCACCGTGCGGATGTCCAAAGTGCCATCCTGACCAAGAACCCATATTTTGCTGTTGTCGCGGAAGACTTTTCTGGGAATGGCATATGAATCCGCGATTTCCCCACCGGCAATGACCACCTTGACATAGCTGCCAAGCAGAATGGGTTTGAGCGAAGGATCGCCTTTCAGATTAAGGGGGTCCGCAATGGAAATCAGGACACGGGCCATGCGCCCTTCACTCTCCAATGACGGGAGTAATCGAATGACATGCCCTTCCCTGCGTGCGGAGGTCTCGTCTTTCCCGTTATAAACAGTGGTTTTTGAACCGACCGTGCCATCAGCCATGGGAAAGGTGATATGGTCGAGACGATCCACCGGCACTGAAACCTCAACCCAGAATTCATCCGTCCCAACAATGGTCGCCAGCGCTTCCTGCGCAGCCACGGTTGCCCCGATATCAGAGCTTTTTGACTCAATCATGGAGGCGAAGGGAGCCGTCACCTTCGTCCGCTGCAAGTTTATTTCAGCCTGCTCCACCTGAGCTTTGGCCGCTTCCAGGTCCGCCTGAGCCTTGAGCAGGTGAGGTTTTCTCAAAGCAAGTTCAGCTTCCTGTTCCGTTCCCTTGGCCGACTTCTTGAGCAGATTCCATTCCCGCCCTGCGACGTTCTGATACCCTTGCTCCACCTTGAGATCATACTCAGCCGTGACCATATCCGCTTTGGTTTCACGCAACGCAAGCTCATAATCCTTGGGGTCAATACGCAGGACCTCATCGCCCTTTCGAAAGAATCCACCCGGCAGAAATGAATCACTGACAGACACGATTTCTCCGGACAAGCGGGAAACCAATGTCACTTCATTAGCCGCTACCACAGTGCCCATGACCGAAAGACCGATGGCGTGCGATCCTTTCTCGTAGGTCGCGACCTCCACAGTCGGCAGTATGGTCACAGGAGCGACCCGATGAGCTTTGGGTGCAGTCTTGATCATGACGTAAGCTCCCATGGCCGCAGTCAAAAGGATCACGGTCGGAATCAGGATTTTTACGCTAAATAGACCGGAAAACCGGCGTTCTTTTTGAGTCATGTTTTTATCCATTGGTCTTGGTTTGCATTACTGGAGCAGGAGAGCCTGGAGCCGGGGTAGCCGACGAATCAGAGGTCGAGATCGGCGGTTTCAGTTCATCGGTCCAGGAACCACCCAAGGCCCTGTACAGGGCAACGCGGTAGAGGAGAAGATCGGTCTGATCCTCGACCTCGGAAATTTCCAGATCCTGTACGGACAACAGAGCCGTCAGGACCGGTAGATAATCTTCAAGCCCCTGAGTATATCGAGAAATGGCTTCGTCCAGATTGACCTTGGCGGCCTCCAACTGAGCGCGCCGAGCAATGATATACCTGCGCTGCCATTTTTCCTGTATCAGGGCGTCTTCCACTTCCTTGAATGCCGTATAGACAGCGGACTTGTAGTCAGCCAGCCGTTCATCAACCACTCCTCGTGCCTTTTCAACTTCAGCCTTCAGATAGCCGCCATCAAAGATAGGTCCTGTCACGGACCCGGCCAGGGCAAACATCCAGTTGTCAAAAATCGTCCCGACCTGTGCCCCGGAATACTGACCGTCAAGCCCCAGAGAAAGAGAGGGAAGTCGGTTGGCACGGGCAGCAGCCACGGACCAGTCAGCAGATCGTAGCGCCAGACCAGCCGACCGGATATCCGGTCTATTGGCAAGCAGATCGGACGGGAGACCGAGTCCGGGAAGAGCGGAAAGACCCGGGAGAGAGGCATCCGCCACTTCCACGGACCCGGCAGGGCGACCTAGCAGAATCGCGAGTTCGTGCAAGAGGATCTGCTCCTCGGACTCCACGGGAGGGAGCTCTGCCTTGACCTTGGCAACGGTCTCTCTCTGCTGATAAACATCAAGAGCTGTTGCCAGGGAGTTTCGAAAGCGAAGCTCGATGAGTTCGAGGTAGGTCTGATTGGCTTTTATCTGTTCCGTCAAAATGCGCTTTTCTTTTCGCTGGGCCTGAATCTGTATCCACTTGGAGACCACTTCACCGGCCACGGTCATGGCTGCAGTGTTCAAGTCCTCTCGGCTCACCTGTGCATCCAGTTCTCCGGCCGAAGCCTCTGCAGCCACCCGGCCCCACAGGTCAAGCTCATACCCGGCACTTAGCCCTAAGGTATGCTCCTCCGTGGTCGTGATGGAACGACCTCCGGTGGAAGAGTCCGTACCAGCCCTCGTGTGGCTATATCCCGCACTGCCATCCAGTGTCGGATACTTGTCTGCCCCGGTTTGCACCGCAGTGGCTCGGGTCTGACGCAGACGTGCCCAGGCTGCCTCGATATCAAAATTAGCCGAAAGAGCTTGTTGCACGAACCCATTCAGTTCGGCATTGCCGAATTGTTCCCACCACCGGTCCGGAGCGGTCGGCTTCTCCGAATACATGGTGAAGCCCACAGGAAGAGGGGCAGGGTCGATATCTCGGGCGGACGGCCTGAATGGAGAACATCCTGGCAGCAGGAGAATTCCGGCAAGAAAAAACACCGCCGGGAAAAAAGAGACAAAAACAGGTTTGTGAGTCACGGATCAGATCTCCAATGTTGATTTCATACCCTGATTCCTATGCCTAAAATGTTGGCAGAGTTTTTGGAGGATGATAAAAAGTGTTAATAACTGTTAAATGTATGAAATGAGGCTTTTCCGATGCTCTGACAGAAGGTAAGTGAACACCATGGATAACAATGGCGCGATTCTCATAATTGATGACGATGATGAACTCCGGGAACTCATCACCGAGTACTTGACGGGCTACGGGTTCAAAGTGCTCACACTCCCCTCGGGAGAAAAGGTGGTGGAAACCGTCACAGCAGAAAAGCCATGTCTGGTCATTCTCGACATCATGATGCCGGGCAAAGATGGTTTGCAGGTGCTGGGCGAACTGAGGACTGTTTCATCGGTCCCTGTGATCATGCTGACGGCCAAGGGAGAAGATACGGACCGTATCGTCGGCCTGGAACTGGGGGCAGACGACTATATGCCCAAGCCATTCAACCCCAGAGAATTATTAGCCAGAATCAAAGCAATCCTGAGACGGTACGAAATTATCGCCTCTGAGAACGGCACCAGACACTCGACCAGACTGATCGAGTGTGGCGGACTCAGCCTGAATACTGCCCGCCAGGTCGTGACAGTCGAAGAAGATGAACTGGAACTGTCCGCCACGGAGTATCGACTGCTCAAGGTCTTCATGAATAACCCGGATACCGCCATGACCCGCGACGAATTGATGAATCTGGTCTGGGACAAGGATTTTTCCGCCTTTGACCGCAGCATTGATGTCCATGTCCACAAGCTTCGTTCCCTGCTCAAGCCGTATGAAGCGCACGCCAGTCGCATCAAAACTGTCTGGGGAACAGGGTATATGTTCCTGGGGGCATCATGAGCATCAGCCGCCTCTACCTCAAACTCTTCCTGGCTTTTGTCGCTGTTCTCATAGCGGCGGATGCCATTGTCTTCAGCATTGTCCTTTCCAATGAAATGCCACCACCAATGATTCGGAATCTGGTGGAAAAAGCAGAACTGGGGGCCATGCTCATCCAGAGGGAGATGGAAGGGAAGGAAACCTCTCCCCAATCCATTAAGCGAACACTCACTCCTCTTCTAAAATTGCTGGGTAAAGGGTTCAATGCCCACATCTGGCTGACGGATGACGCAAAAAACCTGATAGTCAGCAACTTCGAAGGAACCCCTCCTGAAGTGGATGGAGAGTTATCACCTGTCACGCTGGAAGGGACATCGGTCAAACTCTTTGCGATACACACCAACTCATATCGCAGAATATACATCGAAATGCCCATGGTTTTGCGCAATCAGCCGCCGCTGACCACCCATGTTCTCATGGGCAAGCGACAACGCAAGGAAGAAGTATGGTTTTTCAAGGGGTTACTTCTTCTCACCGCACTCAGTGCCCTGTTCATCATTCCCGTCTCAAGACGAATAACCCGTCCCATCCTGCAATTGAGTGAAGCGGCGGACCGTCTTGGAAAAGGAGATTTTTCCCAACGAGTGCCGGAAAAAGGCAAGGATGAAGTCGCGGTTCTCGCCCGCAAGTTCAACCGTATGGCCAATCATTTGGAAGAAATGGTGAAAAGCGGCAAGGAACTGACAGCACATGTTTCGCATGAGTTGCGATCCCCCCTCGCCAGGATGCGCATCTCCCTGCAGTTGATCATGGAAAGGGATACAACCAGTGCCAAGGATACCCTTGATCGACAAGTTGCAAAGATAGAAAATGAAATCGAGAACATGGATGCCATTATCGGTCATTTGCTCGCCTTTTCAAAGCTTGATCTCCGAGAACCGCCACCACGAACTGATTCCATAGATGTCGCACAGTGCTTCCAGCACAAGATCGATCAATTCGATACCATGATTGAACAGAAAGCCCTGACCGTGACCACCAGCCTTGAGGGTATTCCGGGATACGTGTGCAACGCCCACGCAATCAGTGTTGTTCTGGAAAATCTGCTTGGCAATGCCATCAAATACACTGCCCCGAACGGCACCATGTCAGCGCGAGTCGCTTTGCATGATGGGAATATCGAAATAAACCTGAGTAATTCCCATGCCCCACTGTCGAAAAAAGATCTGGTTGACATGTTCACCCCCTTTCAACGACTGGACAAAGGCAGGGAAGCAGGCACAGGGCTAGGATTGGCTGCAACAAAAAAAATAGTTGAGAAGCATGGCGGAACCATTCAGGCAACCTATGAATCCGGATGTGTGTGCATGAATATCACTCTGCCGTATTCTTACTAATCGGCACGACATGGCATTCTAAATACAGGACAACCAATTCAGTCTGCTGAAAATGCACTGATTTTCTCGCAAAAAACATGATTGTTGATAATAATTCCCGATGATTGACACCCCTTCGCCTTTTCGTGCAAAACTCTATTTGTGACAGCACAGTTACAAAGCAAGGAGAGAGACATGAACGCAGTCGCAGAAGAAGGACGTATCCGGTTCAGAAACGAGGCCCTCAAAGTTGCCGATTTCGGTTACAAGGTCCGAGATTCCCTGCTGGAAGTCAAAGGGGTGATTCAGGTACAGGTCAACAAACGTGTGGGAAGCATTCTCATTCTTTTCGACAAGACCAAAATCACTGCCGAGAATATTCTGACCAAGATCGCCGAAGGCCTTGGCATCGACATGAACAAGGTCAAGGCCAATATGGCCAGTGCCCAGAAGACACTCAATGGCCGCAAGGCGCGCAGATACGTCAAGCGAGGGTTAGCGGCATCCTTGATTGCAGCCATCGGAATCGTCTACTATTCCGAACGCTGGCATGTTGTGGCGGGCAGCGCATTCCTCAGCCTGCTCGGAATGCACATCTATCAGAACCGTCGCACGCTCGCCAAGTAGCCCGCTCAAATCAAACGGTAAGACGCCTGCGCTTTTTATTATTGAAGGCGTCTTACTTTTCCTCACCTATACGGAGAATATCCACTCCGGCCTCTTCCAACAGGGCAAGAGCTGTTCCGGCATGTCCATCAGGCCTGATGACCTGATCAGGTTTAAGCTCCATAAGCATCTGCCCGACCATCAGTCCACGACGTTTAGGCGCATCCCTGTGAGGATTCCTGACAAATGCGCACTCGGTAACTGCTTTGGTCTGTCCATCCAAATCCTCCACCATGAACCAAGGGGCAGAAGCCAGTCCTTCGGCCATGGCTCCACCATGATCAATGACAGGCGTGATCCGTCGATGAGACTCACTGTGTCCGAAGTGTGTCCTCACATGGACCATGACAATTCGCGGAAACTCTTTCTTCACCAGCACTTCCAGACGATCTGCCACCCTGTCAGCGACCAGATGGTCATTGGTGCGCAGAAGGATATCAAGATTGGCGATATAACGACCACCGGCCTGCCGCCCGACACAGCCGAGCACTCGTGAGACCAAAGGTTGTTTTTCCACAAGCGAACTGAGATCGTGCACCAACTCCCGAGGCATGGCGGCATCAAGTAAATCTCGCACCGCATCAACCAAAAGCTCGAAACCGGCCCAAAGCACAAAAAGTGAAACCGCACCGGCAGCCCATCGATCCAAAGCAAAACCAAAACTGGCTCCGATCAAACCAATGATCACCACTCCCGTGGATGCACCATCCACCAGATAGTCCCGCGCATCGGCGATCAAGGCCGGGGACCCAAGTTTTTTCCCGCATCGAAGCTGAAAAAGCCCAAAGACAACGGCAACAATCAACGAGCCAATGGCAACCGGCAAGGCAAGAGCAGTGTCCGGTATGGTTTCACCACCAATGAGCGCATCCCGGCCAATCTCGTACGCAACCATAATCACGGCCAAAGCAATGACCAACGTCGCGATATTTTCGGCCTTGTATAATCCGAAAGGAAATGACGGGTGCTTTTTACCGGCAATCCACAGACCGACAAGTGCAGCCCCGGATGCAAAAACATCGGCCGCGGAGTGGACCGCATCACCTATAAGGGCGGCACTGCCGGAAAGAATCCCGGCACCACCTTTTACCAGAGCAAGTATCATGTTGAGCAGTACCGAAAGAGCTGCTCTTTTCCGTGCCGCGACAAGATCGTTATCACCCTCGACAGTGACAGTACGCTCATTCATGACAGTCTCTCCGGTTAGGCCTGATTCTTCTAAGCTTTCTCTTCCTCTGAAGATTCCTCATCACGATCCTCATCGCTTTCAAGCCCTTCTTCGTCAAGACCGGTAGCCGAAACGGTTCCTTTTTCCAAGGCTCGATCCACCGACTCTTCAAGCGCCTGTTCGCTCGGCTCATCGGAAACCAAAAGACCACTCACGGCGTTGGATATTGAATCAAGAATTCCTGTGCTTTGATTCCCACGACTTCCTCCGCCGCCAGCACCGGATCCTCCATTCCCCCCCATACCACCGCGACCACCGCCGCCCGAGCCGCCCATGCCTCCACCGCCTCCTCGACCTCCACCAAGGGAAGCGGAGAAAAGTCCTGGCAACATTCCACCGCCACCTCCTCCTCGGCCCCCCATGCCGACTAATGACATGGCAGCAATACCTATACCGCCGCCGCCCTGCCCTCCAGCCACGGTCGTCGCTGCTGCAACGCCGCCAAACAAGAGACTCTGCTTGACGACACCAGCGACTGCTTCCTGCTTGGAAACTTCACCGCCCTTATACAATGACCACATTTTGTACCCGGCTATTCCTGCGCCAACCAGTGCTCCCACACCAGCAGCCGCAAACGGATTCTTTGGAAGAAATTGCTTCATGACCCAACTCCTTGATAATCTGTCACAGTGTTATCACTCCCCTGTAACCTACTCTGATTTGCCGTTCCCTGCAAAAAATGAGAACGAGAACCACCCTTCATCAATTCTCCAACAAGTCTCATAAGTTCAATTATTCCATACCGATAAAGTATATTATAATTTCGACACAATCCAAAGGGGAATTTCTGAAAAAGGAAGACGGTCCACAGAAGAATCCGACCCGGCAGACATTCGAGATGCTCTGAGGAGCGCATTAAAAAGATCCGCTCCAGCATGTTTTTCAACACATCTGGATCGGATCTTTTGTGGCAAGAACGCAACGAGGTCATCACCATCTGTCAGGCATCCCTCTCAGAGAGGACTTCCGACATGGAATTTCGAGGGTGGCTTATTGTTCAGGGAGCATGGGGCGCATACTGTGAGCGCAGGTCAAAACCGTTCCTGAATTATGCAAAAAGGCAAGCATGGCCGGAGAAATGATCCCTGCCACACCGAGACCGATGAAAAGAGTATTGCTCCCGACAATAAATCGATAATTCCGCTTAATCCGACGCATGACCATCTTCGAAAGGGACATGGCATCCATGAGACTGTCCAGGCGTTCGCTTGTCAGCATCACATCACACGCCTCCTGGGCAATATCGGCTCCATGCTTCATGGAGACTCCCACATCAGCTCGACTTAGTGCGGCAGAATCATTGATACCGTCACCCACCATGGCCACAGTATACCCTTCCTCTCGCAGGGAATCCACCAGATCAGTCTTTTCGTCCGGCAAAACCTGCGCATAGTATTCCTGAATATCCAATTCAGCGGCAACATTCCTGGCCGTTGCTTCTCCATCACCGGTCAGCATGATGATCCGCTTCATGCCCATGTTCTCCAGCCGCCTGATGAACCGATAGGCCGACTCCCTGAGCGGGTCTTGCAGAGCAATGACACCGGCGAGCTTCCCACCGACAGCCATATACAGTGTGGACAATCCGCTCTCGGAACACCGAGAGATCTGAGCCTCAGCTTCGTCCAAATCAATCCCCTCATCCTCGTGGACAAAGTGCCTGCTGCCGAGAATCATGCGTTGACCATCCAGCGTCGTCGCTATGCCATGGGCAAGAATATATTCAACTTCTGCATGCTTTTCATCATGATTGAAACCTTCTTCATCGGCTTTCCTGACAACCGCGTCTGCCACAGGATGGGGGAAATGTTCCTCCATGCAGGCGGCATTGCGCAGGATAAATTCACGGGTGTAGCCATTGACCGGGCAGATATCCACGACCTCAGGAGAGGCCTTGGTCAGGGTGCCGGTCTTGTCCAGCACAATGGCATCGACCTGAGCCAATTGCTCAATAAATTTTCCCCCTTTGATCAACGCTCCGCAGTGGGCAGACTCCAACATGGCCGAACGCACGGCAAGAGGTGTCGCGAGTTTTATGGCACAGGAATAATCCGCCATAAGAACGGCTGCGGCCTGCATCCAGTTCCTGGTCACTGCGAAAATCACCCCGGAAAGCAGAAAGGAATATGGAACAATCTTGTCGGCCAACTTCACAGCTTGGCCGTGAATGTCCGCCTTCATGTTTTCGGAATCAGCAATAACCTGAGCAATTTTGGCGAATCGGGTTTCATCACCAACTCCTTCGGAGAGAATAATGATCTTGCCTTCCTCAACGACTGTCCCGGCATACACTTCCTTGCCCGGTCCACGCTTCACAGACAACGGCTCTCCCGTCATGGAAGCCTGGTTGACCATGGCCGTACCATCGGCAACAACTCCATCCACAGGAATACGCGCCCCGGAACGGACAATAACCAAATCTCCAGAAACAAGGTTCTCCTGCGGAGTCTGGACCTCTTCACCCTTGCGTAAAACCCAGACGGGTTTGCCATCACCCCGAAATAAGGAAGCGAGGTCACTTCGAGACTTCTCTCGAGTCCAGTCTTCCAGGGTTTCACTGATGTCGAGCAACAAATGAATGGTTCCCGCAGTATTGAAGTCCCGCATGGCCAGGGCAGACCCGATGGCTGCGGCATCAAGCACGGCAACGTTCAATTGACGCTGGAATAAAGATCGGACTCCCTCGAAGATCAAAGGTGAAACGCTGAAGACTGTCCAGTAAGGACGAATCGTCGCAGGCATGAACAGCCGGGTCATGTAAAAATTGAGCACTTTCTTGGCAACAATCCAAAAAGGATTCTCAATAGTTTCAGCTTCATATAAGGCTGATCCAAGCGCAGGCAATGTACATGCCATCTCATCGCCTGGAGCGGCGGTTCGACAGGTAGGAAGTTCCGGAACAGGAGGCTCGGCCATAGCGGCCCCCATGGCTTCCAGCACCCTCGCAGTCAGATTCGGGCAAGGGGAAAACAGCGCCAGTCCACGACCTGACCGTTGACTGTAGCTGAACTCTATCTCGCCAAGATCATCACCTACGACTTTCTGAAGATACTCCTGTATATACAGGACTGCCTGCTCGGATTCCGACTCAAAACGGATGCGACCGGGAATGCTACGGACAATATTCATACACCAACCATGATCTCATGCTTGTTAATGGGGCCGGTGAAGCAGAAAACCACGCCTGCCATGCACCGAAAGAACCAATGGATTCGAACTATTCGCCGGTAGGAGCTTTGGTCGCCGTCTTCTTCGGACTATTTTTTTTTGCCGTCGTCTTTTTCACCGCAGGCTTCCTGGCAGCGGGTTTCTTGGCCGCAGACTTTTTGGGTGCTGCTTTCTTGGCTGGAGTTTTTTTCGCTGCCGATTTCTTTGCGGTGGGCTTCTTTGTGGCAGCCTTGGCAGCTGTTGTGGCTACAGTTGCCGTGGCAGCAGCGGCTGCAGCGGGCTTCGCAGCCTCTTTCGCCTTCTGCTCATGCGCGAACTTGGCCTCGGCCAGATAATCTTCCACGTCTTCCTTGATGGTCTCCACTGTCCCAAGCAACTTGTCAGTCAGTCCATGTCCCCCTTGTACCAGAGATTGCAGCAGGTTTTCCCCTTTGCCTTCCTTGGCCAATGCCATACCGGCAGCTCCAAGCGCAGCTCCGGCAATCAAATATGCGATTCTGTTGATAGCCATAGTCTCTTCCTTTAAGCGGCGTCCTTCGAATGACCCATTTTATCGGCCACGTCAGCCATGGTTTTCTCAAAAAATTTCTGCCCAAGCTCAGCCGCATCTCCCATGAACTCCTTGAGTTCATCAGGATGTTTCACGGCCATATAACCGAGCGCCCCAACTGCAGCCCCCGCAGCAACCAATAGTAATTTTTCCGTCAACTCATTCATTTTCTTCAAGACTCCTTCACGTTGCAGGATGAATACTGCTACCATAGTGTAGAAAGATGGTACAACCATGAGAATGATTTTTAACGGTAACCGTTATAAAATCAATTCACCTTTCGAGAGGGGGCACCCAGGGAAGCAATCAAGAGGCCGTGGCAGACAACACGCCCAAGACTCAAGCCCAACGAATTGCACGCGAGCAAACCGCAGAGGGAAACAAGGACACACCCGGAGCGCAGAAAGAACTTCTTGCGGTCTCTGGGGTTTCGCTTGATTTGGACACCGTTGACAAGATGATCAACAGGACTGGGGAGGGTTTCAAATGTATTCTCTGACTTTCGGGACATCGGCACACCTTTTTTGTTCTTTGTGTGAAGACACCAATCGGACATTTGGCTCGCTTTACAAAAGAACACAGTGCCACTTCCGATTCCATACGGGTCGAGAGGACATTATTGAAAACGATTATCAGAGTCAACTTGAAACAAGCCGGAAAGGTATGAAAAAAGCGCGGCATCCGCCGCGCTTCTGGAAAAGGATCTCTGCCAGATTATCTAGACAAAGAGAGCTTGGTGTAATTCTTCGACAACTTCTGCTGCCCTCACATCATCATCTGTTGTGATCAGTTCTTCAAGCAAGGCAGGTGGCACTCGCTCTGCGTCATATTCAATCAATAAAGTACGAGAAAACAAATTCAATTGCGTATCCGTAACAGCTTCGGGCATCTCCGGCGGAGACTGGGCAAGCTTGAGCGCCTCGGGATCAGACATGATGGCAAGCGAGAACTTGATCCTTATCCGGCCCGGCAAACTGTGTTTAATCGACAAATATTTTCTTAACGCGGCAATTGTAGCAAAGTTCATTCTTCCCTCCTGTTGCGGATTACTACATGAGAGCCTGCTCTCATGCAAATTCTCCCAAAAGAACCCGAAAAGGATCAATCAACAGGGGAACATGAGAGAGCAGTGATTGACCATACCGCGCCCGTCACAAAGAGCCAAGCCCTTTCAAATCACGCTTTTCAACTTAGTCATCATGCGGTACCGAGTGTTTTTCCTCATCACCATCGCAGCAACTTTCCGTACCGCACCCGCATCCGCACCCGCATCCTCCCTTGGATGAAAACTTGGCCTTCATTTTGAAAAAAAGAAAACAAGCAGCCGCACCAATAATGATAAGAGCAATGACCGTATCCATCATCAGCCTCCTGTTGTAGTTTTCAGCGCCCCAAGCAACTGGGATAAATTATCGTCATACCAACGAACCAAAGATGTAACCGGGTCCACACCCAGTGAGGACACATACTTTTTCAACACGATGGGGACAGCGCCGCCTTTCCTGATAACCTGACGTCCCTTTTCTTCCGGCTCCCATGGACAAATGACCCCGACAATCCCTGATTGACTCAGATGTTGAGAAAGAGCTTGTTCTTCGTCTGCGGTCCACTGTCCTTCGGGTTTGAGGGTATAAAAGCGAATGCCCAGGCCGAATTCATCCATGAGATAGGTGTAGTCACCCGTCAATGCAGCAAGATCAACCAACTCCATTTGGGTGAAGGCGTTTTCATAACGACTGCGCAATTGAAACAATGCGGATTGCAACTTCTTGAGATTCTCCTCTATGGTCTGCGCTTCATGGGGAACCAGACGGGATAGATCATCAGCCGCAATCACGGCCATACGAGTCAGGTTAGCGGGACTGCGCCAGACATACGGCGAATACGCTCCCTCCACCTGGAGCAGAGGCACGCCCGCACCATATCCATCAAGAGGCTTGGTCACATCAATATTCACGATTCGGATATTGGCTCGTCGAGCCCACTGATAAAGAGGATCATCGCTCCAGGCAGAGGTCACGGAAAGCACCCCTGCTGCATGCTCTGCCAATTGGGAAAAGATGTCCTGATGCTTCTTCAGGTATGCCCTTTGCCCCTGCATTGAATACCCCTGCGGAATGGCATTGAGAACCCTGATGGATGTCTGCTCCGTCAGCGCCTCTCCAAGTGCTTGCACAACATCAAGAGAGGCAAGGACTATGGTTTCGCTCCTCTGAGCCGGAAGATCAGGGACTGCTGCCTTGGAGACGACAACGACAAGAAGTGAAACAAAGAGTGCCAATGTCAGTTTTTTGATCATGCCGAGGCCTCCTTGTAGGAACCGGAAACAGCCCGAATTCCGGCAGTAAGCGCAAAAAGGAATGACGCGACCAGAATAATTGCCCCACCGGACGGCACCGGTATTTCAAACTGCATGGGGACAATGATGCCAAGCAGGCAACTCACGGTGGCAAAAACGACACTGTATCCGAAAAAACCCTTGATGGAACGGCTGATATTCCGTGCCGAAGCCGCAGGAATGATCAGAAGCGCTTCCACCAGTACCGCGCCGACGATCTTGAGGCACGCTACGGTAATCACAGTAATCATGAGCACGAAGATATAATCGTGCAGGGTAGCATTGACCCCGCGAACCTGAGCCAGACTGGAATTGAAACTGGACAGCAGCATATTATTATAGGTGGGAATCCCCACCGCCATACAAATGGCCCCGATACCCAGAAGGACATTCATATCAGTGTCATTGACCGTCAGAATGGAACCGAACAGGATATTGTCGAGGACATGCATGTTGACCCGAGCTGTGACATAAAGCAAAACGCAGGCACCCACTGCCAGCGAAATAGAGAGAAAGACACCGATAACAGTATCCTGCTTCATACGCGTGCGGTTCCTGGTATAATTCATGGTCAAGGCAAAAAGAATGCAAAAACCGAAAAGAGAGGCATACGGAGCTGTGACAGGCTCCCCGAGAAGCACGCCAAGGGCGACACCGGTCAAGGCAGCCTGCCCCACTGCCTGGGAAAAAAAAGCCAATCGTTTGGAAACGACCATGGTTCCTATCCCACCCAGCAACGGCCCGGCAATCAAAGCACACAAAAGCGCATTGACCACAAAAGCGTATTGGAAAAATTCCGGCAATACCCCAGCCCTGCCCCACTCCATAAGTGGAGACCGAATAAAATCGTACACTGAATGCATGAAAATCAAGCCGCCTTTGCAGAAGAGGAGAAGATGGTAAAAATGCGCTCCGAGGTCAATTCCTGCTGCGGATCGCCGGAGAAAAGCATGTGTTGATTTATGCAGGTCACCCCATGGGCTATTTCCCGAACTATACCAAGATCATGATGAATGATAAGGACAGTCGTTCCGTTGTCCGACAATTCCTGAACAATGGAATGCATGACGGCAGCACCTGCTTTGTCCAACCCGGATGCGGGTTCATCCAGCACGAGCAGTTTCGGGGAAGGCATCAGGGCCTGTGCCAGCAGCACGCGTTGCCGTTCACCGCCGGACAGGGAGCCAAAAGGTCGATCTCTTTTGTCGAGCATGTCAACTCGAGCCAGAACATTCTCAACCAAAGTCCGGCTATCCCGTTTCAAGCCCATGAAAGCAGGACGATGACGTTGCCCGATCATCGCCATGAAATCGGCAACGGTCATTGGGAGTGAATCATCGAACTCAAGGGCCTGAGGCACATACCCCATGGTCCAATCATTCCCCCAGCAGATACGAATATCCCCAGTATGGGGCATTTGACCGAGCAGGGACCGAATGAGTGAAGTCTTCCCCCCTCCATTGGGACCGATAACACAATGAATGGTTCCGGCTGCCACCGTAAAATTCACCCCGTCGAGGATGGTGTTTCCGCCAAGTGAAAGACCGACATTCTCGAAGTGCACAGAGGGACCGCCCGTCATATGGGTGACTGTCATCTCAACCTCCTTGCTTGGAACTTTGAGCTTCGATCAGGGCGCTGGTCAGAGCTTCCAGATTGGCCCGCAGCCCCTTTTCAAAGCCGTCTTTGCTATATTCGCCGCTTGTCAAATGAGAGAGATGTCTGATGCGAATCCCTGTTTCTTCGTGAATGGTATCCACGTATTTATCAGGGAAAGCCATTTCAGTGAAAATAACGTCCACCCCAAGCCGCTTTATTTCGTCAATGGTCCTGGCAAGTTGGCTTGCCGTAGGTTTGAGACCATGTCCGGGCTCAATCACTGCCGTGACCTGAAGTCCGAAATCCTGAAAAAGATAGTCATACCCACCGTGAATGGTCGCACATCGAAAATCCATGCTCGGCAACATGGCGAGACGCTCCATGTATTCCGCCTTCATACGCCTGAGTCGAGCTGCATAACGTCTGGCATTCCTGCGATAGAGATCGGCATGCTCGGGAAACAACTCACTCAGTCCCTGAGCGATGGTATATATCTGGCGGACTGAAGCAGTCACCGAGACAAAAGTGTGCGGATTCACGATTTTTTTACCATCAAGATGACCTCCCACGGGAATCAGGGAGACATCCTTGTTGGCAAAAATGATGGGCAACGTGCCTTTCATATCCGCCGCCTCCACTATTTCAAAAGCGAATTCATCGTGACCTATCCCATTGACGACCAAGGCATCCAGGGTCATGGAGCGCTTGATATCTTCAGGTTGCGGCCGATAATTATGCGGGTTGAACCCCTCGCCAATAAGAGGGACCACTTCAGCCGTGTTACCGACAATCGCCGCGACAAAACTGTAATACGGATGCAAAGTGACCCCGATACGAGGAAGCGTTGTCCCTGCGGAAACAACACCCGCCGAAATGAACAAAAACATAAAGCTCATGTATACCAGAGGGAAAAACATTTTTTTGATCATTGGATATACCCCTCACCTTTGGTCCGCCGCATTTCATCCTCACCTTTTCGAGCCACCACCACACGCCAGCCCGCGTTGATGAGTGCCTGATCCGTGACCAAATCAGGGAATTCGGCCACGGGTGAAGCGTGAAGCCAGATCTCGTAAGGCACATGCGAGGATGCCCCTGCGTTCCCTTCCTTTTTGACATGTCCATGCAACATGATCAGCAGGAAAGAGCCGGATTTATCCTGCTCCATGGGACTTCCGAGATAGCAAGCGATATGCTTGTCACTGGTACTGATGAGACTTCGCGCCCAATCCAACCCACCATTTCGTTGCCATGCCGCATCCTGCACAAAAGGAGGGACAAACTCGGCTCTGAGTTCAGTGACCGAAGGCCAACGCCCGTCTTCATCCTCATGAAATGCCTCAATTTCGGGAGCTGCTGTATACAAGGCGTTGAATGTTGCCAACTCTTCAGAGCGAAGATCAGTAAATGCATTCATCTGCCATGAGGGAGCTTCCTGGACCGTAGCCGTGGCATGACGAACCATGATGATGCCCCCACACACTATCACTGTCAGGAGTGCCGCCAAAAGAACAAGACGGGTTTCCAACCCGGAACCGGATGGTTTGACGATGACCTCACAAAGAGGCAAAGGGTGTTTCTTCCCCATGATCATGCAACATCCTTATTCTTATGCAATGAACACAAATAGGTCTTGATAATTCCCTTCACACTGAACAGGGCATTGACAACCACCGGATCAAACTGAGAACCGGAACAATCGTAGATTTCCTGGAGCGCTTCTTCATAAAACATGGCCCGTCGATAGGGACGGTCCTGCAACATGGCTGAAAGACTGTCCGCCACAGCGATAATACGAGCGCCAAGAGGAATATTCCGCGCACGAAGTCCATCCGGATAGCCATTCCCGTCAAACCGTTCATGATGGTGCAGAATCATTTTTACAATGCCGTTCTTTCCGGCAAAGGGAGCGACTGGAGCCATGATTTGTGCGCCTATGACCGGGTGTTTCTTGATGATATTGAATTCCTTTCGAGTCAATGGTCCACGTTTCTTCAGGATGGCATCCTGAATACCGACCTTCCCGATATCATGCAGATGCCCTGCAAGGTGAAGAATGTCCGACTGCTTTGCGCTCAGCCCCATTTGCTGGCCAATGGTTTGGGACATGACGGCGACCTCCTCGGAATGGGAGTGAGTACTGTGATCCTTGGCATCAATGATATGGCTCAAGGATTCCGCGAATTGGTGTACCGTCATCTGGACTGCATCCAGCACCTGGAATTCGCAAATATCCTCAAGTTCAATGGCTCGCATCTGAGGGAGGTTCGTCATGTTCACCTGCTTTGAAATGTCGTGGTGTGGCGGGCTGGTATGGTAAAACCCGCCACACCTTCTGGAGGCGCTCGCTAGAGAGACAGAGAGAGCTTATTCGTTATTTCATATCCACGGCTTTGACCCAGATGACTGCGTCCTGACCGAGTTCCTTGCCTTTGTATTCTTTTTCAGGACCGACTCCGAGTGCGGCAAAGCCCCACCAACCGGCTTTGGGAATGCCAAAGGCAATGTACCCATTGGCATCGGAATAGATTGTCTGAGTGACAAAAGCATCGTGAGGGTATTCAACAGTGCCTTCAGCAGGCATGGAGTTGGTGCTGAGATCCGGCATGTGGTTCATGAATTCGACTTCCACTTCCGCGCCAGCAACAGGTTTGCCCTCGGACAAGACCTGAGCCTTGAAAACATTTCCTGTCCACAAACCGTAAGGCTTGATGAGAGGCACGATTTCGCACGGCAAGCCGACAGGGTCAGCCCAATTTCCGGGAACGCCGCCGACATTCAGGATCAGCTTGGTGATCTGCTGCATGTAGACGCCTTCTTCCTTTTCGAAATAGTGTCCGGGCTTCATGACAAAGACATAATCGCCCATGGAACGGACGACTTTTTTGGGAATCATGGCAGAAAAGGCAGGAGCCTTCGCATGCGGATTGGCCCACTCGATATCTTTTAGATACCCTTTCAAATCAGTTTTTTTGACCTTTGAATCACCGCGTTGGGTGAGTACATAAAATTCCTCAATACCGCCCATGTCCATCATGTGCCCAGCCTCAGCAGGGTGGGTAAACAAGACACGCATGTCTAGATCCGAACCGCTGTGCAAAGCGACTTCCGGGGTGTACATCACCATGAAGTGGGCAAAGGCTGACCCCACCACAGTCAGGACGCATACGGCAGTGAGAAAGGGAATCAAACGCTTTTTCATGTCATGCTCTCCTTGTTAATTGAAAATGAGTCTTATTCTCATTTTAGTCATTATGAAAAAGCGCAGAGAAGACATCCTCCCTACGCTCTCTTCACCTATTCGACGATGTCCGCACCATTCACTTCAACGGTATGGCCTTCACCGGCATCAAAAATAACCATGTACGCTTCTGCGGGCTTCTCGAAACTGAATTCGCTGTCTTCATTCATATTTCCTGAAGTCAATTCTTTACCATCACTGCTTTTAACAGTTATTTTGACACCCGAAGCAGAAGACCCATCGGAAAATCCGCCTTCGCAGGTCACGGTGTTATCGCCATTGTCAAAACAACTCATCAGCGGACTGTGAGCAAAGGCATTGCCTGCAAAGGCGACCAATGCGGCCAAAGTTAATACAATCATCATTTTTTTCATGTCATACTCCTCCTTAAGAGCAATGTTCTTTGACAGATGTCGGGGTAATTATCTCAGTCTCTTTTTCCTCGCGAGTGGGAATCAAAGCCATGCCTAATGTCGTGGCGACGCATAAGCCATAAAAAGCCCACATGGCCTGGAATCCGCTCAGGCCAAGAAGGCTTCCGCCAGTAAAAACCAGACTGGCCACAAACAAACCGAGTAATGTCTGATAGCCGATGGAAAACAACATCCACCCGGTAGAATTCGACTGATGCTTGACCATGATGGATGTCGGCACGCAGGGGGGATACAAGGCCATGAACAGCATCAACGCCAGGGCGTGAAGCGAGGTAAAACCGACTTCCCCGGCTTTCATGGTCTCCTGAACAGACTGCCCTGATCCATCGATACCATAAATGGAACCAAGGGTTGCCGCGCTATTTTCCTTAGCCGCAAAAGCGGAGAGCAAGGCGATATTGATACGCCAGTTGAATCCGGCAAATTGCGTCACCGGCTCCAAGGCACGCCCCATGGTTCCCAGGAAGCTTGACTCAAACCGCTCAGCCCGAATCTCACGACGCACGGACTTCCGTGCTCGAACCACTTTTTTCAGCGCCTTATTGAGCTTTTTCCCGTCCTTGCCCTTGCGTTTGACCACAGCGTAGTAAACGGGATTTTTCGCTTCAAATTCCGCATTGATGGCAGCGGACTGTTCTTTGTCCGTCACCCCTATCTTCGAATGCTTCAATGCCTCGCCGAAAAGAATAATCGGCAAAACGTCATCAGTGGTAATGACATCCTTGTATTCAGTCTTGTCCGCCTGTTTCACAAAAGCCTGAATGGCACTGTCTCGAACTTCCTCATAGTGAGCTTGCCTCTCTGCCGACAAACCCGGAAAGTTGATGAGCACAAAAACAACTACAGCAACAGCCGAAACCACCGTCACAATCTTTTTCATGAACATCCAGATGCGTTCCAAAGACCGCCTCAACACGCCCTGGAGAGTCGGCACATGATACGGAGGCATTTCCATGATGAACGGGGCGCTCTCCCGCTTCTTGAGCACAGTCAATGACAGGAGTTTTGCGACGGGAAGTGCCATAAACAGTGTCACCGTGGCGATAAAGAACATGGCTAACCCGCCCACATCTGCAAAATAAGCCCCAATCAATATGAGATAAAGAGGGACTTTCGCGAGACAATTCATCATGGGGACAATGAGAATGGTCGCTAACCGCGCCCGTTCATCAGGGATCGCTTTGGTCGCCATGACACCGGGAATAGCGCAACCGCCCACATAGACACCGCCAAGGATCATGGGCAATGTGGATTGTCCATGCAATCCGAAACGCCGAAACAGGCGATCCAGAATAAAAGCCATTCGTGGCATGTATCCACTATCTTCCAATGCGGCGATAAGACTGAAAAGCAAAAAAAAGATCGGCAGATAATTCAGAATGGCTGTCGTGGATTTAACGACCCACTGCGCCAGGGCTCGTAGGAGGGGATCGACCATGAAACCGGGGGCAGGCAGCACACTGGCTGCAAAATTCTCAAGTCCTCCCCAAAGCGGCCAGACTTTTTGGGCAAGCCAGCCTCCGAAAACGATGGAGACTTCATACAAGACCATCAGGATGCACATGAGAATGATGGGGCCAAGGATACGATTGCAGATATATCTATCAGCCCGGTCAGACAAACTTCTCTTGGGATTCTGAGGCAGTACCACCACTTTTTTCGCGATATTGGCGCACATTCCGTGCCGAGTGAATGCTATGTGGCGTTCGGCACTGTTACCGGATACTTTTTCGAAGCGCTCACGGCACTGAGCCGTCCTGATAAGAACCTGCTCCGCATCAGGATGTGTTCGCCGAAGCAATTGAATAGCCTCGGCGTCATCTTCCAACAACTTGATGGCAAACCAGCGGACCGGATACTGCACGCTGAGGACCGGGTCCTCCACCAGCAGTGTTTCCAACTCGGAGATGTGCTCTTCAAGCCCTTTGTAATCGATCTTGAAAAACCCATCGGAGGGATTTTCTCGGGCCTTTTCCACTGCGACTTGCAGGGCTTCACGCCCTTCACCTTTCTTGGCTGTGGTCGGGACAACTGGAATACCCAGGATTTTTTCCAACCCAGCAATATCAATGGTCTGGTTGCGCCGCTCAGCAACATCCATCATGTTCAGATTGAGGAGTGTCGGCACCTCCATTTCCAGAAGTTGCAGAGTCAGGTAGAGATTTCGCTTGAGATTTGATGCATCTGCGACATCGATAACCACGCCGGGGTTGTCCCCAAGCAGGAAATCACGCGAGACACGCTCTTCCAGAGAATATGATGTCAGACTGTACGTTCCGGGGAGATCAACCAGTTCAACGCGGGTTGTCCCCATTTTGAACGAACCTGATTTTTTTTCAACAGTGACACCGGGGTAGTTGGCAACATGCTGCCGAGCCCCCGTAAGCATATTGAAAACTGTGGATTTTCCACAATTCGGCTGCCCAGCCAGGGCAACAAGCAAATTTTTGGCAGCCATTATCTCTCCACCTCAATATGCTTGGCTTCATTGTGGCGAATCGAAACATGGTATCCGTCAAGGTGCAATTCCACTGGATCGACCAGTGGAGCATTGCGCACCACCTCAATTTCAGCCCCAGGATAAAATCCAAGATCCATGAGCCGTTGCCCGAGAGCACCGACTGCGGTCAGGTCCGTCATGGTGCAACGGGAGCCTGGCTTGAGTTCATTCAGAGTCATGCCGCCCTCCTTGAAAGTATGAATGCATTATGAAAAAAGACTGACCTCAACCGATCAGGCCACGAGAACCCTTTTGGCTACCCTGCGCTCAACCATGATACGCCCTTCTCCGACTGAAACGATCAGCGGTCCACTGGCGTTGTTGAGCACATCAACTTCGATTCCTGGAATGATTCCCATGGATTCGAGTCGAATCTTTGCCTTGTTATCGGCGTCGATGGCGATAACAAAGGCCGTCTGTCCGGACCCCACCGAACTGAGGGTTTTGTGCAAAGACATAGACTTCTCCACTTGTAACCAATTTGACGTTGCAATTGATAATGAATTTCGATATCAGTGATAAGCTGTGATATTCAAAGGGTCAACGAAAAACTTCTGTTGCATCAAAGTCTCAACTCAACCCACTGAGAGCCGGCACAAGACGAACAGGATGAGACTCCGGGTCAACAAGAACATTGCAACGCAAATAGAGCGTAAAAAGATCAGAATCCATGCAGGAAGCACTGAAAACATTTAAGGAATACCTGACCAGCAACAACCTCAAGTTGACACAACAACGGTTGCTGATCTTCAAGGTCTTCATGAGCAATGAGGAGAAACTCTCTTCTGACAAACTTCTCCGAGCCGTTCAGGAACTCGATATTCGAATCAGTCGATCCACAGTTTACAGAACAGTCAAACACCTACTCAACTCTGGTATTGCCCGGTGTATTCAGCGGGGAGATGGAAGCACTCATTACGAGTCCATGGGAGATCACCACAGCCAAATGATTTGCGAACGCTGCGGCAAACGATACCCCATCTCCAATCCGTATATAGATTGTCTCCAACAGGAAACAGCCAGACAACAAGGGTTCACCATGTTTAGCTTTCAGACACAGATTCACGGGATCTGCAACCAGTGCACCCCCTCCGAGACAGAGCGGGAGATCGCCTCGGAACACCATGTGCCGCCAAAAATGAAACAAGGAGTGTAACATGACATTTCGAACAACCATTTCCAGCAAGGGATGCCCCAAGGCCTTTTTGAACCGAGGCTTCAAATCCATGTTCAGCACATCGTGGAAGGAACCCAAGACCACACCGCCTGTGGATACGGAACAAGACCGCAAAAAAACGACAACAAAATAAAACGGCGGCTTTTGAAACAAAAAACGCCCCATCGGTCCGAAACCAATGGGGCGTTACTCATATTACATTTGCGTGGTCGTAGAGATCTATGACTCCTGCCCAGCGCATTCGGGGCAGATTCCGAACAGATACATACGATGCCTCGTCAGTTTGAAGCCCAACTCACTGGCAACTTCCTCCTGACGTTTTTCTATCGCATCATCATAAATCTCTATCTTGCGGTTGCAATGAACACATATCAGGTGGTCATGATGGTCATGACCGTATGAATGTTCATAAAGCGCACTTCCGTCTCCGACTTCGATAGACTCGGCCAGACCTGAATCCACGAGAAGTTTCAGCGTCCGGTAGATGGTGGCCTGCCCTATTTCAGATGCCTTTCCCTTGACTAATCCACACAACCTCTCTGCCGAGAAGTGCCCTTCCGTTTCCAAAAAGGTCTCCACGATAATCTTTCTTTGAGGGGTCATGCTCAGATTATTTTCCTTGAGAAACTCAATGAATACTTGTTCTGCTGTCTTCATAATGTCAGTAATGAAACTCATTTTCAATTTCAAATCAAGTCTAAAATCCAACTGCAGAAAGAAAACGTGCAGAGGCCACTCCGGCCGCAATATGTTTTCTTGTATCTTCAGTCAGTTCCAGATGTTCCACAATCTCAACCGGAGCACTTTCGTTGGCCTTGGCCAAAACCAGCTCAAAATCCTTGCGGAGTCGTCCGAAGGCCACTTTGATATCCACGAATTCATTTCCGGCCGGACGCCATGGCAACGTCAATTTACCGGAAATCACGGCATTTTTATGAGATGGGGTCATGAGAGGATACCAGTCCAAAGCGACTCCCGATCGTTCATCCTCACCCGGATAGCAAAAGGACCGCCACGAAGACGGAGGTCGGGAAAGAGCCTTGTCTAACAGAACTTGTGGAACGGCGAGGTCAATCTCGAACTGTTCCAACTCGATTCGATACTCAAGAACAGGCCTGTGATTCCCGCGTTTTTTCTGGATGGACCATTGGATTTTCATTGCTCCTCCTCATAATATTTCAAGTATTTCACCAAAGGGAGGCACTGTTCCGCTCCCCCCTATCCGTGCCCAGAGCACTGGAAACTCGGGGTCCTGTTCAGGGAAGTGGATGCACTCCAGATCAGTCAGGTAAACAAGACAGGCGGGATCGATTCCCTCCTGCTCAAGCCAAAAAAAAGGAGGGCGGTAGTCAGTGCCGCCTCCCCCTTGGGGAGAAAGAATCAAAGGCAGGTCATTACGATCAAAAAGATCATGTCCTACGACCTGACTATCGCAATAGAGCACCCGTACGGTGGTGTCATATGCTTCCAGAATTCCGGATAATTCAGCAGCAAACTGATCCATCTCCGATTCACTGACACTGCCGGATGTGTCGATAACGAGGACAACTTCCGGCAGTTGTCTCTGTGACAGGGACGGCAGAATAACATCGAGGTGTAAAAACCGTTTATTAGGCGGCGTCCAGCTATAATCATCTCGCGCCCTGTCAAAAATGAAGCGCTCCAGAATCTCCTGCCAATCGATCTTCGGGTTGAGCACATCCTGAATGAGGCGTTCCAGATTTCCTGGGAGATCGCCCATATCCCGAGCCTGTTGAGCGGCTTGGGCCAAAGCCAGTTCCCATTGTTCATCACTACCGGATTCCGCTGTGGAACCGCCCTCCTGAGACGTCTGCGCATCACGCACTTCGCCACTTCCACCGGGGTCGCCGGACTGTTCCCCGGCGGACGCAGCTTCATCTTCGCCTGAAGAGCCTTCATCAACCCGACCATCACCTCCGGCCTCACCAGCGCCGGATTCTGAGTTCTCGCCGAAGTTTTCCCCCTCGCTTCCATCGGCTGCGACACCGTCCCAATCAGTTTCACCGTCACTCTCCCCCTGCCCATCAGAAAGAGCAGGACGATCCTCTTCTCCACCATGGGCCTTCAGCTCAGCATAAATTTCATCAGAGGAAAGACCATGATATACGGGATTATCAAGATATCGGGGAGGCAGGGTGAGACCCGCATCAAGCAGAAGCCAATTGATGGCGTGATCGCAGGCTATATTCCACAAGTTGGCTTCCCGTCCCTTACGCCGGGTATGATGCTGACAGGCCGGATGCATGACTGTATGTGCCATCAACCCCTGAACCTGAGAATCCTCAAGCCCGGCGATATAGTCCGGGTTGTACCCAAGGGTCCGCCCATCGGTCCATGCCGTGGCGCATTGCCTGTCTTCCTTCGGTTCCATGCGCAGGCATAGAGAACCAAAAAAGGGATGCTCCAGCAAAAGTCCGGTTCGGGCCTTGAGTAATTTCCTGCGAACTTCGTTCATCGCAACCTACAGAAGCACATCGGAATTGGCAGTGGCCCACTGTGAAAAGGCTGGAGAATCGACCATGCCGCGATGTGTTTTCACAGCGTCACGGACCAGGAGCACCCCAAATTCCGAGGGCAACCGGGAAGCATACGCCATGATGCTCTCCGTGGTCTCTTCATCCGCTTTTTGAGCAAGAGCTTCGCACAGGGCATACAAAACCGCAGGTTCGTCAGGGACATCCGCAGTCTCCGGGTGATTGATAACACCATCCGGGTCGGGCAGCTGTCTGAACATCTTGGAAAATCCTGCAAACTCAGCCGCAGCACCGGGGCCAACCGTGCCTTTCAACAAACTCAGCTCGACATCAGGGTCCGGAACCGAAGCCACGATGCGAGCTGCGAATTCCCATGACCGTGGCGAAGGAAACGCCTTTTCATTTTTCTTCGGATCAAAATTATGAAGCAGATTCGGCCTGAACCGGATGAATGCTGAAACTTCCTGGCACAAGCCTGCCTGGTCCGCCCATTGAAGCCATGCTTCGACATCAACGGAGAAATCAAGGTGGACGAATCGATTGGCCAGGGCAGAGGGCATTCGGTGAGTGACCGCACGATCCGTTTCTCGATTCCCGGCTGCAATGACTGTCCACCCATCGGGAAGGGTGTATTCCCCTATCTTGCGATCCAGAACCAGCTGATAACAAGCGGCCTGAACCAGAGGCGGGGCAGCATTGAGTTCATCCAGAAACAGGACGCCCTTCCCGCCGGTAGGAAGGAAAGCCGGTGGCGCCCAGTGGGCGACTCCTTCAGAATTGATGGAAGGCAAACCGCGCAAATCCACCGGGTCCAGCAAAACAGCCCTGACATCTGTCAACGCCATGCCCAATTCATCGGCAACCTGAGCAACGACCTGGCTTTTGCCTACACCGGGCGCTCCCCAGAGAAACGCAGGCTGCCTGAGGGGGATAAGGGTCTTCAGTGATTGTTTGATATGGTTTGGAATCATTCTTTTCTCTTTCCGGTGCGACTCGTCAGCATTCGGATTCGTCGTTGAATTCGACAAGGTTGAATTTAATGCAGGAAACATCTTCCATAAACTCTTCCCCGCACTCCATGGCAGACTCGTTTTCTTCGTGATACCGCCAATTGACCACGATATTATTGCCCTGTTCCGCCTGATCATCGAGCATGTCGAAAAAGTCCATGAAGGTCTTGGATGATGAACTGTTGAAATACAGAATCTCCATGTTGATCTCCACCCGGTCGCCATTGATCCCGCTGAAAAAAGTTTCCAGCCAATCAAACATCGGACCATAAAATGCCCAGCAATTCTCAGGGTAGGATTCCCCTTTGATTTCAAAGGACATGGTTTCGGGATCAAATTCTATATGAGGTGACGAACTTGTCGCCTGTACACTAAATCTGGTCATACGATCCTCCTACTGTGCCACGACTTTCATGGAAAAAAACGAAGTCTCGCAATCGAGAGGGATAATATCAAAATCCATGGGGCGGGCAGACTTTCGCGCCATCTCCACAAAACCAAGCCCAGCTCCTTTGGAGGTCGCATGGGAAATGCTCTTGCGCCGTTCTTTGTAGTATGTCTTGAGGTCTTCCTTGCTCATGTCACGCAAGGTCTTGATGTGATCGGTTATTACGATGCTGTCGGCAGACCGAATCTTGTTACCGCACGCCACGAAAAAACGACCATCTTCCTCGCGCCCTACAACAACCTGCCCATGGGCCATCTCTCCCTGGCATTCCTCTGTGGTGATATTCCGTTCCGTGGAATAGCGGACAATATTCTGCATCTGCTCAACGAGGATGGAAAAGACCCGCTGTACCGAACCGACTCCCACCTCTTCATCCCGCATCTTGTTACGCATGAGTTGGGCTATACCCTCGACAACCCCCTGAGAAACAGGACCGTTAAAATACAGGATAACGCCTTCACGCTCCATTTCTTCATAATATTTAAACAAGCTGTTTGCCATGAGACCTCCCTATCTATATTCAAACCCGAGCACAGTGACATCGTCCCGACGTGTCTGCTCACCCTGATAATCGGCAAATAAACGCATTAATGCGCTTCCCTGCTGCTCCATGGGGAGCTGCCGGGTTTGTTTGATGAAATCCATGAATCTCCGCTTACCAAACGGAAACCCTTTGTCTCCCCCAACCTGGTCAACGATACCATCCGTCGCCATATACACACGGGTTCCGGGGGCCAGTGACATCTCGACATCAGTGAAAGAGAAATCGCGAGGAGACCGGATGTACCCAAGCCCACAACGGTCACCCTTGATTGATCTGACCTCATCTTTTTCAACGATAAACAGCGGGTTGTTCGCTCCTGCGAAAAGGAGTTTTCCTGTCTTGGGATCAAGGTGGCACAAGGTGCAGTCCATACCGTCATCAGACATGGCACCCTTCTTGTGCTGTTTCAGGGCATCCTTGATAAGCTGATTCATGCGGCTGAGAATTATCGCGGGACTCTCAGGGTCGCCATCCATGGCCTCTTCCAGCAGGGAGTGGACAATCAGAGTCATGAACGCACCCGGCACACCATGGCCGGTACAATCAATGACACCGAGAAAAAAACCATCGCCGGACTGCTTGAACCAATAGGAATCTCCACCGACCTTGTCCCGCTGACTCCAGATGAGAAAATGTTCCGGCAACAATTCGGAAAAAGCTTCCCGATCCGGTAAAAACGAGGTCTGAATCAAGCTGGCATAATCGAGGCTTTCACCAATTTGACGCTGGGCCACGGCCAGATCTTTCATGGCCGACTGCAACCGTTGCTCACGGGTGGCAATAGTGTAGCCCATCCAGTGCATATTTCGCTTGAGAGTCAGAAAATCATGCCCTTCATCATCCCCGGCAGGCAGGTCGACATGGGCATAGTCTCCCCGCTTTAGCAATTTGCACTGGTCATTCAACTCCTTGATACTGCGCAGAGCAACGAGGTGACTGATCATCTTGGCAAAAGGAACTAAAGTTATAATGGCCACTGCCAAAAGTCCCACCAAAAAATTCGTGGCAAGTTGCGCCCCCTGAGACTGTAATATGAGCAGTGTCGTCAAAGGGAAAAGGACAATGCCAAGCAGAAGCAGGACAACCATTTTCCGTTCGACACTCCAATTGAGCAGGGAATCCACCAGACCGATCATGAAGCTCATTGCTCCCTCCCTGCGCAGGCCGAAGCCTCCGAACCTTCTTCATCGACGGAGCATGGGCATTCCGACCGGCTATAAATCTCAACCCTATCCCGTCCGTTTTTCTTGGCGGCATAGAGTGCTATATCAGCGTATTTAAGCAGACCATCCAAGGTCTCCTCTTCTTCCAGCGAAGCCAGTCCAATACTGACGGTCATGGAGAAAGCTCCTTTGCCGTGCTCAATCTTTGTTCTGCGAATATTCTTCAGAATCCGTTCGGCCACATAACAGGCTGCCTTGCGGGATGCATCCGGCAGAAGGACGACAAACTCCTCACCACCATACCGACCCACCGCATCCACATCCCGAACCGAATCAAGAAGTAGTCGACTCATGACAACAAGAGCCTTGTCCCCTATATCGTGCCCATAATTGTCATTGACGCATTTGAAATAGTCGGCATCGAGAATAAGCAAGGACATTTGAGTCTTGTTTCGACTCGCCCGAGCTATCTCCCGCCCGGCCACTTCCATGAAATAGCGACGATTCCATAATCCTGTCAGGCTGTCTGTCCGCGCCAATCTGCACATTTCTTCCACCATGTGCTTGCGCTCCGTCACATCCGCCAGGACGCCCACGACTCCACTTCGCAAATGCGCATGACGCCCATTCCCTTCCTCATGCATGGCGCTGGCACTGATCTCGGCCCAAAGGGAAAGCCCTTTGGGACCACAGACCTTGACTTCGAACTGCCGCACACTCTCGACCACAAGCAGGGATTCGTATCGAGCGTAATCCTCTTCATTGCAAAAAAGAGCTTGAAGAGTAGGAATCGCTGACAAGAATTGGGCGGAATCCTTAAAGCCGAACATGGTGGCCATGGCCGGGTTGACCTCGATCAGTCTTCCATCCGAGCCGCACCGATAAATACCTTCGGTCACATTTTCAAAAATGCCCCGGTATTTCTCCTCGCTGACCCCCAATTCCCGGTTCAACTCGCTCAGATTCTGCTGCATCCGATCCCCCATCGTGACTAATCGATGGCTCTGTCGCAGAAGCTTCTCGTACCCCTTGATAAGGGACGAAAAAGCGGGATTCACAGATTCTCCGGATGTGTGAAGGTCGTCCAGAGCGGTTTTTGCCCTGTCCAGCACTCGATTCTCCTTTCGGAACACTTCCTGTGTCATGGTGCGATACAACTCCGCTCCGTTATAAAGTGTTGTATAGGCAATGGACTCCTCCGTTGTTTCTGTTGGCGTCGGTATTGACGTGATCAACGACATACCCGCGCTCTTGCAGCTGATGAATATTCTTTTCCCTCAACTGTGCATCCAGTTCTGAATCATCGCTGTATGTACTGAGCAAAAGGTTCACCTTGCCCGTCTCTCGATTGGTATAGACAACCATATTCGGAAACCGCCTATGCAGGACAGCGTCCATGGAGGTCTCAACGTCGATAATCGTGTAACCAAGCTGATGCAGCTGGATTCTCAGATGACTGAGAAATTCACGGACCTCTTCAACCTGTTTCTTCTCAGTATCACTCTCGGGCATTGTTCCCACGGTCTTGACGACCGCTGCAATACCGCCCGGCAGTGGAGCCATGGCCTGATCCAGATGAAACAGAAGTTGCGGCTGTCGCTCGATGCCGACAATGGCAACATTATCCACATTGAAAAACGTCTTGAATGAGTCGAGAATCGCAGCCTCATCCATGCCGGATTTGATGGCCCGACTCAGGGCAACGGAGGCTCTCACGCTATCCTTGCCCACGAGAGCCACCGACTTCCCACCGAGATTGTCAAAAAAGACGTTTCCACCGTCAAAGACAAGAGGAACGCTCTTTTGCATGTGTACTCCCAAGCCTCGCAGTGACTTGAGATAGTCATTATCGAACTGAAGATGGCTTTTTTCCCCGACATTGACTGAAGGGAAAACAATATTTCGATAATACGTCGGGACCATGAGCACAGGCTCACCATTCTGATCCTTACACGCGACAAAAGAATCCCGCGCCCAGACTGTCCCCTGGGGCCAGAGGCGGTCTCGGAAGACACCGGCAAGGGTCGGATTCTTGTCAACCATGGTAAAATACCGTCCTTCGTCCACGTTTTTTGAATAATACGGAATCAATTTGACCCGTGATGCATATGGTTTCCCTTCAAGGTTTTTTTGGAGTATCGGCAGATTGGTGCCCTCCACCAAAATCAAAAATTCCGTATAGGAAGGAAATCGGGTCAACAAATCCTCATGGTAGACGAGCTGAGACACCTTGGCTGGTAACGAAAGAACCACTTTTTCAAGCGTATTCTCATACTCGGGAACATGGATCACACCCCCCGAAGCCAAAGAGGTCTGAACAGGAACCATCAGGCTGAAAAAAAAGACAAAAAATTGAAAAACAGACAATCTCACAAGCTTCCCCTTCGCCACTTAAGGCACTGAGTAATGAATGAGTGCCACATGAATCACGACCATGACACTGACGAGGCAGGAAGCGACGCCTGACATCCACCAGACTTCGCGTTTAACTCTTTGCTCAATTCGTTCAAGAAGTGTTGCCACGTTTTGTTCACTCTCGGATTCTCGATCATACCAAACCATGACATTCATCCTCTTCTTGTCGAATCTAAGGAGTATAAAATCCTGATTCAACTCATTAAACAGTGTGAGATTTCTATCCTAAGCATGCTTCAATTTCATGAAATTGAAAATCGTTATCAACGCAATATTGCTGTCTCGATAAATTGTCAACTGCAAATTGGGTTGAACACCATAGAGGCACCGCCGGACTAAAAATTCCTCGCACCGCTCTTTTAATGAGCCAAAACCAGAAGGACTCTTTCAAAGCCTCCCTGCCGACCAACCATGGACTGCGCCCATGGAACTGTGCGTTTCGGGAAACACCACCCGGTGTCCCGTCCTCACAGTAATGCTTGGCAATATGGCATTCAGAAAAGGCTGCGGCAAGAGGGGATACGTAAAAAAACAGCCACAAAAACTGACAGTCAGTTTTGTCGGATTTTGACTGAGAAACTGAAGGGACAAAGTGTGCTCTCGGCTATACCCTGCAAACATCCAGAGAGTTGCGCAGGCAAAGTATATAATAAGGAATTCAAGGAGTCAGAATGTGGAAAACTTCGTCATACTCCCTGTACCATGAAAAAGGACTTTTAGACCGGGAAAAAATATTTCATAAAAAAAGGGGACTGGCGTTCGCTCTTCTGCGCATGCCAGTCCCAGCTTATATCCTAGGATAAACTCCCCTGAGAAACGTTCAGGGTTCTCAAGGAAGCCTCGTCATTTTTTTTAGTGAACTGTATCTGCTGCGTCGATCAAGGTCTGGGAGAGAGTCACCCCCATTTTCTGGGCTGCGGCCGGGAAGACGTGAAAATCAAGTTTTTCCTGAAATTCAACTGGCATGTCACCAACCCTTTCCCCATTGAGGATTCGGATTGCCATGGCTCCAGTCTGACGACCGTGCAGGTAGTAATCAAACCCGAGGGCGGCGATAGCGCCTCGTGTCACTGAATCGGTATCTGCCACAAAAAGCGGCGTCTGTGTCCGACGACAGACTTTGACAACCACTTCCATGGCCGAAACCACTGTATTATCCGTGGGAATGAATAACGCATCAACATTCCCAATCAGGCTCATGGCTGCCTGCTGCACTTCGGATGAGTTGGTCACGCTTGTTTCAACAATCGTCATTCCACGTTCCTTGGCAGCTTTCTTGAGTCGCCTGATGCTGGAGACGGAATTCATCTCACCCCTATTGTAAATGACACCGACATTCTTAAGATCAGGCATGAAACGCTGCATCATATCAAGATGTTTCCCCATTGGCATCTGGTTGGAAACGCCGGAAACATCTCCGCCCGGCTTCTCATAATTGGAGACAAGTCCCGCAGCCAACGGATCGGTGATAGCGGAAAAAAGCATTGGAATCCCTTTGAGATCAGGATATTTTTCGTATTGCTTGACACAAGCCTGAGCAGAAGGCGTGGCAATGGCAACAATCATGTCTGGCTTTTCACCCACTATCTGTGTGGCGATCTGGTAGGTTGTCCCCACATTGCCCTGCGCATTGTAAATTTTGTAATTTACGTCAATACCGTTGTCCTTCAACTCATCCTGGAACCCCTTGAGCACAGCATCCAAAGCCGGGTGTTCGACAAACTGACTGATGGCAATGACCGGTTTTGCCGCGTAGGCTGCGGGAAAAGTGCCCAGAACGAGCAGTACCGCGACAAAAAAAAGACAACGTTTCATGAAAGCCCCCTGAAATGAACAATGGCAAGTTTGACAATCCTGTAAGTACATCTAACACGCCGTATTTTTATATCATCACGAAACACCTTGCAAGTTCCTGGCGAAGGGTGCACCATTCTGACTCCCAAACACATATTTCACCTCTTAATCATCCAGAATAATGAAAGAACATTCCGTTACCCTTTTTATTCAATGCCTCGTTGACTCGCTGCACCCCGAAGTCGGCGATGCCATGGTCCATGTTCTGGAGCGCCTCGGCGTTTCCATGACCTACCCTCCGGACCAAACCTGTTGTGGCCAGCCCGCCTTCAATAGCGGCTATCGCAAGGAAGCCAAAAAAACGGCTCTTCGCTTCCTTGACATTTTTGAAAAGAGTGAAGCCATTGTCTGTCCATCCGGCTCATGCGTTCATATGGTCAGACATCACTATCTCGACCTCTTCCGTGACGAACCAACGCAACACAGCCGCGCCCAGGCTATTGCAGCCAAGACCTATGAATTTTCGGAATATCTTGTGGATGTCTTAGGTGTCACTGATCCGGGCAAAGAACTGGGAAGCCGTTTTCATGGAAGCATTACTTACCATGACTCATGCCATCTCTCCCGTGGCCTCGGCATCCGCCGCCAACCGCGACAGTTACTGGAGAATATTCCCGGACTTTCCTTGATAGAGATGGACGAAAGCGACCGATGTTGCGGCTTCGGCGGCACCTTCAGCGTCAAGTACCCGGAAATATCTTCGGCCATGGTTGACGACAAGGTTAAGACCATCCTTGAGACCGGAGCCAAGGCAGTTGTCGGGTGCGATGTCAGTTGTCTTATGAACATCAGCGGCAGATTAAGCCGTATAGGTTCAACCGTCCGGGCTTTGCATCTGGCTGAAATACTGGCTAATACAGGGGAATAACCATGCACCGGAACAGCGATAAGACATATAGCAAACTGGCTGGAGAAGCCATTGCAGATGACAAACTGCACGCTTCTATCAGGATGATTCAGGATCGCATAGGCAAAGGCACACAGGGAGCGTGGAAAGAAATTGACCCGACTTTGCGCAGCAGAGCCAAGGAAGCTCGAATGCGCACACTGAATAATCTCGACACCATCCTGGCGACCTTGGCCGAAAAAATACGGGCCAACGGTGGGCATGTCTATTTTGCCGAAACCGCAGAAGAAGCCAGTCAATACTGTCTGGAAGTGGCCCGGGAAAATGATGTGCGCCGTGTGGTCAAGGGAAAGTCCATGACCTCCACGGAAATAGGAGTTGACCCTCTGCTGGAGGGAAACGGCATCGAAGTGGTAGAAACGGACCTCGGTGAGTTCATCATCCAATTGGCCGGTGATGCACCATCTCATATCATCGCACCCTGCATTCACATGAACCGCCAGCAGATAGGAAAACTTTTTCAGGAAAAGCTCAATATACCATACTCGGAAGATCCCCCGACCTTGACCAAAGCTGCCCGCAAAGCCTTGCGCGAAAAGCTGCTTTCCGCCGACATGGGGCTGAGCGGATGCAACATAGCCTGCGCCGAAACAGGCCATATCTCATTGGTTTCCAATGAGGGTAATATACGCATGTCCACCAGTATGCCGAAGGTGCATGTTGCACTCATGGGCATGGAACGGGTAACCGCCACCCTAGCAGAGCATGACATGCTCCTGCGCCTGCTCACCCGTGGAGCCGCTGCCCAGAAAGTCTCAACGTATGTCAGCTTTCTAGGAGGTCCCCGCCAACCGGGAGAGGCAGATGGCCCGGAAGAGTTCCATCTGGTCATTATAGATAACGGACGGATGAAGATGTTGGCTGATCCTCGATTTCGAGAGGCCTTGGCCTGTATTCGCTGTGGGGGGTGCCTGAATATCTGTCCCGTCTATGGCCGGATTGGAGGTCATGCTTACAACGGCCCATATCCTGGCCCCATCGGTTCCGTGGTCATGCCGCTCTTTGATGGCGTGAACAAGTACGCCGACCTCTGCCGGGGCGAAACATTATGTGGCGCATGCAAAGACATCTGCCCGGTGCAAAATGACCTTCCCCGCATGCTTTCCGAGTTACGGTACATGCTTGCCTATGGTGACTCGCAATGGAATGTCCAGCCGGTTGGTACGATGGAAGCGCTGGCTTTCAAGGCATGGGCTTTGGCCATGTCCGACAGAAGGTTGTACGATTTTTTGGTCAAAAGTGGACGATATGTCCAGCTCCCGTTCATTCGCCGGGGCGTCCTCAGCAAAGGGGTCGGACCGGTTGGCAAATGGACCGCCACGCGCGATCTGCCAGCCATGCCCGAAAAGACTTTTGCCGATCGCTGGAAAACCATTCACTCCAAACGGCTCCAGGGGGGAAATGATGAATAAGAACGAACAGACCTTCTTGAATCGGGTGAGCCGCGCCCTTGGCCGAGACACAATTCCGGGTAACCCGGACCTTTTTGTTTCCCGCCCCAAAGGCGAACTGGACGCGCTGCTTGCTGCGGCAGAAAGGGAAAAGGATGAACAGCTTGACCTCCTTGCCATTTTGAAAGGAAATGCAGGCCCGCTCAACCTCCATGTTCACGAAGTCGCGACAGCTCAAGACGCAGGAAACGGTATCGCAGAAAGAGTACGCACCACAGAGACGGAATGGGGAGGAAAGAAACGGGTAACGAGGCATGACACTCCTCTACTCGAAAGCCTCGGACTTGATGCACTGCTGCAACAAGATGCCATTCCTGTTGATCTCGCAAGCCTGAACCAGAATGAAGATGAAAGCATAGGCAAAGCTCGACTGCGCCAGCAGGCAGAGGGTGCCTATATAGGTGTGACTGGTGCTGATTGGTGCGCGGTCGACTGCGCAGCTATCGCCGTGCTTGGCGGACCGGGAAAAGCGCGAGCCACATCCCTTGTCCCCTCGGTTCACATCGCTGTTCTGACCCTGAACCAACTGGTGGCAAACCTCTCGGAGCTCTACGCAAAGCTGGAAAGTCGCGAGACCCTTCCGGTTTCATTCAACTTTATTTCCGGCCCATCCAAAACAGCTGATATCGAAGCCCAGCTTGTACACGGAGCACACGGGCCACGGGAGATGCATTTGTTCGTGATAACGGGCTAAATTTTCTCCAAGAGAACATTGCAGGGAGAAAAGAAAAACTTCTGCGCCCCTCCGGCTTTGACGCGAGGGGCGTTTTCCGTTCTCAGCAGCGATCAGGACTCCAATCCCTGTTCCATCATCAACTTGAAGATCATTTCCATAAATTTTCCCGAGACCACGTCAGGAAAAGAGAA
Source organism: Pseudodesulfovibrio piezophilus C1TLV30 (assembly GCF_000341895.1). Taxonomy (NCBI): domain Bacteria; kingdom Pseudomonadati; phylum Thermodesulfobacteriota; class Desulfovibrionia; order Desulfovibrionales; family Desulfovibrionaceae; genus Pseudodesulfovibrio; species Pseudodesulfovibrio piezophilus. Next base: position 3,175,742 of record NC_020409.1, on the reverse strand, counting down.
AAGCGGAAGGGAGCCAGCCATTGACCCGGTATAAGCAAACCAGATTTCCGATGAAATTTTTTCAAGAGCCGGAGTGAGGAGTGTGCTCCACAGCTCTCCATCCAAACTTTGATCCTGCCCAAAAGCACGGCATTGTATAGGGCGGTATTCAAACAACATGCATTGCCTCTTTCTCAAAAGAGGACAGACTGCACCGACTTCGGAGAGACAGTATTCCAGATTTTCCCCATCCACGCCGATGGCAGAGGCTGCTCTCCGCTCAGCCTGCGCCGTTTCAACGGCACGCTCAATGACCGAAAGCCGTTGCTCACAGGTCAGTTCCGTATTGATCCGGTGGCTTATGTGAACTGCTTCCACAAGCGAAACCCGAACAGGTGTCCGGCAACACTGATCATGATCCAGCCCGCAGGCTTCGCCTCCTCCATTTTTTCCGGCCCGCTCTTCCACCCGTTGAACCACTTCTTCATAATCATTAAAAAACGGGGAGAGATCCACCAGTCGTTTGAATTCCAGAGACGGTTCCCGCACCCTGAGCTGGCCAGACTGTTTGCCGTATTTGCGTACTGTCCGCCACTGAACGAAATTGGCGGGTTTGCTCTTGAGTTTCTTGAGCGCCTTGCCTGCCATTTTGTGCCCCAACCCTCGTCGAAGCAGATAGGCATTGAGCACTGTCCCGGTCCGGCCAATCCCATGGCGACAGTGAATAAGCACCTTCTTACCAAGATAAATCGCTTCATCAAGCCATTCCAATGCCTTTTCCAACTCGATCAGTCCAGGCGCTTCTTCATCGGCCAGAGGAAGATAATGCACCTCAAACCCGGCACCGGTTTCGATATCATGCAGATCACAGAACTCACCGCACAAGTTGAGGATGGCATCCACTCCTTCCGCCCTGATAGCTTCAAGCTGAGGATAGCTCATGGGCGCATGGCCGACACCAAGCTGGTCAGTCACCCATGTCACCTCATACGCGGCAGATTTGTTACGCTTTTTCCATCCCAGCATTTTTGTGCTCCGCATCGGTGATAAACCGTTCCACTTCGCTTTCCACGTGATCCATGGTCTCCATCCGCATATCCATGAGCCGGGTTACAGCCATCAGATATCCCAACCGAGCCAACAGAAGACGGGTTCCGTTCTCATCCAGACGGGAGCACTTGGCATCAATCATATCTCCACGGGTCGACGTCTCAAACCCATATCGTTCCAGAACAGCACGGATGAATTCCAAACGCAACAATCGCTGGTCGAACCCTGCTCCACCGCCCTTAAACCGGAAGTTGATATAGTTGCGTCCTTCGTCCGAACTGCACACGGCATCCACTACCGAAAAATGATATCCGAAACGAATCATCAAATGAAGATAATCCTCAGAAATCAGCCCATAGCTCGCCAGAAGCTTGGAATCGAAACTGAATATCCCGCCGGAAACCTTATCGAATTCTTCCCAATCCATGTGCGTCAACCGACTGGGCCATTCCACCCGTTCATCGGATAAGCCATACCAGAGCGCCCACATGGGTCGGCTCTTGATATCCGGGGGAGTCACCAACTTTTCCTTGGCCGCCCCGGAGAAGAACCCCTCACCCAGATCAAGCAAATACATGACCAAGGGCAAATCGGTCTTGAGCCGCTTTGCCGCGCCCATGCCACGCCCTCGTTTATCCACGATCGAGAACATCTCTCCCACGGCTTTCTCATGGCAAAACCGAACGACATCGTGCATGGAGCGGCACCCCTCCGGGGAAAATTCTTCGGCCTTGGGGTCGGTCAGATTCAACTTGACCGTAATCGGCACAACCTTGGAGTACTGGTCCACCACACGTTGCGAGACCTTGTTGCCATCCTTGGCCCGAGTCAAAAGCGATGTCACGCATCCTTCAAAAACCCGCCCACCGGAACCATCCACGGTCAGCACCTGTCCAGATTCGGGAAGAGTGGGCAACTCACCGACAAGGACAGGCACACCGGATTCTCGGGCCACCGAAGCAAAATGACTGGCCCGACTGCCTGTGGAGGCTATGACGCCGTTCATACGACCGATAAAAGTCAGAAGTGACGGTTTGAGACTCGGGGTCATGACAATAGCCCCATCGGGAATAAGAGCAATTTTCTCGCCCGTTGGCGCGTAGTAAACCTCTCCGCACCCGACTCCCGAAGACGCCCTCTCCAACCCGTCAGCCAATGGGACTGCAGCCACAGGTTCATGTTCCACCACAGCTTCGTCCCGTTCTTCCTGCAATGGTCGAGTTTGCAGGATAAACAGTTTGCCGGTGACATCTTCCGCCCATTCAATATCTTGCGGCGCTCCGAAAGCATCCTCTAAAACCATGGCCAATCGGCCCAACTCTTCCAGTGTTTCCTTCCGCGGAAGCCCACCTTCCTCCGGCGTGCATTCCGTATCCAGAAGAGGGACTTCCTCACGAGTCAAGACAGCCTTCCCAGGAGAAACGCTTCCGTCCACCAGTCCCTCACCCAATCCGCATACCCCATAGACGCCAATGGCTTCTCCTCCCCGGCAATCCGGGTCCCTAGAATACACGACGCCTGCATTATCCGCATCAACCATAGGTATAATCAACACAGCCATGGCCGTATCACTGTCTGTCAACCCATTTGAAATACGGTAAGAAACGGCGCGAGGACAATACTTGCCCGCCAGAACCCGCTTGTATGCTTCAAGAACATCATTGGGCTGGACATTCAATTCGCTGGCGTATTGCCCGGCAAAAGATATCTCGCCATCCTCAGCAAGAGCACTTGATCGCACGGCAATAAGGTCGTCACCGTCAATAATCTCGGAAACGGCAAATCGGATACCCCGGGCTATTTCCTCAGGCACTTCCGCCGCCAGGATCAATTCCTGCATTTCTCCGGTCAGTCGGGCCAGAAGGTCGCGGTCCCCCACCACCATCTGGCGAAGACGATCCTCGATTTCATGACTAAGATCGTTATAATCAATAAAATAGTTAAACGCATTGGCCGTGACCACCAATCCCGGCGGGATGGGAACCCCCTCGACCTGGGTCGCACGACCAAGATTACACGCCTTACCTCCAACCAATCGAGGGAAACTGGCAGCATCCTCCAAAGACAGAATATAAGGTGGCCCCACTTCGGGCTGGTCCAATTCCAGCGCCATGCGGACATAAAAATCGATCTTGCGGAAATATTCAGGTAATTCCATATATCCGGTGGGATTCATCTCCACCAATTGCCCCGCCATAGTCCCTACAGCCTCTGTCAGCCGTGCAGCCAAATGATTGGCCCGTTGCCGATCCGCCAGAGTCTCACCGTAAAAAAGTTCTTCAAGATCAGCGATCAATTCCAGTGCGATAGCATCATGATGCAACAAGGATTTGAACGCTTCATACTTGCGTCGAAGCAACGTACCAGGGGCAAAGACCTGATAGGTCCAGTGCTTGAATAATTGGGACAGATGCATGTCTATTCTCCCATGACCTCGGCGACTTTGGTTTCCAGTTCATCTTTATTAATGGGTTTGACACAGTATTCCTGTGCCCCAAGACGCAATGATTCCCGTGCGGTTTCCAAGGTCGGATATCCGGTCAACATGATGGCCTTGGTTTCGGGGTTGAGTTTCTTGAGTTCTTCCAACACATCCACGCCGGTCATTTTCTTAAGCTTGATATCAAGAATCGCCAGGTCCACCTGCTTTTCAGCGGCATGTTTCAGAGCCTCCTCTTCCTCAGTGAAAGCGGTCACGCTGTGTCCCTTGCGTTCGAGAATCCGCTTGACCAGCATTCCGGCATCAGAAACATCATCAACTACTATAATATTTGCCATGACAGCTCCTTACGTCTCATCATTTTCCACTGCATGCGCGCAGTTCATATCCACGGGACTCTCAACACTATGATCAAGAGGAAGATTGACTTCAAAGAGAGTTCCCGGTCCCATGGGGTCTCCCTTGCTTGGAAATTTGAACTCCGGGGGAATCGGACTGGCCGCATAGATATGACCATCATGATCTTCGATAATCCCGAAGGATACGGAGAGACCAAGCCCAGTGCCCAAACCCACGGGTTTGGTGCTATAAAACGGATCAAAAATCTTTTTGAGATCATCTCCGGCAATACCCTGTCCGGTATCGGCGACCCAAAGCGAGACAATGCCACCCGGCGTATCAAGCCTCGTTCTGATGACAATGGTTCCCCCGGCTTCAGGATAGGCATCACGGGCATTGGTCAGCAGATTGATCCAGACCTGTTTCAATTTCTCCGGGTCTCCATAAATGATAGGGAAACGGTCATCCAATTCAGTCACGATTTCAACGCGGCTCAACTCGAATGTATGCCGAACAAGGCTGACTGCCTCCATCACGGAATTATTGAAGCACATTTCACGCTTGGCGGAATGACTCTGCCGTGAAAAACCGAGGAGGTCCGAAACGATTTTCTTGCAGACCTTGGCCTGTTTCTCGATGACAGTCAGGTCCTGTTGCATGAGGCTCCCCTGCTCCACATCTTCCTGCAACAGTTGCGCGTACCCGAGGATAATACCCAATGGAGTGTTGATCTCGTGGGCAACACCCCCAGCCATCAAACCAAGGGATTCCATTTTCTGGGCCTGAAGGAGTTGCTTCTCATACCCTTTGATATCAGTGATATCACGATCTGTCCGAAGCAGCCCGGTGATTTTACCATCCTCATTGTAGACCGGAATGCACACGACGTGGAACCAGCGTTCACCATCTTCATCACGAACCATGACCTGCGTGTCCAACCGCTCACCCGACTGCAAAATATCCCGTGCCGCCATGTGACGTTCTTCTGCTGTCTGTTCATCAAAAAGATCAAAGTCAGTCTTGCCGTCTATTTCATTCAAGGCCAGCCCGACATATTCGGCAAAGCTCCTATTTGCCCCCTGATAGCGCATACGGCTATCAACCAGCGAGACCCTGTCAGGCGTGACATCCAGAATAGTTCGCATCAACCGCTGCTGATCGCGTAAATTCCTTTCAGCACCGCGCAGTTCCGCAATATGCGTCTTCAGAGAGAGAGCCATGACATCAAAGGTTTCCGCCAAATCCTGTAACTCATCCCCGGCACTCTCCCGGTATACCCGACACCTCCGGCAGGAGTCCTGTGTTGTATCATCGTCATTGCAATCAGGGCACATTGTCCCGGCAATATACCAACATCGCCGTTGTTTCTCACCAAAGGCCGGACAGGACCGCAGGCCGCAATCCTGCCGCTCCCAACAATACACGCCGTCCAATGGCCCGGATTGGGAATCGAGATTGCCCATCAACATGGCCTCAGCGTGCTGCCGGAGGGCCGCCAACCGAAGAGCGACCTGACGGGCAAAAATGGTTCCCAGCGCGGTGGCCAAGAACAACGCCCCAGCAAATAGCCCGGCCATGGTGGTCAGTTGCCTGTTCACCGAAGCTTCGATACGGGTTTTGGATAACCCTATCCGAACCGTGCCAAGCCGATCACGCCCGACTGCCACGGGTGATGCAAAATCATAGATACGCTGAGCACCATCAGCCAACAACTGGATATGAACGAGCAAACCGTCCCCCACGGTATTGACCTTGATCAGGTCCGTAGGAAATCCCTTGTGAAAAGTATGCGTCAGCACATGCCCCCGGTTGTCCTGGACAAAAACATAAACCACATCCCCAACCGCTATCTGCTCATCAACCATATTTTTCAGGCGCAGAAAATCGCCTGCGAGGAGAGGCTCGACAGCTCGGGCCGCAAGGCTTTCAGCCAATGCTGAACCGCGTTTCTTGCTCTCCTCGACCAACGTCTTGGATGTCATGGTGCCTACCAGAGGTAAAAGTAGGAGAGCCATGGCTATGAGAATCGCGGAAATGCCGAGATTAAGCTTGGTCCGAAATTTGAGCCTGGAAACAAGTCGCATGAGCACTCCTACTTCATTCCCAGTTTATCAGCCAATTCCCGAACCGGATCATAGTCTATATCCTTGGCGGGTATGATACCACGCATGCCTGCCGCACGCAGGATACGTTGTTGATCAACATTATCGTAATCCAGAGCGAACATGGCCTGAGCAAGCGTCTTGACGACCTCGGGGTCCAACCCTTTTCGAGCTGAATAGACCCAACCGGGATAATTTCTGGTCTCGGCCAGCACACGGATATCACTCAGATCAATCTTCCCGGCCACAATATCCAGTGTTCCTTTTCGGATGGTCCCGATATCATAGGCTCCCGCATGGACCGCCAGCACCACTTTTTCCTGTTTTCCACCCGGTCCAGGCGCAAAATCCACTTCGGAGAAGTCCTTCATTCCGATACCATGGTCATAAAAAAGACCTCGTGGGAAAAGATATCCTCCGGCAGACCCTGGGTCCACGGCAATCCAGCTCTTCCCCCGACAATCGCTCAATGAGGCAATAGTCGGATTATCAGCTCGACAGATGACCTGTCCCTGAAAATTGGGTTTGCCGGACGGCTCGATGATCCTTGCAAAAGCCGTGGCCCCTGCTTCGGCAAGCTTGATGTACACAAAAGGATTGGAATACGAGATATCGATCTCACCACGCTGAACCATGGCAATGTGTTCGTCAAAGGTATCCGGAAATATCTGGCGCAACGGCAGCCCGGTGACCTGCCTCAAATACTGCAACAGTGCTCGGTGACGCTTGTATGATATGGTATGAGAATATTGAGGCAAATAGGCATAGGTAATAGCTTCTTTGCGCTCCGGGGCGGTAATCTTCGCCAGCCTGGTCAAATCCACCCTGACCACGGGTTCTTCATCACTACACCCGGAAAGTGACACGGCACACACAAACAGCGTCATTACACAAAGAAGTGTCACAAACTGGTGTAAGAAGGCAGCAGATCTCTGTTTTGTCATTGACTGTGTTTTCAAAACAATCCTCTTTGGCCGTTTGAGACATCCGTCTCAAAGCGTACTCTAGTTATCAATGCAGACCAAGGCGTTATATCACTTGGCAATGGCTTTCTTACACCGTATGACTGTCCCTGCGCGCAACAGCACTCACAAGGAGATTTCCATGGCTCGTATCTATAAAATTCCCATGAGCAAGGTGGTTCTGACCATATTTCTGCTCTTTGTCGCGGCAATCGCCGCTGCCGTGGCCTGGAGTTTCAACTCCGGCCTGCTTTGGACAGGCATCTGTCTGGTTGCCGTGGCTGGTCCACTCGCCATCTTTTATTGGTATATGTTATACATTACACCGAAACGCGCCGCCATTACCGTGGCAGATGAAGGCATTCTGCTGGCTGCACCGCCCTTTGCCAGTGCCGTCATTCCATGGGCCTCGGTGGTCAAGGTGTTCCCCGCCAATTTAAAAACTGATGACGATTTCAAGATTGGAAAAACCAAAAAATTCATGGAATTTATCGGCTACCGCTCCGGTGTTGCAGAACTGAAAAACAAGCAGGAAGCGGTGATTGTCGCCAATCGTATTGATGTTCTCTGTATTCAGACAGAAGAACGCTTCTACCTGCTCGGCCCATCCGACATGGAAGGATTCACCAAGGATGTCGAAACAATTGCAAAACAATTGTAGATTTTCTCCCCATGAATTGAAAGCACTGCCTCTTTATTGAGTCAGTGCTTTTTTTTGCAATGATGAACGCAAGAGAATTATTTTTTCCCAAAAGAGCACTGACTGCAAAAAGAAATGGGTGCGACACACTATCAAAGAACAAAAGCCGCCTTCATGGGCGGCTCCGATTGAATCCAGAGTCCAATCTGATGGACTGACGAAAAGAGTCAGCCGCTCGGTATGAAAAGAACTCAGGCCAGAAGAGTGCAAAACGAGAGATAAGGCCCTTTTTATCAGAACAAAAACAGAGCTGATTCCCCCTGCCCAAAGCCTTCAACCAGAGTTCAATCGCTTCTCAAAACAGGCTTGCGAAAGCTGACATTCACTCCTTCGCCAAAAGCCTTTCACGTCATGGTCGATCAATACGCCAAAGCCACTTTCATGGACAACTCCATGGGCGGCTCTTCAAATATCCTAATTTCCGGGAACAGCTTCTTTCTCTTTGATGAGATCCGAAAACAACAGCATCTCATCTTCCCCTTCGTTTTCCTTGATCTTGCGACGAATTGTCTTGAAGACCGGAAGCCAGGGTTTGGCTTTACCAAACAACCAACGGACCAAGATATAGAGAGGAATAAAGATAAAGGAAGGTCCAACCTGCCCGATAAACGGAACAACGAAATCAACTGAACCGAATCGATAGAAAAGCCAGCCGATACCAAACGGAACAATCCACAATGATGAGGCAAAGAGTGCAATATGAGAAAAGAAATTCTTGCCAAAGGCTTCATTGGCAATGGAGTTGCAGGCTTTCCACGCAACCTTGTCTTTCACACCGATGGCCTGAACCGACAAGTTATGGTGATTGACCATATCCCGATTGATTTTTGAAAAATGTTTGGCATTCAGGAAATAGATACCAGCCATGCATAATTCACCTATAATGGTTGCGAGAAGGCAGAGCCAGAAAAGCCCTATGGCAAACCCGAGATATGGGTTGTCGCTGGTGCGAAATGCCCAGATCATCCAAGGGTCAAGGAATTCGTATATGGCTTGGCTCGTCATGCTGTTTCCTGTCTTTTGCGGGGCCGCCCACTATGGGCGGCCCCAATGATTGAATTGGTGTTTTCCCGACTTAGAAGGGAGGAACCAGGGAATGACCCAGGAAACCCTTGGTGGTATAGCGAATACCCACATACAGGGCGAGGAAGATGAAGATGTACTTCAGTACTTTCTCGGGGATGAACTTGGAGGTCTTGGGACCAATAACGGAACCAATAACGATACCGATAAGTTCAGCGCCAATCAGTCCCCAGGCAACAGGAGTTTGCTTGAGCAACATGTAGGAAGCGATGGAGTTGACCATACCAATGAAAACGGCCATGGCAGAGGTTCCTGCAACAAGGTACATGGGCAAACCGGCAACGGAAGTCAGGAACGGCACCAACAGGAAGCCGCCACCAACGCCCAGGAAGGAAGCCAATGCTGCGATGAAGAAACCACCGACAACCGGAATCAGCGGATTGAATCTGAACTCGACACCAAAGAAAGTAAATTCACAGGCTGTCGGGGTAAACTTCTGGACTTTAACGCCCATCTCGGCGAGATCGACCTGACCACCGGCCTGCTGTTCTTTCACAGATTTCTGAAAAGCTTCTGCGGCCTTTTTGGCGGCCTTTTTGTTGGCTTGGCCCTTCGGAGTTGTCTCGTAGGTCAGGTAGCAGCCCAGAAACAGGACAAACAAACCAAAGTAGCCAAGATACGCTTTCAGACTGATCTTTCCGGCAGTGAGCCAGGGAACCAGCCAGGAACCGGACACGGCTCCAATGGCAAGGGCAATACCCAAGGGCAGAACCAGACGACCAGCTTTGTAGTAGTTGAAGGAAGACAGTGCTGCGGAGCAACCGACCAACCACTGGTTCGAGACACGGATGGAATCGGTCACAACCTTGTTCAGCTTCATGGTTTTCTTGAAGCTCTTGGCGTAGTCGCCCAGTCCGTAAATGGTGATATGGCCGACACCAGCCATGATTCCACCAAATGCACCGACAGTGGAGAAAATCCAGCCAACCCAGATCGCCCACACGAGACCGATCATGACATTCAGCTGCGGACCGCCGGGAATTCCGAGATAGCCAGGCTCACCTTCGGGTTTCGCCTCGGCAATAGCCTCAGCAAGACGGTCGGCCCATGCCGGTTCTGCGACAAAGCAGACCACGGCCAGGAGGGCCAGCATCAGGAGAATTTTGTTGGAACGTAACACAGTTACTCCTCCTCAAAGAGATAAAGTTAAAGTCCTCAAATTTGCACCGAATATCCCCCGGATACTCGGTCGAAACCACTCTATTCCGGTCGTACGAAGCTCAAGGCATTGGCCGTACAGCCGGTAACGCAGGCAGGTATGCCCCCGGCATCCACCCGATCTACGCAATAGTCACATTTCATGATCTTCCCGGTCATTTCATTATACACGGGAACCTGCCACGGACAGCCATCAATGCAGGACTGGCATCCATCGCACTTATCCAGATCAACAAGGACCAGACCGTCCTCTCGCTGGTACATGGCTCCTGTGGGACACGCCGGGACACATCCCGGCTTCTTACAGTGAAGGCACGGCTGATATTTAAGCTTAGCCGTGGGCTTACCATCCTTGTCGGCAAGAGGTCCCTCAGCCGTCAGTCGGTTGAGGCTGATTCCGGCAGGAACCTTGTTCTTCACCTTGCAGTGGACAAGGCAGGCATCACAGGCGATGCACCTCGTCTTGTCGAACTTGATTTTGTAAATGGCCATCTGTTCACCCCTAAAATCGATTTAATGCGCGCAGTTCTTATGATATGTTTCCCTTTCAAGGAAAAAGAGAAACTGGTCAATGAAGCCCCTTCTTGTGATTTTTTTCTCAAAAATTACTGTGTGACTTCAGCATTTTTTTTATTTTTTTGGGATTATAATGTGAAAATTTTCACATCAGGGTAACTTGTTGCAGTTGCTTGACGCACGTTGCTAGCGTGCATTCTACAAAAAAGTACTGCAATTTACCCCCGGATTTTCAGGAGGAGACGATGAGTAAGGAATATGTAAACAGCATGTGCGGCATGTGTTCGGTCCGCTGTCCCATTCAGGTTGAAGTGGTGGATGGCAAGGCCGAATACATTCAGGGAAGCCCGAAGGCTCTCAAGGGTGCACTCTGTCCTCGCGGTGCCGCTGGCACTGCTCTCACCTACGATGAGGAACGCCCTCAATACCCGATGATTCGTCAGGGAGAACGAGGCGAAGGAAAATGGAAACGAGTCTCGTGGGATGAAGCTCTTGACCATGTCGCAGACAAACTCAAGGCCATCCAGGCTGAACACGGTAAGAACTCCGTTCTTTTTTCGGATCGTGGAGGTCCATTCAGAGATTTCTACCGTGCGTTTCTGCGTGGGATTGGGACGGTCAATTACAACAACCATGATTCGGCTTGCGCCCGTAACGTGCAGAATGCAGCGTTGTCAGTCTTCGGATTCGGCCGCAAGGGTGTTTCTTATGATTTCAAGAACGCCAAGCATATCATTGTACAGCAGCGTAATATCTTCGAGGCAATCAATGTTGCAGAAGTCAACAATGTTCTGACAGGCATGAAAAACGGAGCCAAACTCTCGGTCATCGACATTCGTGCTAACATCACTGCGACCAAAGCGGATAATTTCTTTCTGATTCGCCCCGGAACAGATTACGCATTCAACCTGGCCGTCATCAATGTCATTATCGCTGAAGAACTCTATGACAAACAATTTGTGGCAGATTGGATGCAGGATTTCGACGCCCTCAAGAGCTTTGTCGCCCAGTACACACCGGAATGGGCCGAAAAAGAAACCGGGGTCAATGCAGATTCCATCCGCGACCTTGCACAGCAACTCGGAGAGGCCGCGCCCAGTGTTGTCTGGCATCCTGGTTGGATGACCGCCCGCTACTCGGACTCCTTCTATATGTCTCGCACGGCGTACATAATCAACGCCCTGCTCGGAGCTATCGGAGCCAAGGGTGGCCTTCCTTTCATGAACAAGCCCGGCGATGTGGGTGCCAAGGGACTTAAAAGCTTCATGGAACTCTATCCCAAACCGGAAGGACAACGCGCAGACGGTATCGGCTGGATGGATGGACGCAAGCACTTTGATGCGGGACCGGGATTAGTCAATCTCGCCTATGAAAGTGTTGCCCAAGGTTCCCCGTATCCGGTCAAGGCATACATTGCCCAACGCCATGACCCTCTCATGGCCTTCCCAGACTCTGCCGATGTTAAGGTATTGTGGGAAAACATCGAATTGCTGGTTGCTGTCACATTTTCCTGGTCAGACACCGCCTGGTATTCTGATGTCATCCTGCCGATCTCACCCTATCTGGAAAGAGACGATCAGATCATGACCAAAAATGGCCCCAAACCATGTTTCCAAATGCGCAAACGGGCCATGGAACCACTCTATGATACCAAAGCCATCTGGGAAATATACGCAGGTCTGGCAAAACGGTTTGGGCTTGATGAACTGGCCATGGACAACGTCGAAGACCTTTGGAACTTCCAGCTCGAAGGGACAGGGGTTTCCATTGCCGACTTTGATGAAACCGGAATTGTGGATCTGGCTGATTCGCCAACATACAAACCGGTTAAGGACGGTTCTTTCAAGACTCCTTCGGGCAAGGTTCAGGTCATTGACGAGAAACTGGAAGGAGACGGCCAGCTCTCCCTCAAGCCTTATGAATCACCAGAACTTCCCCCTCTGGACAAATTCCGTATCACCTTTGGCCGATGTGCCCTGCATACCCAGGGACATACGGTCAACAATTCACTCCTCTTTGAACAAATGCCCGAGAACACCTTGTGGATCAACAGTGAACGGGCCAAAAAACTCGGGATCAGCACTGATGACACCGTCACCATTTCCAACAATGGCCATTCCGGTGAAATAAAGGCCTTCGTCACTGATTTTATCCATCCTGAAGCAGTCTTCATGATCCATGGTTTCGGGCACACTCTCCCGTGCGAATCTCGCGCACAGGGGCGAGGTGTTGCCGACAATGAACTGATGCCCAAGGGAATCACGAAGTGGGACAAAGGCGGTGGAGCCATCGCCATGCAGGAACATTTCGTGACCGTGAGCAAAGCATAAATCACATACAGTACTCCTACCAACCCCCAAAGCGAAAACGGCCTACATCACACTGATGTTGGCCGTTTTCTGTTATGGGATAGTAGGAGATGTCTTATTCAACTGCCCCGATAGTACGGACCGAAATGATCTTTTCCCAATCATAGTAAGTGTTGATATTGGACCCATCCTGCGTACAGGTGACGCGGACGAATTCTTCGCCCAGGAACAGGGTTGCGCCTTCGTAGACTTCTCCCTCGTTGACCTGAATTTTCACATCTTTGCGGAGTTTTCGCGACATTGTCCCCTGGACAGGTTTTGACGCGTACTCAAAGACCTTCTCGAGTGTAGCCTTGTTCATCGACGGTTCTCCTATGCTAATGGTTCACGAGCGCCAAGATATTTCAGCGATCGTTCCTCTATTGGACATATTATCCGCAGGAAGTACCGGTTCCGGTACAACAGGCTCCACCGATGCCGCCACGGCGACCTTTGAGAGTCTTAATGTCACCCTCACTGAAAACAACCGCCAAGGCATCCTGAATAAAACCGTCTACAACATGTGCTTTCACACCATGCTCTTCCAAGAGCATTTGTGGCGTTTCACCCATGGCAGCAGCCAAGACCGCCCTACAGTCATTGAGCATGGCAGCGAGATCTGCCCATCGTTTGGGACCGCAGCCTGCATTAGGAGCTTTTCGTTCTTCGATCATGTGAAATCCACCGGTTTCCGCTTCCCCCCAAATCTGAAAACTCTTGGCTTCACCCAGGTGTTGATTGACGAGCATACCCTCACGAGTCGCAACCGCTACATACGGCTTGGGCATCTTCACTTCTATCGGCTTGAGCGACGCACACGCCTTGAGGGTCCCGCACAAGGCCACGGATTGATCATTCCCCAGCAAGCCCACTGCATCGGCTCGACACCGCTTGCAATGCGTCATCTGCGAAATGTATTCACCGGCTTCCTTCCGCAGGGGGAGTACGGTTTCCTTGCCCGGTTCGGGAACTTCGGCAAAGGGTGTATCCTGTGTCGGTTTGATCGGAATCATGTTTTGGATATCTGCACCCAGGGCAGAAACAACCTTGGCAACTTCCACAAGATGCTCTTCATTGACACCTGGGATAACGATGGAATTGACCTTGACGACAATCCCCCGTTCCTTGAGGCCTTTGATTGCTTTGAGCTGGCGGTCAAGGAGTATTTCAGCCCCTTTCTCTCCACGATAGACAACGTTGCCATCTTTGACCCATGAATAGATTTGAGCGCCGATGACAGGGTCGACAGCCGAGATGGTGATGGTCACATGGGAAACACCAAGCTCCGCAATATCATCTAGATACGGCAGGATGCCCATGCCATTGCTGGAGAGACAAAAGAGCAATTCAGGGTGACGCTGATTGAGCAGCCGCATGGTTTCCAACACTTCAGTAGGATTGGCAAAAGGATCGCCAGGTCCGGCAATACCCGCGACAGTGATACGCGGCTCCTTTTCCAAGACCTTATCCATGTATTCAGCGGCCTGAAACGGCTTGAGCACACCACTTGTCACGCCGGGACGCGACTCGTTGACACAGTCATATTTGCGATTGCAGTAGTTGCATTGAATGTTGCACTTGGGCGCTACGGGTAGATGTACGCGGCCGCAGCTACCTGCGGTTTCCTTATTGAAACAGGGGTGCTTGGTTGTGTCCTTGCTACTCATGACAATCTCCTGTGCTGCCTTCACCGGGTGGGGGACGGGAAAACCTCTTGCGAGATTCTCCCTCATCCTTTCCCCCAGACCCCGCTCTCTCTCGGTCAGTGCGTCAGCGCATTGGCGCAGACCGGGGATGGCGGAAGGCTGGTTAACATATCGATCAGTTATCGTTATTCCATACTTTCAATAATTATCTTAAATATATCCATAGCCGATAGGGCTCTCTGTCTGCTTCTTGTCGATGACCGTGTTGACGATCATGTCAAAAAGGTTGAGTGCTCCTTTATACCCAAGATGGAGTACCCGTTGCCCGCCAAAGCGATCATGAATCGGAAATCCTACCCGCACCAACGGAATGTTCCACGCCTTGGCGTACTTGTACCCTTTGGAATGCCCAATAAGCAGATCCGGCTTCAACGTTTCAGCCTCATCCGCTATATCCTGAAAATCCACACCTTCACGGACTTCCGGAGCACGACGGGCCACACCATCCGTGACAGCTGCAATGGCATTCTCCAGCCCTTTGTTGCGAGAACCTGTTCCTGCCAGAACAACATCAATACCAATCTCGGCAAGAAAGGCGCACAGGCCGGCCACAAGGTCTTCTTCGCCATAAACCACAGCTCGTTTTCCGAAGACATATTTATGCCCATCAACATAGGCATCAATCAGCCGGCCGCGTTCCAATTCGTACCGCCGAGGCATAGGCGTCCCGGAAAGAGCTTCGAGAGCCTCATAAAAGCGATCAGACTCCCGCAATCCGATAGGAAGACCTAAACGATGATTTTTGACACCAAATATCGATTCCAGACTGGTTCCCCCTGTGGACTGTGGAAGGCAACGACCAAATTCAATAGTCGCCCTTGAGCCGGACATGGTCTTGATATCCTCGAGAGTGGTTCCACCGGAGGGTATTTTCACATAATCCTCCAGTGTCGGACCATCCAAGGTTTCGGAAATATCCGGCAATATCGTTCCCATGATGCCGAAATCACGACAGATGTCATGCAGCTGGCGAACATCTTCACAGGAGACCATGTTAGGCAGGATATTGACTCGATTGGCCTCCTCTGCCTTGGTCGTACAGAGTTGTTCCACCAGCGAACGCACGGCACCATGCCATCCATCCGTATGAGTCCCATTGTAGCTGGGAGTGGAAACATGCACGATCTCAGGCAGATCCAGATCACCAAATTCACCATGAAATTCCTTGAGAATCATACGGACGTCATCACCAATGGTTTCGGTCAGGCAGGTGGTCGCCACACCGATGAGCTTCGGCTCATATTTCTTCATGACATTGAGCACACCCTTTTTCAGGTTCGGGCCACCGCCATAAATGGCATTTTTCTCACCCAAAGCCGAAGAGGCGATATCCACGGGTTCGCGAAAATGGGAAATGACATATCGGCGCATATACGTGGCGCATCCCTGAGAACCGTGCAGAAACGGGATGGCTCCTTCGATGCCACGAAAAGCCATTGCCGCCCCTAATGGAGTACACAGCTTGCAAGCATTGGTTGTTGAAACAAAGTTCGGTCGAGCTGTTTTCTTGGTGGAAGCATTACTCATTGACAGCCTCCTTTTCGGCTTCAAGCACGCGATTGGCGCGACGGGGCACAAAATTCCACACGGGGGACATGACAGAGGAATGAACTTCACGAGCAAAATTGAGCATACCTTCGAAACCTTCCAATGCTTCTTTGCGTTCGTGGTTATGATCACAAAAGCCAACGCCCAATTTGTAGGCTATAGGCCGCTCTTTGACGCCACCCACAAAAAGATCGACGTCCTTTTCCTTGATGAACGCGGAAAGTTCCAAGGGGTTGGCATCATCAACAATGATTGTGCCCGGATCAGTGATCTGCTCCAATTCGGCATAATCTTCCTTGGTCCCGGTCTGGGACCCGACCATGACAACCTTCATGCCGAGGTGACGAAATGCCTTGACCAGCGAGAAAGCCTTGAAAGAACCGCCGACGTACATAGCAACTTTTCTCCCATCCAAATCTTTCCTGTACTGGGCCAATTCAGGCATGAGCGAGGCAAGTTCTTCACGGACAAGCTCCTGGGTGCGTTCAACGATCCCAGTATCCTGATCCTTGAAAAAGTCGGCCACCTGATAGAGCGAATCAGCCATATCCTCGATACCGAGATAGGAGACCCGCAAATAGGGAATCCCATATTTTTCTTCCATCATTTTGGCCAGATCAAGAGTTGAACCAGAACATTGGACGAGATTTAAGGCGGCACCATGGCAGCGCCCAATGTCGTTGACACGGCCATCACCCGTGACGTTTGCCACGACTTCCACGCCCATGCGCCTGAAATATTCGCGAATGATCCATATCTCGCCAGCGAGATTGAAATCGCCAAAAATATTGATGGATATGGGAGTAATCCCTGAAGTATCGCGTGTGCCGATCAACCGGAACATCGCCTTGCACGCGGCAAGATACCCAGCTCTCTTGTTTCCCTTGAATCCCTCGGACATGACCGGCAGAACCGGAATCCCCTTCTCTTCGCTCATTTTGCGACAGACGGCTTCAAGATCATCACCGATCAAACCGACAATACAGGTGGAGTAGACAAAAGCAGCCTTGGGCTGATGCCGGTCAATCAATTCATCAAGCGCTGCCGACAGCTTCTTTTCCCCACCGAAAATGACATCGATCTCCTGAAGGTCCGTAGAAAAGGAAAGCCTATGAAGCTCCGGGCCACTGGAAAGCGCTCCCCGGATATCCCAGGTATAGACAGCACAACCGATGGGGCCATGCACAAGATGTAGGGCATCGGCAATAGGATACAGAACCACGCGGGAACCACAGAATACACACGCACGCTGGCTGACCGCGCCCGCCAAGGATTCACGATTGCAGGCGATGTCAATAGCGCCCTCACCGGTCCGGTGGATCTGATCCTTTCTTTCTTCCAAGATCGTCGTACTCATGAGTCTTCCCCTTATGAGTTGGTCCCTGAACATGACAGCCGGAATTCCGGTCTGTTAACAACAGGACAGTGGGCAAAGGATGGCAGGGGCGATGCCTTCCCGAAACGTATTCGAGCCGTCTCCGAGCGCAGTCCCCGTCCCGTGCCCCTGTCTTGCAACTGTGAACCGATGTCCGAGTCCCGCCTTCCCACTGGGGAAAGCATGTTCCCTTTCGGGAGGGCGGGACTGTCTTGAGCCATGGGTGCCATCAAAAGCCCCGAACAGGCTCCAGCTTCAGTCATGCTGGAACTCGACGCGATCAGGATGCGTCCCCGACCGTTGTTCAGCATCTTTTCCAGACCGCGCCGCAGCTCCAGTGCATCAAGCGTGACACTCTCTCTCATAAAGGTCAGCGACCTGAGCGGAGCACTGTACCCTGTCAAGGGGACACTCATTGCGGGGCGGATGACGGCGGCTTCAGACATCGGACTCTCTCAATTTTTATGCGGCAAGGTAAGCAGCGCAGGGTTCGCCGTCTTCCAAAGCATCAAGAATCTCATCAATGACCGCTTCACTATCCACACCCTTGAACCACCAGTTCTCAGGCTGAACGACCATGATCGGACCGGATTCACACTGCTTGAGACAGGTTGTGGCGACAACCAGGGCATCCAGACCACGGTCCAGGATTTCTTCCTCGATGTACTGCAGGAAACCATCGGTCTGCTTGTGACAGATGCCTTTGGGTTCGCCTGCTGCACGAAAACTCTGACAACAAATGATCATTCTCTCAGGTACGGCCATGATTGATTCTCCTCGCTATTGTTTGCGGAATTTCTTGCCTTTTTTTCCGCCGCCATAAAGCACGTCTACCGTCCCTGCGATCTCCCCATCGGTGATCAGGACTGACAGCCCATCGCGGCTCAAAATTTGTCGTGGTTTTTCGCCTGCACTCGCGGTCAGGAGCACAAAGCAATCCTTCAGCAGCTTGGAAAGGTCTTTCCAACGCCTGGAACCGGAACCGGGTTCAGGCGCATCCCTGGATTCCAGCAGACATGGCAGGCCATCTTCTCGTGGGCCATAGATCAAAACCTTGACCGCGTGGCCAAGATGCAGGTCCACGTCCATACCACCTGAACTGACAACGGCCACGTTGGGACGATCGGCTATGGGCTTGGGCAGCACAGAAATAGGGGCGTCGCGCTTTTCGAGTGAAGTCAGACCGACGATGTCCTCGCCACAGTCCTCCCAGGCAGGCATGAGATGCAGGTGACGCGCCACCCCCTCGCGAATGGTGTCCATAAGCTCCGCACCGCATTCGGCGGGAGCATCGGTACAGTCAGGGTCCGGCCTGTAGGGAACCACTGCCATGATATCGGCGCCGAGGCTCGCCATGGTTGAGGCGATCTCTTCCACATGCCCGGCGTTAATCCCCGGATAGACCGTGGTATTGATCTTGACGGTGATTCCTGCTTCCTTGAAAGCAACCACGGCATCGGCCTGATCTTTCATCAAAAGCTGAACCGCTTCCGGTAATGGAACCGTCTTGGTTGACGGTCTAACCCAGGCGTACAGGTTCTCTGCGACCTCTGGAGAGACGGCGTCCACCAGCAATGTGACATGGGAAAGCCCGAGTGCGGCCAGTTCAGATGCATACTTGGCACTCCCGATACCAACGGTGGTCATGCACAATGAAATTTTCGGAAATTCTGCATGAACCATGTTCAATGTCCGAAGGGTCGGCTCAGGCACAGCCATGGGATCGCCGGGACCGGTAATCCCAACGACATCGACAGTTGTCCCTTCGGATATCACGCTTTTAAGCCAGGTCATGGCCTCCTCCGGAAGCATGGCGGACTTGGCCTTGATCAAACCAGAAAATCTGATTTTTGAATTCGCCCGGGGAGCGACAGGAAGATGCAGGCGTCCGACATTCTTGCGTGAAGCAAGGCCGAAGCAAGGATGGGTATCGTATGAAGTGGAGCTGGGTGCCATGCTGCGTATCCTTTGTATGTTACGGCTTTTCAAAAAGGTCCGAATGCCGGAGAAGTATTCCGGTCCAGCCCGTCGGACCGGAATGTCAAAAGGTGGACGTCGTGGCAATCGGGCCTCTTTCAAAAGCCGCGGCGGAGGGGGAAGCTCTCCGCCGCGGGTATGGGAGTGCTACAGGACGAGTTCGAATACCCGTTCTGGATCGTCGCGGTCCTTACGGTCCAGGAACAGGGTCAGGATCTTTTCAAGCAACCTGAGCCCGCCCTTGTAGCCAACTGTCGGGAAGTACTGGTGACCCTGGCGATCCAGGATCGGGAAGCCCCAGCGCAAGAACGGGATGTCCTCGTCACGGGCAATGTACTTGCCATAGGTATTTCCGATAAGCAGATCGACAGGCTCGTTCTTGATCCACTGGTGCATCAGGAACATATCGCCTTTGGCCTTGACTTTGACTTCAAAGGGCTGCCCTTCACAGATTTCCTGAATCCGCTTCTCGAACTTCTTGCCCGGAGTTCCGGTCACGACATACACGGGTTGCATGTCCAGAGAGACCAGGAATTCACACATGGAGATGAGCTGATCTGGGTCGCCCCAGATGGCAACACGCTTGCCGTAGAAGTACTGGTGCATGTCGGAAATCATATCCACGAGCTGACCACGTTCAGTGGCCACGGCATCGGGGACAGAGACTCCGGCCACGGTACGCAGAACATCAATGAAACGGTCAGTGGCAGCCAGTCCGAATGGCATATCCAGCACAGTGCACGGCACCTTGCATTTGGAATCGAGCCAGCGGGCAGCGTCTGCCGAACACCACTCACCCAGAGCGAGAGTTCCAATGGCATCGCCACTCTTCTTGAGTTCGGAGACGGTAACGCCTCCATCAGGGAACATCTTGTATTCTCCGGTCAGCGGAGCATCGAGAACACCGGAAGTATCAGGGAACAGAGTGATGTCCACACCGATCAAACCAGCGAGACGCTTGATCTCGGCCATATCGGAAGGTTCGACCCAACCGGGGATGACATTGACCTTGCCGGATTTCTTGCCAGACGGTTCAGCCAACTGAGCCATGGCTTTCACCATATTGGAGAATCCGGTGACGTGGGAACCGACATAGCTCGGAGTGGGAGCTCCGATGACAGTCTTGCCTTCAGGGATCTTTCCTTCTTTCTGAGCCTTGGTACGAATCTGGTTCAGGTCATCACCAATGGTCTCGGACAGACACGTGGTGTGCACTGCGATAACTTCAGGCTCGTAGACCGTGAAGATATTGTCGATGGCCTGCACCAGGTTGGCCTGTCCGCCAAAAACCGATGCTCCTTCAGTAAAGGAACTGGTCGCGGCCGAAATGGGTTCCTTATAGTGACGTGTCAGGGTGGAGCGATGATACGCACAGCACCCCTGAGAACCATGGCTATGAGGCAGGCAGCCGTGAATACCGAGGGCGGCGTACATGGCTCCGATAGGCTGACATGTCTTGGCCGGATTGATCACCAGAGCCTTGCGGTCAGCAACTTCTTTTTTAGTATGTCTTAATAACATTGTCTTCTCTCTCCCTCGGTTATTCCCACACGAAGGTGCCGGTAAGTTCAGGATTTTCCTGCCAGGGAGCCTTCATGTAGCTCCAGACCTTGCTGTTCACGAGACGGTCGATTTCCTTGTAGAAATTGACTGCGCCCTTGAACCCGGCATACGGGCCGCCGGAGTCATAGCTGTGCAACTGTTTCATGGGGATGCCCAGTTTCTGAATGGAGAATTTCTCTTTGATACCTGCGCAAAAGAGATCAGGTTTGAGGATTTCCACCAGCTTGTCAGCTTCGTACTGATTGAGATCATCGATAATCAAAGATCCCTTATCCATATCTGGATTCATGCCTTCATAGTGCTTGAACTTAAATCCGGCATCTTCCAAAGCCTTGTACTCTTCCGGTGTTTTGCGCGGATTGTAGAGTTTTTCATCCTGCACGACTTCGATTTCTTCAATATTACGAGAATCTGCATCAACTTTAAGAGTGGGGATAACGTCACGCCCTTCGTAATCATCACGATGACCGAACTCATACCCGGCGGATAATGTTTTCATTCCCATCTCGACGAACAGTTCATTGTAGTGGTGGGCACGTGAACCACCAACAAACATCATGGCTGTTTTGCCTTCAGTACGCGAACGAACGTCTTCGATGACAGTCTTCACTTCGACCAGCTCTTCTGCAATGACAGCCTCGACCTTATCGATAAGCTTCTTGTCGCCAAAGTATTCAGCAATCTTACGCAGAGATTTCGCTGTTGCCTCTGCTCCGATGAAGTTGACCTTTATCCAGGGAATGCCATACTTAGTTTCAAGCATATCAGCCACATAGTTGATAGAGCGATGACACATGACCGCGCTCAAATCAGCATGCTGGGCAGAGGCGAACTGATCATAGGACGAGTTGCCTGAGAAGGTTGCGATATTGGTGATACCGCACTTCTTGAAGATACGATCTATCTCAAAACCGTCTCCACCAATGTTATACTCACCCAAGAGATTGATTTTGTATTCGCCTTCAGAAGGGGTCTCATTTTCACCGATCAGGTGCGTGAAGACCTGGTTATTCGCGATGTGGTGACCTGCGGACTGGGAAACTCCCTTGTATCCTTCGCAGGAGAAGCCGAACACGTTACAGTCTCCGAATTTGGCTTTCATCTTTTTGGCCACTGCGTGGACATCATCACCAATCAGGCCGACCGGGCAGGTCGCGAATATGGCGATCCCCTTGGGATGAAACAGGTCGTATGCTTCCTGAATCGCTGCTGCGAGTTTCTTTTCACCACCAAAGATGATGTCCTGATCCTGCATATCGGTCGAGAAACAGTACGGCATGTAGTTATCACCGTCCGGTCCAGGTTCAGTCTGGTTACGGCGAGTAAGCCAGGAATAGAAACCACAACCAATGGGACCGTGGGTGATATTTACGAGATCACGGGTGGGGCCGAGGATAACCCCCTTGCAACCGGCATAAGTGCATCCACGCATGGTGATGATACCGGGGATGGTACGGACATTTGCCAGGATCTCAGGCGGAGTCTCGGACTCCTGAGCCTCATTGATCATTATTTGCTTTGCGCGCTTGCGAGCCACCTTGGGCGGATACTTCTTGAGAAGTTCTTCCTTGATATCGGCGGCATCGAACTGCACGACCTTTTTCGTCTTAGCCATGTATTTGCTCTCCTTCAAAGCGGCGCTTTAGGCGATCGCCTTTTCGCCGGTTTCAGAGGTTCTGACGCGGGCTGCGTCCCCAATAGGCAGGACGAAAATCTTGCCATCGCCGGGTTTCCCGGTCTGGTTGACAGAGGTGATTGCTTCCACCACCTCTTCCACGACATCGTCAGTGACTACTGCCGTCAACATGCGCTTTGGATACAATTTCCCTTTTTCTCCCAGGACTGCTGCGGCTTCTTCGTATCCGCTCTCAGCGCCTTCCAGGACACTTGAGTTGATAAACCCCTTGCCTCGGCCCTGTGCTTCGTGAGCAAAGAAGGCATCCACGCCAACCTCAGTCAAGGCAGCCTTGGTGCGGTTCATCATGTCCATGCGCACAACTGCGATGATTTCCTTCATTATGCTGCCTCCTCGGAAGCGGCGGCAGTATCGTTGACGCCGGAACTGATGGTGTAGACATCCTCGACTTCGGAAACAAAAATCTTACCATCACCGAAAGCACCTTTGGTGCCGGAGCGCGCAGCGTTCATGATTGTCGTGATGACGAAGTCCTTGTCTGCGGCGTTGACAACGCTCATGAGCATGGTCTTGGGGATTTCATCATAGGTGACTTCACCGATCTTGATGCCGCGCTGCTTGCCGCGACCAGCCACGGAGTATTTGGTGACTGCCGGAAAACCATTGTCCATCAGGGCAGCCAAGACATCATCCGCTTTTTCAGGCCGTACAATCGCTCTTACCATGATCATCATTTTAACGCTCTCCTATCTTACTTGAATTATGTACTTTTGGTTGCATTTTCTCTTTTATTCCTCCCGGGTCAAAGGCATCGGTGTTAAGAGCAGACCTTTCGTTCATCCACGAAATTCGTCGAGTCTCGACCGTCGGAAGACGCCGGGAGGGATGCGAAATGAGATTTATGCAGCTTCCAGGA
Organism: Pseudodesulfovibrio piezophilus C1TLV30; assembly: GCF_000341895.1. Lineage (NCBI taxonomy): Bacteria > Pseudomonadati > Thermodesulfobacteriota > Desulfovibrionia > Desulfovibrionales > Desulfovibrionaceae > Pseudodesulfovibrio > Pseudodesulfovibrio piezophilus. The sequence goes on along the minus strand of NC_020409.1, from coordinate 3,152,344 downwards.
TGCCGTATTCGAGCAACAATTTTTCGAGGTCCTCAATTTCCAACGGAGTGGGAATAGTGAACATTTCGTTTTCATCGATAGCTTTGGCCAATCCACGGTACTCGTTGGCCTGCGGGACAGAACCATCCCACTCGATAACTGTTTTGCGGTTGATCTCAGCGCGCTGGACATCATTGTCACGCGGGACAAAATAGATCATCTGGGTGCCAAGTTTCGCAGCAAGCTCAGTGATCAGATCAGCTTCACGGTCAGTATTACGGGAGTTGCAGATAAGGCCGCCGAGACGAACGCCACCGGATTCAGCGTATTTCATGATACCCTTGCAAATGTTGTTTGCGGCATACATGGCCATCATCTCGCCGGAGCAGACGATGTAGATCTCTTCAGCTTTACCATCACGAATTGGCATGGCGAAGCCACCACAGACAACGTCACCGAGGACATCGTAGAATGAATAATCCAGTCCTTCGGACTCTTCGTAGGCACCAAGCGACTCGAGCATGTTGATGGAAGTAATGATACCACGACCGGCACAGCCAACTCCCGGCTCGGGACCACCGGACTCGACACACCATGTTCCGCCAAAACCAGGCTTGCGGATATCGTCCAGCTCAACATCTTCACCCTCTTCACGCAGGGTATCGAGAACGGATTTCTGTGCCAGACCACCAAGCAACAAACGAGTGGAATCAGCCTTGGGATCACAGCCAACAACCATGATCTTACGTCCCATTTCAGCCAAACCAGCAACAGTATTCTGAGTGGTTGTGGACTTTCCGATGCCGCCTTTACCGTAGATTGCTACTTTCCTCATGATTTCTCCTCCATGGGTTTTCTTGCGTTGATGCTTCTCCCTATGGCAAACCCCGTGCCATTCGTGACAAGTTAATGTAAACACCTTAAATAAAAAGATTTATCATAAAACCACACAGAGACAACTCACCTACGAAAAGTGTAGGAAGCAACGAACTTCGCAGACGAAGTTGTAGGAACCTACAAAAATGTCAGCAACAACACCCGCAACGCTTTTTTAAAAAAAACACGTAATTTTAGAATGTTAAATCAACAGACTGCTTTGGCATCGTTCATGCTTCTCCATACGCATGGAACAGCACATGACATTGGGAGAAACAACATGTTGATTGATACGACACTCAGAGAAGGCGCTCAGCTTTTCGGCGCTTATTTCAGCATGAAAGAAAAGGAAGCCATCATACGAGGACTCCTTGAACTTGGTGTGGAAGAATTAGAACTGGGCTGGGTAGGTCAAAATGGACTTGAAGAACTGATTCGCCGTGTTCGCCCCTTCGCCGGGGCAACCCGGATAAGCGCATGGACCCCATGCCGGGACGGAGACATCCGCACCGCAGCGGCATTGAATGTGGACAGGATCAATATTGGTGTCCCTGTTTCCGATCTTCATCTCAAGAACAGATTGCACACCAACCGCGAAGGATTACTTGAGCGATTGGCCGGAACAGTTTTATCCGCCGTCCTTCTCGGCGTGGAATATGTTTCTGTCGGCCTTGAAGATATCTCCCGTGCCGACCCGGAGTTTTCCCTGACTGCTGCGATGCTGGCACAGGATATGGGGGCTTCAAGGGTCCGACTGTCAGATTCTCTCGGTTTGCTGACTCCCTCTGAGACAAAAAAAATGATTACATCTTTCAAAGAGAATCTTGAAATCGATGTGGCGGTCCATTGCCATAACGATTTTGGCATGGCCACGGCAAATGCTATCACAGCCTTGGCCTCAGGAGCAGATTACGCAGATGTCAGTGTTCTGGGAATCGGGGAACGATCCGGTATAGCCGCCACTGAAGAAGTTGCTGCGTATTTTACCATCAAGGAGGAAAGTCATGGGTATCAAACTCAAGGGATTCGTCAACTCTGCCATCAAGTCGCTGAAGCTGCCGGGGTCCCGATTCCTCGAACGAAAGCCATTGCAGGTAAGGATATCTTTTCATGCGAATCAGGCATCCACGCTCACGCACTCAGCAAATCTCCCGACCTCTTCGAGCCGTTTTCACCGAAAACCATCGGCGCAGATCGCACTCTCGCGGTTGGCGGCAAAAGCGGGCGGGCGGCAGTTGCCCACGCACTTGATAAGAACGGGCTTGAATATCCCGAACGGGAGCTCCCTCAGCTTGTTTCAGCGGTAAGAAAACTGGCCTGGCAACTGGAACGTCCACTGACTTCGCTGGAATTATCCGAATTAGCCAAGCGCAATTAAAAAGGATCGCTTCTATGCTCAGAAAATTCATCCTGATTTTCTTTTGGATATGCTTCCTCTCCAATTCCGCACAAGCGCATGTACCCCGCTCGCCTGACCAGTCATGGCACTGTAGAGTGGCTGCACACGGTAAAATTAGATTGGCTCATGCTCCCGAAAGGACTTGCAGTTGAGAAGTCTTTTTCTCAGATGAAAATGGATGGGATACTGTCCACTTCATAAACCGTTTTCCTGTGACCAAACATCCTGAAAAGACACGGAGGAAATCATGCAGACCATTGAAACGAAGTATGGTGAATTCATTGCCCAGCACACAGCCAACGAACTGCGTCGAAAGGAAATTTTACCTGTCGTCTTTCATGAATCCGGGGTCATCAAATCACTGCCGCTGGAATCGCAACAAACAGTTGTGACACCAGCTGGGGAAATCCCTGCGGAACTGATCTCCTTCCATGCAAACGGATGCATCAATCGAATTTTCCCCCTCAATGGAAAGCTGTCCGGCTATTGGGCACAGGAAGATGAAGCGAACCTTGCTCGCCCAGTCACTCTGGTGACTCCCTCCGGAACCATCACAACGCGCATCATCGGAATCAGTTTTTACGAGAATGAAACCCTGCGCAGCATCACCCTCTGGCCAGGAGAGACCATCTCCATTTCCACCCCCGCCGGAATGTTGGATACTCGTATCGGAGTCAGTTTCACCCCTGATGGCGAAGTCAGTTCCCTGGAACCGGCCAAACCGACTCCAGTCAAGACAGCAGCCGGGGAAATCACGGCATATGACCCGGACGCCATTGGTGTGAATGGGGATTGGAATTCCTTGGTCTTTGACAAGTCAGGTGCTGTTGTCCGCGTTACCACGACCTTGACCAGGGTCAAGGCCGTGCATCCCAATGGGACAACCACGGTTTTTACCCCCGGCACCAGAGAAAGCCTGTGTAGCGAGAGTGAAGAAGAAGTCGTCCCGATGGTAGTAGAAATGGACCAATCGGCGATCAGGGTTCGCACCAGTGCAGACCGACCAGTCGCAACACTCCCCATGGATACACATGTCTTCTTTTCCGAACCGTATTTACCACAACTCGCCAACTTCATGGAGATGATGCGCTGTTCCGTATGATCACCACTTATTCAGAAAGCGCATTCAGGTCACTCCCCTGCCTGACTTCTTCGGGGTCCCACGTATACTTCCCAAAGGATTGACGAAAGAACAGTGAATATAGGACCGGGCAGAGAACAAGGGTGAGAATTGTCGCAAAGGCCAGCCCTGACATGATCAGGTTGGCCATGGGACGCCACATTTCGCCCCCCTGCAACGAGAGTGGAATCATGCCGATAATCGTCGTGGTTGCAGTCATGATGATGGGTCTCGCCCTCTCCATGGCTGATATCACGATGCTGTTGGCAAGATCCATTCCCCGGCTCCTTTGAATTTCTATCCGGTCTATGAGCATAATCGCATTATTGACGATAATACCCAGGAGAGAAATCATGCCGAGCATAGGCATGAAGCCGAAGGGAGCATTGGTCGCGAGCATCCCGGCGGTGATACCGACCATCATGGGAGGCAATGTCAGGAGAATGATCAACGGGCGTCGGAGCGAATTGAATTGAAAGACCAAAACCAAGACCAACAGCCCCATGGCAAGAGGCATATTGGCATTAATCGCTTCCTGAGATTCCACACTCTTTTCAAATTCTCCTCCGTACTCGACGGTGTACCCGATCGGCCAATCTCCCTGCTTCATGAGTTCATCGATTTGAGGTCGAATCGATCCCAAAATAGTAAGAGCATAGTATCCTTCTCCCACATTCGCCTTGACAGTCATGGTCCGTGTCTGGTCCCTACGCCGGATATCAGAGGGTTGCCAATCAAGTTTCGTCTCAGCCACCTGACTCAAAGGCACACTCTTTCCGCTATCGTAGGAATACACATTCAGGCTTCCGACTTTATCGAGATGATCACGGACGCCTTCATTGTTACGAAGCAGGATCGGAATCGAAGTGTCCCCATCCCGATACTCTGAAGCCTGAAGACCGCTCATGCTGGTTTGTAGGCTCACTGCCACGTCAAAACTGGTTAACCCGGCCTTGCGAGCCTTCTCCTGATCAATTTTAACCAGCATTTTCTTGGTCCACTGCCCCCAGTCATCCCAAACACGGGTAATGCCGGGTTGCTTTTCGACAAGTGCGACCACCTTATCTCGCAGAGCATACAAGGTTTTCATGTCAGGGCCGGAAATACGCACCTGAAGCGGAGCACCGACCGGTGGCCCATTCATCAGTTTATTCAAACTGTAATCCGCATCAGGGAATGCCTCTTCCAATTCCTTTCTCGTCCGTGAAATAAGGGGATCAACGGATTCCACGGACTTGGTATTGATCACGAATGTGGCCAGATTGCTATTCTGCTGTTCGAGATTGAGCGGCAGATACCAGCGAGGCCCACCATGCCCGACAAAAACACCAACACTATCAATATCCTTGTCCGCAAGAAGGAATTTTTCAAGTCGAGTCACCCGTTTGTTTGTCGTGGTAATGTCCGTTCCATAAGGCTGCCAAAAATCAATGGTGAACTGCGCCCGTTCATTAGGGGGAAAGAACATTTTCGGAACATACTTGAATCCCCATACAGCCACGCCGCAACAGAGAAGGACTCCGGCAAGAAAGACCGTTCTATTGCGCAAGCACAGAAGAAGAAAACTGCGATACCACCGATAGAGACGCCCCATATAAGTCTCCACCTTCAACTTCGGCTTAAGAATGTAGTAACACATCATCGGCACCATGCTCATGGACATGCCCCACGAACACAACAGGGCCAAAGAGACCACCACAAAAAGGGAAAAACAGAATTCACCCGTAGCATTCTCAGCCAAGGGGATAGGGAGAAAAGCGAAAATAGTTGTCAATGAAGCGGCGAGCAACGGCATCCACAACTCGCTGACAGCACCGGCCACCGCTTTGAGTCGCTCCTCACCCGCAGCCAGTCTGACAAGAATGGCTTCGGAAACAACGACCCCGTTATCAACAAGAATACCGAGTGAGATAATCAATGAAGCAATGGAAATACGTTGCAGCCCGACATCGAAAAACGGCATGAGGCAAATGCAACCAAGCATCGCCATAGGCACGAGAGACCCTGCTATCAAACCGGTTCGAAAGCCCGCAAAGGCAAGGATCACGATAACCACAAAACCGAAGGACTCAAGAAGATTCAGCATGAAATCACTGATGGCAGTGTTCACGTAATCCGGTTGAAAAACCAAAACGTCCGCATCCATGCCCAGGAACATGTCCTGGCGTAATTCACCCAACCGTTTCTGAACCCGTTCTCCCAGTTCCGTGATATTGCCGCCATCTGCCATGGAAACGGCGAGAAACAAACCGGGACGCCCATTGTACCGGGTCATGGTAGACGGCGGGTCAGTAAACCCCCGTGTAATCGTCGCGACGTCTGCCAGCCTGACGGATGTCTTCTGTCCGGCAGGGCGAATACTCAGGGCATAGATATCGTCCACTCCCTTGAATTCTCCAGTCGGCTCAATAACAATACGCTCCGGCCCAACCTGACTGGAACCACTGGGCTGAATTGTATTCTGATTATCGATGATCTGGGCCAGGGCAAAAGGACTGACACCTGCCGCAGCCATACGAGAATTGGAAAATTCTACAAAGATACGCTCAGCCTGGGTCCCCCATCGCTCCACTTTGCCGACGCCGTCAATCTTCAATAACTGGTCCCGCATGGAATCAGCGGCGTCCTTAAGTTCACGGTAGGAAAATCCATCCCCGGTCAAGGCAATGACAATCCCAAAGACATCGCCAAATTCATCATTGACCACAGGTTCGTAGGCTTCATCCGGCAAGGATGATTCCGCATCGGAAACCTTGTTACGCAATTTCTGCCAGACAGGTTCCATATCCTTCAGTGAATCCTCGAATTCAGCCTCAATAATGGAAACCCCGGTCATGGACTGGGACCGAACAACTTTGATCCCGCTCAATTCTCGAATCTTTTCCTCAAGCTTATCTGTGACCAATTCCTCCACGCGCTGGGGAGATGCACCTGGAAACTGAGTTGAGACAAGAGCGGTACGGATGGTAAAATCAGGGTCTTCATCCTTGGGAATATTGATAAAAGTCATGATACCGCCAAGAGCGATGATCACGAACAGGACGAGGGAAGTACGATTATTCTTGATGCACCACTTGGCGAGATTCATGATTATCCCTCCGTACCACGACTGGAATAGCGAACCTTCAGGCCCTCTTTCAGGTGATGGACACCCCGTGTCACAATGATATCACCTTTTTTGACTCCTTCCACAATTTCGAGACCATGCTCTGAAAGACTTCCTATGGTCACCGTCTGACTGGAGACAGTCGAGGTCGCAGGGTCAACGATCCAGAGAGAGCGCGTTCCATCCGTTTTGCCTAATACGGCCACAGGCGGAACAAAATAGCGTGCGCCTGAAGATTCTCGTCCAAGAAAACTGACCTGACCGGACATGCCACTTCGCAACAGCCTGTTTTTATTATCAAGATAGACCTTGACCGGATAGGTCGAACTGGCTGTGGAATCAACACTGACCTCCATGACTTTGCCGAACAAGATCGTGCCGGGCAGAGCATCAAACCGGACCTCGACCTTGTCACCTTCATGGACCTGTGCGATCAACGTATCCGGTACAGCGACATACATTTTCATCTCACGACCTGCATTGAAAGAAGCGACTGCCTGCCCCGAAGCAACGTTCTGGTGCACCTGAGCCTGAACTTCTCCTATCCAGCCATCAAATGGCGCATTCAGGGTCGTATAACTGAGATGCTTGCGGGCAATATCGAGTTGCTTGGCCGATGCGCTGAGTTGCGCCTCATAGGACTTGAAATCAGCCTCAATCTGATCCAATTCGCCACGGGAGATGACACTTCGTCTATAGAGTTCCGTATTCCGCTGCATATCTGCCTTGGCACGCACATAATTGGCACGCACCTGCTCCAGATTCGCTTTGGCCTGACGATATTCCAGTTCGTAATCACTAGGATCGAGGCGGGCGATCACTGCGCCTTTGGAAAACTTTCGTCCTATCTGTTCGCCGGGAAAAGCAATAATCTTTCCACCCACCCGAAATGAAAGCTGCGTTTCAAGAGCATCTTCTGCAGTTCCGGCAAATGTCCATTGCTGACCGATGTCATATTCCTTCACGATCATGGTTTTGACAGGACGGGGAGGGGCAGCGACCTCTTCCTGGCCCCCACCGCACGCCTGCAAAAGGACAAGGCAGGACATCACGACAAAACCGAAAACAAACCTATATTTCATCATGCATTCTCCATGGGAAGGCCAAGGAAGCCTCTAATGCGTTTGCTCATAATGACGGAGATCTTTTCAACCCCGCGCCCTCTATAGGATTCCCAATTCAAACGTTTGGTTATCAATTTATGACTTTCCAGAAATTTGATAATCATACCAATAATACAGTGGCTGGTAATAACAATTTCTTCCCTGTCGTCAACATCCGGCAGAACCGCATCGACCAAAATAAAAAGTGAACTGAATGTCGGGTCGAAAAATTCTTTTTCGATTTTTGGATACAACTCCGTGGATTGGGCCAATTCACGGGAAATGATGAAAGCTGGCCAACTCTCCCTTTTCTGCCCGAGAATACCATGAACAAGCCTGTTCATATACCAAGAGACAACTTCCGCCAGATCATTGGCATTCCCTGCTGCTTCGGACAGACGCTTCTCAAGCTCTGGGATCGGTGGGAATATCTCGTCGCGCATGGCGATGAGTTCCTGCAGAATAGCCTCGTACAGTCCAGCTTTCCCACCAAAATGATACCCCACGGTCGACAGATTGACTCCGGCCTCAGCAGCCAACTGCCGCATGCTCACCCCGTGAAACCCATGAAGGCCAAAAAGACGTGCCCCGACATCAATCAGCAGTGCACGGGTTTCCTCCCCCTGCACTTTTCTGCTTACAGCCCTTTCCTTTTCCACCATGACATCCTTTGAGTTCAATGCTTTCATCTTCCCATTTGGCAGCATCCAGCAATACAACCGCTCACCATCTATGTCAAACGTTTGTTCTAGATAAATATGAATCTTATAAAATTATAACTATTTGAAAAGCATATGCTTTCAATACAATAATTCAATATAACGAACCGTAGAATATAGTTGCACATGCAACTAGGCTCTTGTAGCGTACTCGGAGGCACTACAGGGATTATGCTGAGGTCCCTGCCTCATAGTAACGGAGCAAGACACACAACCCACACAGGAGATTGCGATGTCCACTTTGACAGAACAATTGGCCCAGACTCTCAAGCAGAACAAGAAACGAATCCCTGAAACAGCACAAGCAGTAATGCAGCAAGCTGAGAAAGACCTGCGAAATTCCGGCATAGAAGGCTCGGCATTGGCGGATGGAGAAAAAGCTCCTCAATTCTCAGTGAAAAATCATCTGAATCAGGAACGAAACCTCGCTGCCTATCTGCAACAGGGACCACTTGTTCTCAGTTTTTACCGAGGCGGCTGGTGACCTTACTGCAATCTGGAGCTGGTAGCTCTGCAAAAGGTCTTGCCGGAAATTCATGAACTGGGAGCGAGCCTTGCGGCAATCAGTCCTGAAACTGAAGACAACTCTCTATCCACGGCTGAAAAGAATGCACTGACATTTGATGTGCTTCATGACGATGGTAATGTCGTTGCCACATCATTTGGCCTCGTCTTCACGGTCGGAGAAGAACTCAAAGCAATCTACAAGGGATTCGGAATTGATCTGGAGAAATCCAACGGAGATGCTTCATACACTCTCCCGATCCCGGCAACATATGTGATCCGACAGGATGGCACCGTGGCCTACCACTTTGCCGAGGTGGATTACACCAAACGCCTGGACCCGACCGAGGTCGTACAGGCACTCAAAAAACTGTAACTCCCGAGTCAGGAATCATTGCCCCCACAGGATGTTATGTCGCGTGGGGGCGTGGTTTCCTGGCACTCTTCAGGCCCCGGGATCCAGAGGAATCGTCCAAAATCAAGTGTGTCCTTTTCGTCAAACACGACACCTTCACTGATGAGCCGATCTTTCTGTTCCTCATACCCAAACCCTGGCCGCAAGGATATACATCCTGCCCGGTTGACCACACGATGCCATGGCAACCCTTCCTTGGCTGAAAAAGAGTGGAGAATATAAGCAACCTGTCTTGCTCCACGGCTCTTTCCGGCCATACGGGCAATTCCTCCATACGTCGCGACCTTCCCTGCCGGGATGCTTTTGATCAAATCAATCACGAGATCTGTAAAAGGCAGTCTTGTCATGAAAACAATCCAGTACGCATTAGTGAAATCGGCCAATTTCGATTCGCAAAGCCCGCAAAAAAGCTTCCTTGGAAACAGGTTTCGTCAAATGGGAATTGCATCCGGCATCGAGTGCCTTTTCTCGGACTTCGTTCAGGGCATGAGCAGTCAAGGCAATGATACGTACTGGTGACTTGCGATTCTCCCTTTCCCATTGCCGAATCATCCGAGTGCTGCCATAGCCGTCAAGGACGGGCATTTCGATATCCATAAAGACAATATCGAATCGCTTTTCCCGATACAAGGAAAACCCTTCCTGCCCGTCATGCGCAACAGACAAGGTATGCGCCGTGTCCTTGAGATACACTTCAATAAGCATGACATTGGCTTCATTGTCTTCAACAAGGAGAATCTCCAACGATCGCAGCGTCTTTTGCGGTTGCAAATTTCTGACTGCCATCTTTTCCATTGTGGCCTTGAGCCGTTCCATGCCAGGTGGTTTTGTCAGGATACCGCCGATGGAGTAAAAATCTCCGGCATCCTCGGCAGGCTCTGACGTCAGCAGGATGATCCGTTGCGGATCAAGTCCTCTTTGGACCATTTCTGCTGCCACGTTTCGCCAGGATTTGCCCCCCAAGGGGGTATTGACGACAACCGCGTCATACGTTTCCCCGCTCCCTTCGCTTTCCACAGCTGTCACTGCGCTCTCCAAATCCTCCCGGATGACAATCGATCCACCCCACCCCCTGATACGGGCTGCAAGCCGTTCCTGAAGCCGATCCCGGTCATCAACCAACAAGAGATGTTTGCCGGAAAGAGGAGATGCACCAGGGGCTGTTTCCCGCGCAACATCAAATGGCAGGTTAAAGAGGACATTGGTGCCCACTCCCACCTCACTTTCTATAGCTATTTTTCCCCCCATCATTTCACACAGTGATTTGCAGATGGCCAAACCAAGACCGGAACCACCATAGTTACGGGTTGTGGAGGAATCCGCCTGGGTAAATTTATCGAAAATCGAATCAAGAGCCTCGGGGACAATCCCTATCCCGCTATCCCGCACCAGGAATTGCAGGACCACCGAGGAACCAAACCCTGTCCCTTTTCGAGACAGGACATCAACTTCAACATGAACCGCCCCCGCATGAGTGAATTTGATCCCATTGCTGACCAGATTCATGAGAATCTGCTGCAATCGATAGGAATCGCCAAGCACCATACCGGGGATTTCCGGCGCAATCATGTAATCCAAATCAAGAGCCTTTGCATGTCCGGCATAAGACATCACGCTGAAAACATGAGCCAGGACATCTTCAATCTGAAAAGGAATCGATTCCACAACCACATCCCCACTCTCAATTTTACTCAGATCAAGAATATCATCAATCAGACCGAGCAATGTGGTGCCTGATCCCTGAATCACATTCAAGTAACTTTTCTGTTCACCGGTCAATGCCGTTTCTGCCAAGGCTTCGGCCATGCCAAGGACGGAATTCATGGGAGTTCGTATTTCATGGCTCATTGCTGCAAGGAACTGAGATTTTGCTCGGGTTCCTTCTTCCGCTTTCCGAGCCATGCGCTCTGCATGTGAAACCATGTCCTGCAATTCCATATTTGTTTTTTCCAACTCGTTGGTATGCTCCCGAACCTTGGATTCCAAACCGCCGTACAATTCCTTGAGAGACATACTCATTTCATTGAAATTCTGGGCGAGATAGCCAATTTCATCATCTCTGCCCCCAGCATCGAACACAACAAAATCCCCTTGAGCAACCTTGCGGGTGTATTGAGTCAGATCCTGAATGGGTTTGATGCAGAGTTGCTGGAAAAAACCGCTCAAAACGGTAATCAAACACAGGGCAAGCAGAATGAATAGCATGACCATACGAATCGTCTTTTCAGAAATAGCCTGATCAATACTCTCAAGTTTGAGACCGATATCAACCCGGCCGATCCGGGTGGTTCCTGCCATTATGGGTTGAGAGACCAGGAGCAGATTCCCCCCATACGACGGAGAATTCTTGCGAGTATGATCCTTGGAAATGATATTACCGGACTGGAGAAGGGATTTGCCCTCCACATCATAAATTTCACAAAAGGCGACATCCGGGGACTGCTCCACGGAGAGGGCTTGATCCTCCATCAGGAAATAGCTGAATCGCTGAATATATTCCGAGCAGGAACGAGCAGTCAGAGAGGCCATCCGCTGGCCATGATCTTCAAGAGTATTTATAAGCTCCTGCCGCTGGGAAACAATAACATACGATCCCAGCAGAAATAAAAAGGCAACAAGAATCAATGAAGTTCCCAACAGAACTCGAATCCTCAGACTTTTCATATATTCCTCATAGTAACCGATAGTTCCTCAACAGAAATTCAAAATGAGATGTGCCACAGCCTATCGAGATTTCCGCATAAAACGGACCTGACGAACCGCACATTTTTCACTGGCTCATAGTAGGCAGGTTATCCTTTGGGAAGCAGATCTGTCACCTTGATGCCACCGTTGATTATTTCCTTCCTGATTGCCTTGATCTTCTCCAGTATTTCCGGGTTGATCAGATGCCGTGTATATTTCATTTGACTCAAACTGACCCCACCATTCCCGAGGCCATAGAACGTGATCCCCGGCGAAAAATGACCACCCATGATTACTTGCAATTCATGGTAGAGAGCCGTGTCCAATCTTTTAATCATGCTCGTCAGCACAAACCCTTTTGCCAGGGAATCCTGATCGGAATCAACGCCGATGGCGAGTTTCCCCGTGCGCCTCGCGGCTTCGATAACCCCATTGCCGGACAAACCGGCAACACCAAAAACAATATCCGCGCCTTGCTCATACTGGCCCATGGCTATCCCATAAGCTTTGGCAGGATTGCTGAACCCGGAAAAGTCGCCAGCAGCAGAAAGATACTCGACACGCAACGTCCCATCAGGGCGGGCGTAAAGGAATCCTTCACGATAGCCTTGTTCGAAAGCCTCGACGGGCAACACTTTTGTCCCGCCGATGAAACCGACTGTACCTGTTTGTGTCATATACCCGGCCATGGCTCCGGCAAGAAACGACCCTTCATGCTGCTTGAACATGATGCTGGACATATTCGCCATATCCCTAACCGGCATTTCAACGAGAACAAACTTTTTGTGAGGGTTATCTTGGGCTGCCTGCTTGGCAAGTTCTGTATGCTGCACACCAAGAAGTATAATTATATCAGCTTTTGCAACAAGCTTAAGCACGTCCTGCTCCGTGCTTTCTCCATTTCCCTTCGGTTCCAGGACGATCAACTTGAATCCGAATTCCTGTTGCGCCTTTCTGATCCCACCATAGCCCATGTCGTTGAAGGAAAGATCTCCCAACCCTGAAGCCCCGGTAATAAAACCGACAATAGGCATCTCCGCTTGAGCAGGCAGGACCAGCAACAGGATACTCAAAAAAGACAGGAACCATGGTTTCATATATCTCTCCATTGATTGCATTGACAGTCCCCGGAACGACACCAAACAGCCTCCGCTAAAACCATATATGCAACCGGAAGCGAACAATTACCCATCCCCACCACAAGGAACATGCATGATTGATAAATCACCTCAAGAAGCTCTCCCTTCTTGACGCGAAACAAACTGGAGGGGATGGAACAGAAAAAAGGAAAGACGCAAACGCGTTCTTCCGGTCCATGACAAGGAAGGCTACGGTGCGCCTATGAAGGTTCAACTCTTTGACTTTTAGATCAATCGACGCCGCAGACCAATCAAACCGAGCAGGCCGCTGCCAAGCAACCAAAAGGCTCCCGGTACCGGAGTCGCATTGATGGAAGCACTGACAAACTCCCACTTCTCATCGATTCCGGTGACATCCGACTGAACAAAAATGCCGTTCAGCACGGAAGTCAATGTAAAGATGAGCGTTTTTGTGTACGTATTGGAAAAGCTCATGTCACTGGCGGCCTCGGCAAAATACTTGCTATAGCCATCCGAAAAAGCGGAAAGGATCATGGAATCCTCGGGATCGGATTCTGAATCCCAGGTGCCAAGAGTGGTGTAGGTGATTGAAAATTCATAGGTCCCCGGTGCGAGAGAGCCAACATCACTCCCCAAAACCGCGTAGGTTTCACCATCGCTAAATGGCGAATAGGTCCCACTGTCTGCCCAAAGTGCAGCAGACGCAATCCCAGGAAAGCTCAACACCGCTGCAAACAGAATAAAACGTATCGCGTTCAGCATAATATTCTCTCCTCTGAATAAGCTTTCCAAAGAAAAGCGAGTATGATGCCAACATGGTAACTGTAGTATAAAATCAAGCCTCTAGGGCTGTTTAAATATGCGTACGTATTTTCTGGCACAGAGTATTCCAGCAAAAACGGACATATTCTTTAGAGAAGAGGACAAAAGCCCCTTTCCACAACCACACCCAAACGGGGAGAGACATCAGAATTCAGGACCGCATTCGACCAGCGCGCATCGTCATCCGAGACAGGAATAATCCCACGACAGAGCCACAGAGAACTCCCACGGCGTTGCAAATAAAATCTCCCAATGAAAGATCACGGGAGGGGATATAATTCTGGATGACTTCCATCAATCCACCCCAACCAACAAGAAAGAACATCATCCGCCCCCGCTGATACCCCGGCAGAGCTTCCGCAAAAAGAGAAAGAGTAAAATATGCGCTGAAATGCTCAATCTTATCAATGAAAGAGAACGGCACAGGCTGCCCACTGCCGGGTAAAACAGAGAGAACAGTGACGCTCGTCAGCACCCCCAACCACCCTGCCTGAAACAAGTATTGCGTTGCTCGTAATCGCATTTAGAGTCCAAGTCTTTTCGATTCGTACATTTCCTGATCGGCAAAATCGATAAGTTCCTCGGGGGTCAGCCCATTTTCCGGAAAGTACGCTGTCCCGAAACTGGCATCGATGGAGACTGTCACCTCTTCCAAAACAATCGGCTCATCCAGCACGGCGAGTATCTTCTTGGAGACAACCCATGCTGTTTCCATGAAGGATGCGCCAGGGAGAATAAAAAGGAATTCATCGCCACCGAGCCTGGCAACCGTATCGGTTTCACGCAGGACATTGGAAAATCGGTTGGCAACCTTGATAAGAAGCTGATCTCCGTAACGATGACCATAGCGATCATTGATTCCCTTGAACCCGTTCAAATCAACAAACACCACTGCAAACTCTTCATTATACCTGCGGCTTTTCCTGATCTCCATATTCAATCTCTCAAAAAGCAATGTCCTATTCGGCAACCCGGTCAAGGCATCGTAATACGCCAGCTTTCGCAGCTTTGCTTCAGCGAGTCGAACATCAGTGGAATTTTGGATGGTAACAATAAAACCACTCGGATCATTATTCTTCCATACCCCTGTCAATTTCGTCTGATAATTCGAGGGAAAATCCGTCCTGTTGCTCAAATCGACAACCGGATTGGAAACGGGGTCCAACATGCCCACAGCATGCACGACATTTTCCAGAAGCGGGATGTCATGAGAAAGAGAATACGCGCTTTTTCTACTCAGAGAAACAGAACTCAGGCCCAAGAGTTTTTTCGCTGTCCTGTTACTGTATTGAATCTCTAGATCGGGTGTCAGAGCCACCACTCCTATACCCATGGTATCACTCATGACCCGTTCAATAAGGATATCACTGAGCTGTCTCTGGGCAACTCCCTGGTACGCAATTTCATATTTTTTCGGCTTGAGCAAACCGATCAGGGCACGACGGAGCTGCATAATATCAACCACGGAACGAACGCCGCCATCGGAATCCTCGCAAATGATCAGCCTGTTTGGATTTCCCTCCAATTGAAAAAGAGCTTCTTCTGCCGAAATATCCTCCCTCAAGACAGTCACATTGCTCTGAGCCACATCAACAAGTCGTATATCCCAAAGGTTTTGTCGCATTTCAATGGCTCTGGAGATATCGTGCCGCGTCACAACTCCGGTTGGGCCATCATTTCCCAAACTGACAACATGCGGGTGTTCCTCATGACTTAAAAGCTCCAGAGCCTTGAGACAACTCTCTTTCTCATTAAGAGCCGGGACCCCGGAAGTCACAGGAAGGACTTCACGTATCCGGCGGTTTTTAAAGGTAAGTATTTGACGAAAAGTATCCTTGGCAACAAGACTGATTTGTCCATGGGAACTTGTTAAAATAATATTGTCATATGATTTCGAAGAGTTTTCGTACAGAAAATCGGTGAAGAAAACATCCCCACTGGTCATCACAAAACTCGTTGAGGCACACTCAAGGGCAGACGAGCCTTCCAACCTCCCAGAATGGGAATCAAGGTTCGCGATAAGAGTCTCAATGGTCACAATTCCTTTGAGACGCCCTCCAGCCATCAAGCCGACACAGGCCTCGGGAGACTCCTGCAACCTTTTGATTATACACTTCAACTCAGTTGAAGCTGGCATTCTTTCGCATTGGCAAAGACGAAAACTGCCCATTGTCATCTTCCAATTATCAACTCTCATGATTCATTAACTAAACTTTGTTGTCCTTAAAAAACAGATTAGACATTCCCCCTCTCCAAGCCCCAGTTACTTGTTCAAAAATACATTTTCATCTCGGCTGGTTAACTCTCTTGGCATGGAACTGGCTTAATTCGATTATGCAAATCTCACTCCACGCCTTACCAAAGTTTTTCCGATTCAGGATGATGAAACGAAGTGTAAACGGATGCCTCTCTTCCTACTTGAGCATTTGAAAATGAGAAAAAATGTGGGCCATACAGTAACAATCTGCTTTCAGGTGGTCGAAGAGATTAACGAAGCACTTCAAGACAGGGCTACGTTGGAAAACCGGGATGTCAATGAACTGATAGTCAAGGCGATTGAAAATTATCTCGGTGTCAAGGCCAGCAACCGGCGGGCACACGACCGCACTGTTGTCAACCTCTCTGCTGTTGCCAGACCTATCAGTGAAGAGGTCGGAACAGCCATTTTACCGGGGAAAGTGCGCGATGTCTCTGTGGGAGGGCTCAAGTTACAGTGCGATTACGCGCCGAAAGACCTGATGAGAATCATTGGTGTGGGACATCACGTTGAGATCATTTTTACGGTTCCAGAAAGACAGTACCCGGTTTGTTTCACTTGTGAGGTCAAACACGTCTTTGAAAAAGATGTCTCCGAATTGGGATGTGCGTTCATCAAATCAACCGGAGACAGCCTGGATGTCCTCAAAGAGATTTTACAATTTTCACCATAATCAAGGCACGCTGCAAGCAACTCTCACAAGATATTCCGTATACTGAAGATATGTCCTGCGTTTCAAGGCGCTAACTTGCGTGCTTGTAATCGATCTCATGCTTTTGCAGAAGTTCGTAGAGACGTGCCCTCGACAATCCTGCCACCTTGCAAGCTGCTTTGATATCACCGGCAGTCCGGTTGACCAATTCCAAAAGATATTCCGCCTCCAATTGACTGACGACCTTTTTTCGAACTTCCTTGAATGTCGGTAATTCCTCCTGACTGAAGTGATCGTCAGGGAGCGATGACAGTGGCTGAATGAAATCAGTAGTCAGTTTCTGGTCTGCATTTTCAACATTGTTTTTGACCAGGCAGACTCGCAATTCCCTTGAAAGATGATAGGAATGGAGTGTCTTTGCATCAAAGGAATTTGAAATGGAATGATTGACGGTATTGATCAACTCCCGGACATTCCCTGCCCAGTGATATTCCCTCAAGGCCTGGAGATAATCATCTGAAAACCTCTTTTTGGGAATCCCCTGCTCCTTGCATATCTTTTTCATATAATGAATAGCCAGGGGAGCGATATCATCTACCCTTTCTCTCAAAGGCGGCAGATTGATAATACATGATTTGAGGCGATAATAGAGATCCTGACGAAAAGTCCCGTCATGGACCATTTGAGGCAGGTCCCTGTTCGTCGCGGCCACGAGGCGAAAATCACTTTTCACCTCATTCCTGGAACTCAGCGGCCGGAAAGTATGATCTTGCAAAACCCGTAAAAGGGCCTTCTGGATAGTCATATCGAGATCCGCAATTTCATCTAAAAAGATGGTTCCACCATCCGCCTGTTTGAAAAGCCCCTCCCGCCGTTCTTTCGCATCGGTAAAAGTCCCTTTCTCATGACCGAACAGGATACTTTGCGCCAAAGTCGTCGGCAGATTAGTACAATCGACAACCGTAAAGGATTGACTGCTCCGCTCACTATTCTCGTGAACAGCTCGGGCAAACAGCTCCTTGCCGGTCCCTGTTTCGCCAAGAATAAGGACGTTATTCTTGGACCGGGCAACGATGCCGACCCACTGGATGGCCCGAAGCAGTTGAGGACTGCCTCCAATAATTGGTCCCCGATGGAATGTGGATTCGGCAATGAATCGACTTTTGGCTTCCCTATGCTTGAGACATCGGGAAATACACTTTTCGAGATCAGTAAAACTCACGGGTTTGACGAGAAAATCCCATGAGCCGAGTTGAATGGCTTCTTCGGCGTTTTTTCCGCTGCCGCTGGCCGAGATGATGATGACATCAGGATTGCCCGGTGAGTTCATGACACCGGCGATATGGTCAAGCCCGCTGTGCGCACCGAGATAAACATCGAGAAAAACGAGATCAAAAGGGTTTTTCTCCAGTTCCTGAAGGCCGGCCTCAAGACTCGTCGAAGTAATGCAATCAAACCCAAGGCGCTTGAGCATTGTCGCAAAAATCAGACAAAAGTCCTGTGCATCGTCTATCAGCAGAATTCGAGCCATGGCACCAATCTATAGAATCAAAGGTGAAAATCCACACACTTCAATTGGCAACCCGGCTATCTCCAAGAGACCCGTGGCTTTCCGTCCTGGGCTCACACCCAGTTTGGCTTGGTAACGTAACGAAATCGGACTTCTCTATCGCACGGTAAATTAATATTTGGAAGAGGGAATGAAGTCATAGGGGTAAAAATGGTGTTTTTTCCTGAGCAGTACGGGAGATACTCCCGGTCAACCTGTCCGATTTTTCCAGAATGCAATTGTTTATGGTCTCTTAGATGTATTTTGTCGGAGCAAGGGTGAGCATATGCTTAACTATTTTTCTTTTGGCACAATTATTTCAGTAGGGTAAGGATGTCTGAAGATGTTTTCCCTCGGTATTCCATCAGCGGCGAACTGGCCCTTGACCTGGAGACGATCGCCAAAGAACTCGGTACGCCTCCTGAAGCTCTGCTTGAAGCAATTGTCGAAGAATATATTCATACGCAGCAGTCTCCATGTGCAACCGAGGAAGAGAGGCGTTCTTTTCAACGTGTTGAAGTCAACGTCCCGGCGATCATTTATATTGAAGAGGAAAATGGTGCATCGGTCGTCTATCAACCAGCCTTGCTCAAGGACATTTCCCCTATCGGCATCCGTATTGTCTGCTCCGGGAAAAAGCTGTGTGGCCGTGTCATAACCGACTATCCTGTAGGATTGAGATTCGAAATCATATTTGCCTTCACCGACGACATGGACCCGATCCGCTTTCAATGCGTGGCCAGACGCATTGAGGTCATGGGGGAAGAATTACAACTGGGTGCGCTGATTACAGGATCATCCGATGAAGGGCAAAAAGCATATGAAAAGCTGCTTAAAGATTATGGACTGGCATCCATGCAACTGACGAAAATGAATCCGACACTGTAGTCGAGGAAATGCTGTGAAACGTCCCTTTTTTTTATTTGCCTTTGCTTTGATCGCTCCACTCACCCTTGCTATTCTTTTTCTGTGTCCTCCGGCGCACGCTGCATCAATGTCGGATTTTCGGCTCGGAGCTGGGGACATTTTGGAAGTCTCCGTTTGGGGAGATGAAGCTCTGACCCGCCCCAATGTCATCATCCGCCCCGATGGGATGGTCTCCTTCCCTCTTGTCGGCGACATGAAAGCAGCCGGGAAAACAGTCGAGGCATTGCGCAAGGAATTCGAAAAGCGTATAAAGGAATATGTATCCGATGCACCGGTGACGATCATGCTGCAACAATTGGGGAGTCCTCAAGTCTACGTTGTGGGCAAGGTCAACCGGCCTGGCGTCTATCTGATGAGTGGGCAGATCACTGTTTTGCAAGCCCTTGCCTTGGCTGGCGGCATGACACCATACGCGGAAAGTGACGACATTCTCGTCGTCCGCATCGGAAAAGAGGGAAAACAAACATATCTTCCCTTCAATTATGTCAAAGCGGTCTCAGGAGATGGTCTGGAACAAAATATTCCCCTCCTGCCGGGAGATACGGTCCTTATCCCCTAAGACAATGACCGCAACAAGAACTTCCCGCGCCAAAAGAATCCAGATGAAACAACGCATTCCTTTTTCAACCACACTGTGGATCATTCTCCTAGTATGGAGCGTACTTTATCCTGCGCCGACACGAGCCGAACAAACGGTTTTCATACCGAAGATCATGGTTCAAACGACATATGACGACAATGTTCTCTTCAAGGACACAGGAGACCTCGAACTGAGGCTTACCCCTTCCATGAAATTGAAATACAGAGCCGAGGACTGGGAACTCACGGGAGGCGGCAAGGCGGTCCTCTTCCGCTATGAGGATCTCACCGAATATGACCGGGAAAACTATGACATTTGGTTCAAAGGCAGCAAGGAACTCAACGAGCGATTCCAGCTCAAACTTGACGCCAGTTATGACTATAACCACACATTTGTGGAAGAACTGGCCCAATCCGGCACCCAATCAACCACAAGCCTGAGACGCAGATACTCAATGTCCCCCGGAATATCCTGGAATGTTTCGGAAAAAGACCGACTCTCCATCACCATTCCTCTGTCTGCGACACGATATGCCGGAAAAACCAACCCGGATTCAACTGAACGCGGCAGTCTGGTGACATGGAGTCACGGCCTGAACAACCAACGAACCGCCCTCCTGGCTCAGGGAAGCTACAATCACTATGACTATGACCGTACAAACGGAGATACCCGGCAGGATGTGTACAATTTGATGGGAGGCTTCAGCTACAGACCCACTGAACTTCTCGAATTCGTCGGGTACGGAGGTCTGGGATACGCCAATTCCATAGCAACTGTGGATGGCGGAACGGATAAAACGGCCTCTGACATCTATCCGAGCTTCGACATTTCCGGAACCTACGCACGCGAAAAATGGAAATTCACTCTGGGAGCGGACAGAATGATTTCACCTTCCATTTATGGAGAGTCAACGACCCGCGCACGGGTGCGGGCATCAAGTGAATATGCATTCACCGAACGCCTCACAGCGTCATTCGAAGGAGCATTCTACACCCTTGAAACCGAAGGGCTGGTCGCTGAAACAGAAAAACAGACATTTTCTCTCCGCCCGACAATACAATACAAATGGACCAAGGATGCAGTTATTCGACTTGAATACAAACACACATCCATCGAAAACCGGATCAGTCACAACACAGATCAACAGAACAGGATAGCCCTTCGATTCGAATACTCCTATCCAACGTTCTTCTAGCCGAGGATTCAATGGAAACGAACACCAACGATATCAGACTTTACATCAACGCGTTCAAGCGGAGATTTTGGCTGTTCGCCATTCCAACAGGCGCTTTTTTCATGCTGACTGCGGCAATCATCTTCCTGCTGCCTTCAATCTATACATCGTCTGCGACAATTTTGGTGGAAGGACAGGAAGTCCCTCAGGAACTCGTTCAAACTACTGTAACAGGGTATGTTGAAGAACGGTTGCAATCAATCAGCCAAATGGCCTTCAACCGCCAAAATCTCATGGCTATCATTGATCGTTTTGGCTTGTATGACGAATATAAGGACAGCCTGACATCTGAAGAGATTCTCCAAAAAATGCGGGACAATATCAAAGTCGAAAACATCCAGGCTGAAGTTGTCAACAATACGGGGAGAGCCACGACCGCAACCATCGCCTTTACCATCTCGTTCGATGGCAAATCACCCAAGAAAGTTTTACAAACAACGAACGCCCTCGTCTCCCTCTTCCTTGAACAAAACCTGAGACAACGAGAAGAAAAGGCACTGACCACCCTCGACTTCCTGAATAAACAGCTGGATGAACTCCGACAGGATGTTCAAAAGTCAGAATCGAAAATAGCGAGCTTCAAGGAAAAAAATTATCGTTCACTGCCGGAATTGATGGAATTGAACTTGCAAAGTCTTGACCGTATTCAAAAAGATATCGATGCCCGACAGGAAATGATCAAAACACTGACTGATCGCAGGGTCTACCTGGAAGGTCAACTGGCCACCGTCGATCAGACCATCTATTCGTATTCCGCTGACGGCAAGCGGATCATGAGTCCTGAAGAGGAATTAAAATCTCTGCGTAGCCAGTATCTTTCCTACAAGACAAGCCGGTCGGAAAAACACCCGGACATGATCAAACTGAAGGGACAGATCGACCTGCTTGAGGCTGAATTGACACACAGAAACAAGGGACGAGATATCAACGCCGAACTCGGATCATGGGAACGCAAGCTTGCACGGTTACAAAAAAAATATACGAATAAACACCCGGACGTCATCAATGCCAAAGGGAAAATAGCGGAACTGAAAGCCTCACTCCAAGTATCGTCCAAGAATCAGGGCGTCTTGCGATCGAATGAAAATCTGGACCAGGAAAATCCGGCGTATATCAACCTCAAAACGCAAATCAAAGCAACCAGCCTTGAAATCCGCAATGAACGAAACCTGCTGACAGAGCTTCGTAAAAAATATGATCAATATGTCTCATATATCGAACAAAGCCCTCAGGTTGAGCAGCAGTACACGAGCTTACAGCGAGATTATCACAACTCCAGTGTCAAATATCAGGAAACAATGCAGAAGGTGCTTTCTGCCCGCCAATCCCAAGAACTCGAAAAAGAGCATGTCGGTGAAAAACTCTCCTTGATAGAACCTCCTGTCCTACCGGAAAAACCATACAAGCCCAAGAGGCTGCTCCTGCTTATCATCGCCATGATCGTCTCAACAGCAGGCGGCCTCAGCCTTGTCTCTGTCGCCGAATTTATGGACCACTCGATCCACGACAGGACTTCGCTTGCGTTATTGACCAAAATCCCAGTGATCGGCGTCATTCCCTATGTCCAGACCAGTGAGGAAATGGCACAGAAACGCCGCAGAAGGGCTGTCATCCTCACCATCTCGGCAGGAGCAGTGATCTGCGCAATCCTCCTCGTCCACTTTTTGGTGCTCCCGCTGGACATCATTGCCCTCAAGATCCTGAACAAAATTCAGGTCATTGTTTAGCTGAGCAAAAAAGGTATCTCCCAATGAGCAAAATAGCCAAGGCACTACAAAAGGCTCAAGACGAGCGAAACGACATTTTGGAGCAGGTTTCTCCGTCATCCCCCAGCATGTCTTCTGACAAAGAAAAGACCGAAGAAGCGACAGTTCGTCACAACTATCGGATGACCCAGATTCAGGAGGCCGACGATCTCCATCTGGAACGCAATCGCCTACTTACCAGTGGAAGCGCCCAATATATAAGGGATTCATTCAACGTCCTCCGAGCGAGAATTTTGCAAATAACCCGTACCGATGGGCTTAATTCCATCATGGTAACCAGCCCTCGCCGCAAAGAGGGCAAGACGATTGTCGCGACCAACCTCGCCATGAGTTTGGCCCGGGACGCCCGACAGACCGCCCTGCTGGTCGATACGAATCTCCGATGGCCGGGTGTGGCAACAACCATGGGTGTATGCAGAGGGCAAGAAGGAGGGCTGGAGGAATATCTCATCGGCCACCTGGAACTTCCTGAACTGCTGGTCAATCCGGGGATAGATAAACTTGTTGTCCTGCCAGCCTGCCGAGCCACCACAGAATCAGCCGATCTTTTGAGTACGCCCAAAATGCAACAACTCGTGAAGGAATGTAAAAGCCGATACCCCGATCGTTATGTCATCTTCGACTGCCCTCATATCATTGATATGCCGGACTCCCTTGTTTTCTCAACCTATGTGGACGGGGTGATTCTGGTTGTTGAGGAAGGGAAGACTTCGCAGGAGGATATCCGGGCTTCCCTTGAAATGCTGAGTGAGGCCAACATTCTTGGCGTTGTTTTAAATAAACATTTCAGCCAGTAGACTCCCATGTTTCGATCATTTTACGGTCTTCGCGACAAACCATTCGATATCATTCCGAATCCGGGCGTGCTTTACGAAAGTAACAAGCACCGGCAGGCGCTGACATATCTTCAATACGGTTTCACGGAAAATATCGGCTTTATCCTCTTCACGGGTGAGATAGGCACCGGCAAGACCACTTTGCTTAAGTACCTGTTGACTCAAATTGCTTCCGATGTGGAAGTGGCTGTCGTTTTCAATACCAACGTCGATGCCCAGGAACTCCTCAGGCTCATCCTCATTGAGCTTGAAGTCAGTGGAGTCAGCCAGGACAAGTCGCACAATCTCGATTTGTTGAACCAGCATCTCATTGACATATTCAGGCAAGGTCGCCGCTGTCTCCTCATCATTGATGAAGCACAAAATCTCTCGCATGAGGCACTGGAAGAAGTCCGACTGCTCTCCAACCTGCAAACCGAGACAACGCCGCTGCTCCAGATAATCCTGGCGGGCCAACCTGAATTACGGGACATAATCAGCAGCCCTGGGCTGGAACAACTGGCTCAACGAGTGGCCATCAACTATCACCTCGCCCCTTTATCGCGGAAAGAACTGGGTGAGTACATTGAGTATCGCCTTCAGCGAGCCGGGGCAGGAAGTGAACCCATCTTTGAAGCTGGAGCCGTGGATCTGTTGCACGAACACACAGGAGGCGTGCCAAGGGCTGTCAATATCCTGTGCAACGCAGCGCTGGTCTACGGATATGCCGATTCACTTCCAACCATTTCACGCGAAGTCATTGAACAAGTCGTTCTGGACAATATCGGCATTACGCACCACCCAAAGGACTCATCCCGTGCAGCCGGTACAGACAAGAGTCAGACTGCACAACATGCAGTGGACGAGCATATGCTCGGCAGAGTAGCCCACCTCGAATCCATGGTTTCCAAACTGACAGCACAGGTCAACATCCAGGCAGGCCACATTGATGGGGGCATAGCGGCCGGTAATGAAAAACTCGTTAACTCACTCACTGACCTGCTGGACAAGGAACGGGTCAGATCAGAGCGATATTTCGGGCGTTGTATCGCCCTCTTTCACAAAAACAAAATGTTAGGCAAGGAACTCGAAAAGCACCAACGTCTGGGAAAAACGGAGAGACTAAAAACCGATGAACAGACGGGTTCAAAACAAGGCTTGCTCAATTCCCTCATCAGCTTCTTCACCGGATAGAGCGGTGCCCTTCTACTTCCACCATTCTCAAAACGCCAAATATCGTCTGTTTTTATACAGCCTTTTGAGGCTCCCCCCCGATTGTTTCATGGATATCCGGGTTTATCCATGTCTGCATTTATCAGACAAAGACGCTCCCCCCTTTTCCAACATCCCTCTATATATTTATTTAACCATTTTAAACAGTATGTTAAAAACCATTTCTTTTTCTTGGCACAGATATTTCATTGTTGCTGCAAATACGAGAATGGAGGGAATGATGCAATTCAAGTCCTTGATTATATCAAGTACAATTATGCTGCTCTGCGCCACCAGTGCTCATGCAGTCTCGCTTTCATATTTTCACGAAGCCTATTTCACTGACGGCTCCTGGAGTGGGACAGTAACAGGCGGATCTGCGGACAGTTCTTCACTCACTGACAAGATCAGTGGAATCGACACTACTTTCACCGGAGACTGGAATATTTCTCAAGCCGGTGGACTGCAATCCCTTGTGACATCGACTTCCAGTGCCAACCCGTCAATCCTCTTTAATAAAGGTGCATGGGAATTTGCCCTTGCCAGCAGTACAAAACAAAGTGGGTCCTTGGCAGTGACCTTGGATCAATCCTTGAGCAATCTCAATTATACAATTCAAATCAAAGACTTCAGCGCAAACATTCTGAATATTGCGACAACGGTACTCAACAACACCATTACATTCGACCTGCAAAGTCTGCCCACAAGCATTTTCTCTTTCTCGGTACTGAATGATGACGACGGAACCCTTTTCACCATAGATTCTTTAATCTTCATTGGTGAGAACCTCGGAAGTTCATATGGTAGCCAGCAATTTGATGCGCTTGTTTACAATCCGACCCCACTCCCGGCCAGTGCGTTTCTGTTACTTTCCGGACTTGTGGGGATGGTCGGAATTCGTCGACTGAGAGCATCCTGATTGAACAAGAATCTTTCGAGAGAAAGGGAACCGCACACCAACTCGGAGTACGGTTTCCTCCTTTTTTTGAATATTCACCCTTATTTTCTTGAAGCAAGGCGACCATGCTCACGCGACGAAATTTTTTCTATTGTACAGCCTCCATCGCATGGATTGTTGTATTCTGGTCAGACTTCCCCATTCTCCTGCACGAATGGAATGCCGAGGATTATTCACACTGTTATCTGGTTCTACCCATCGTTGGGTATCTGCTCTGGACCGAAAGAGGAAAGAGAGCAGGGAAATTAGGAGGCGGAGCCTTCCTCGGCCTTGCCATATGCCTTGTCGCGGTCCTGTTTTTTCACATAGGACGCTTTGCTTCACTCAAATTTTTTGTCCACCTCGCCATGTGGATTTCACTCTGCGGCATAGCATTGCTGTATCTTGGGGACAAGGCAATCAGAAGCCTTTGGATGCCCATGTTGGTAGGATTTTTTGCTGTCCCACCACCTGTTTTCATTACACGAATGACCAGTCTCAAATTACGGCTGATATCCTCTGTACTTTCAGAAAAAATGCTTCAATTCATCGGGATACCGGTCTATCGTGAAGGGAATGTTATTGATCTCGGAGTTATTCAACTCCAGGTGGTCGATGCCTGTAGCGGGTTGAGGTATTTATGGCCATCTCTGCTTATGGCCTTACTTGTCGGATGGTTTTTCCTTTCGGCACCACGGAAGCGGCTTCTGCTTCTTGCCATCGCCATACCGGTCACGATCCTTTCCAATGCCTTTCGCATTGCCCTGACCGGGGTTTTAACCAAATTCATCAACCCGGCTCTGGCGGAAGGATTCTTCCACGATTTTTCAGGCTGGCTTGTCTATGTCCTTTCACTTGGGCTGCTCGGGGCGTGCGCATGGCTTCTTGCCGACCGGCCCCACCACCCCGTCCGGTCACAAGAGAATCTCCCCCCGTGGATTCTACCGCATACTCAATGGACCGGTTTTGCCGCATGCTGCTTCCTGGGCATCATGCTCTACAGCCAATTCCATCTGCTCCCGGCACAACGCATTCAAGCGCGGCATGATTTCACAAGTTTTTCTGCACAGATCGGCCCCTGGACAGGGCAGAGAATTTACCTTTCCCAACCGGTTGTACAGAGCCTGGGAGCAGACGATTATGTCAACATGGTCTTCCGGAATAAAGACACACAAGATGCCATTTACGTCCTGATATCATGGTACGATCAGCAAACCACAAGTCACGCCGCTCATGCGCCCACATCATGTCTGGTCGGCGGAGGGTGGGATATCATGAACAAGCAGGTCCTCGACGCCGGACAATCCGATGAACGGAATTTCCCCGTTACGCAGATGACTCTGGACAAGAATGGACAGACCATCATTTCCAATTTCTGGTTCCTGCAGCGCGGCCGTGTCGTGGTGAACGAATGGCTCAACAAATGGCACCTTCTCGTAGATGCACTCTTCCGGCAAAGGACCGATGGGGCTCTTATTCGTCTGGAAATGCCAGTCAGGCCTGATTCCTCTGTCATGGAGACACAAAAAACTCTCAATTCATTTGCCCGCCAACTCAGGGGGCGACTCACACCATTTCTGCCTGCCGGATATGAAAACCCGGTATAAGTAAAGACGCACCATGTACAAGGAACAAGTATATGTCACTACCAACGTGGCCCTGATTTTGGACGGTCTCGTCATCATCATGGCCGGATACGGGGCCTACTACATCCGCTGGCTCATCGGAGCGCCAAACTGGGTCATGGATGGAGGGCTTTTCACCTCGATTGTACTTTCATTGATGTTCATCAATTGTTTTGTCCTCGGACAGTTGGGGTTTTATACATCCCATTTCAACCCGCCTTTCTCTATTGCACTGGGTAAATGCGCAGTCGCTGTATCCATTGATTTCTCCCTGCTGACCCTCGGTATGTTTTTTGTGAAAGAGGAAGAAATTTCACGAATTTTCATAGGAAGTTACGCAGCCATGGTTTTTGCCGGGACCATGTTTGTCCGTTTTCTCTTTCACGCATTTCTCAGGAAAGATGCCAATGCATACAGCATGCGTCGGATCCTCCTTGTCGGCAATCACGCCAGAGTGAAGGCCGTGGCCGAAGCCTTTCACAGACAAACCAGTTGGGGCCACTGCATTGTCGGCTGGCTTTCCGTCAACGGCTCAGAACCTGTCGAGGACATCCCACACCTAGGAGACGCCACTATTTTTTCCGATATTGCCGTGGAAAAGGATATTGACGAGGTCGTCTTTGCCTTGCCGCCCTCATTGCCCTTCGACTTTCAATCCAGACTGGATATATGCAAGAAAATGGGCCTGACATGTCGAATCGTTCCAGCCATGTTCACTCCGGGGGAAGAACGGTGGGGCATCAGGATCGACAGTATCGATAATGTCCCGGCCCTGAGTATTGCCGGAACGACCATCAACGCGACAGGCCTCTTCTACAAGAGGATATTGGACATCATCGGTGGTGCGGCAGGATTCCTGATCTTTTGTCTTATATATATACCTGTTGCCATCGCCATACGTATGGAATCCCCCGGCCCCATCCTCTTCAGTCAGGTCCGAGTCGGCCAGAACAATCGCAAATTCAAGCTGTTCAAATTCCGCTCCATGTTTCTTGATGCAGAAGCACGGAAGCGGGAACTCATGGCCCACAATGAAATGGACGGTCACATGTTCAAGATGAAAAATGACCCTCGCATTACCAAGGTCGGTAAATTCCTGAGAAAAACATCCTTGGATGAGTTTCCTCAATTCATCAACGTCATGCGCGGAGAAATGAGTCTGGTCGGGACACGCCCCCCAACCGTGGACGAAGTCAGTCATTATGAGAAATGGGAACGCCGCAGAATCTCCATGAAACCGGGTGTCACCGGTCTATGGCAGGTCTCTGGCAGAAATAAAATAAATAAATTCGAGGATGTTGTCCGCATGGACCTCGATTACATTGATGGGTGGCGTTTTATGCGAGACGTCAGGATTCTCCTCAAGACCATATGGGTCATTCTCAATAAGGACGGGGCTTCCTGAGCCTCTGATTGCCGGAGTCAGCATGTTGAAAAAAATAGTTTTCGTCTTTCTCATATGCCTCGTTTGCGTAGCGTGCGCCTCTTCAGAAGAAAAAAGTATCGAGGTCTATCAAAAAGCCATGGCGTATTATGCCGAGGGGAACATTCCCGATGCACGCATTGAGGCCAAAAACGCCATCAAACTGGACCCGAAAAACGCTCTTGCGTATCTCCTGCTCGGCGATTGTGCCATTCAAGAACAAAACTGGCAAAGCGCATTCGGAGCCTATGGTCAGGCCGTGGAAATCAACCCGGATTTGACCAAGGCGCAACTAGGCCTTGGCCGGCTTTATCTGCTCTCCCGGCAATACGACAAAGCGGAGACTCTCGTAACACAACTGCTGGAAAACGAGCCAACCAATACCGATGCCCATTTGCTCCATGCCGGACTCCTCCTGCAACAGGGAGATCACACCGGAGCCATGCATATCCTCAAAGCGATTCTAACGGAAGAACCGAGCAATACCGATGCCGCTCTTGGCCTGGTGACGGCCTATGAACGAAAGAATGAACTGGAAAAGGCATATGAGATTCTTGAGCAATCAATCAGCGAAAACCCTTCCAACATCGCATTCAGGTTCAAGGCCGCAACCATGGCTGAGAAAGCGGGAGACTTCACCGCTGCGGAAGGACACTACCTGAAGCTTCTTGAAATATCCGAAAAGAAAACACCCGTCAGCATGATGCTTGCTCGGTTGTATGAAAAATCCGGACAAATCCGAAAAGCTGAAAAAACGATTCTTGATGTCGTGCGGTCCGATCCTGCAAACATAGACACCCGACTTGCCTTGACAGGCTTTTATCTTCGCACCAAGCAATTTGACAAAAGCCTGCAAACCATTACAGCCATGTTGCATGATAACCCCGACGCCATCCGTATTCAGTTGGCTCGAGTTGATATCCTCATTGCCAAGGAAGATTTTACGACGGCCAAGGCATCCCTCACTCATATTATTGAACAATTCCCTGATCATCCCATGACTGCCCAGGCCTTGGCCAAACTGGGATTCCTGCAAAGCAAGGACAAAAATTTCGTTCAGGCTCTCGTCTATTTTGATGAGGCCATTGGACGCAATCCTTCACCCGAATTCATGTTCCTGCGCGCCCAGGCCCGTCTTGGCCTGAAAGATATCGAAGGAGCCATTTCCGACCTGCGGATAGTACGAAACGACATGCCCAACAACTACAAGGCCCGAGACCTCTTGGCCCGTGCCTACCTGGCGCAGGATAAAGGATTGATGGCAGTTGAAGAACTCCATGATATCCTTGCAAAAAATGCAGACTACTCACCTTCCAGGAATCTTCTGGTCAAATATTATGCGCGATACGGGCAATGGGCACTCGCCGAAGAGGAGCTACACAAACTCATACAACAAACCCCGGAAGATCCAGCCCTGCTTATCGCTCTGGGGGATGTCAAAAGGATGCGTGGAGAAAATGAGCACGCTGCCGAACTCTATCGAAAAGTACTGAATTTGACTGACGGACATGGTCCCGCTCTGCTGCGACTTGGACTCCTGGCTGAAGCGGCCGAACAGTATAGCCAGGCCATCTCATATTATGACACGGTACTTGCGCTCCACCCAAAATCCGCAGCAGCCATCGAAAGAAAACTCTTCGCACTCAGTGCGTCAGGCCAAAAGAAACGCCTTGTGTCTTATGAGGCGAGCCTCCTCAAAACCATGCCGAACAGTCCTGCTCTTCACGACATACTCGGAAGATTGAGCCTGACAAACAAGGATATGGAAAATGCGGAAAAAGAATTTCGTCTCGCCAACACAATGGAACCGGATTGGGGCGTCCCCTACCAGCGCCTGATCAGCGTCTACCTGGCAACCGGGCAAATGGACAAGGTCATTCAAGAATGCAGGACAGCCCTGTCTAAAAATCCTGATGCTCTTATTGAAGAATTTCTCCTCGGCCAAATCTATCAGATTCAAGGCAAAACCGATAAAGCCATCGAGGCGTACAACTCGGTTTTGCAAAAAAAAGCCGACTTCAGCCCAGCGGCCAACAATCTGGCTTATCTCTATGCCGAAACACACACAGACACCCAAACGCTTGAAAAAGCTCTTGGCCTGGCCCTGACAGCGGCAGCTAAAGGCACCCCGGAATCCCTGGATACGTTGGGATGGATATATCACCTGCTCGGCAACAGGGAACAATCCATAGAAACTCTGCGTAAGGCGTTTGAAGGAATGCCTGAGAACAAAACAATAGCCTATCATTTGGCCACGGTTCT
This sequence comes from Pseudodesulfovibrio piezophilus C1TLV30, assembly GCF_000341895.1. Classification (NCBI taxonomy): domain Bacteria; kingdom Pseudomonadati; phylum Thermodesulfobacteriota; class Desulfovibrionia; order Desulfovibrionales; family Desulfovibrionaceae; genus Pseudodesulfovibrio; species Pseudodesulfovibrio piezophilus. The sequence continues at coordinate 3,121,277 of NC_020409.1, read as the reverse complement.
GGCCAAATGGTCCTATACGGCTGAAGCCCGACGCATTGCCCAATCTGCCTTGACCGGAAAAGGCACTTTCCCGGAACGTGAAAAGATGCAGGAGCTCCTGAAAACCTTATAAGGAGTTGAGGTCTGACTGGCCACGGAGAGACTGCTTTGCTGTCAACGTTCACTGTCTTGTGACACGGAATCCTTTTTTTCCGGACTCCGCATCTTTTCAGCAAGAACTTCTTTTATGAACAGTACAACACATCGGAATTATGCACCTAACGATATAAGGCATGTTTCTTTCATATCAAGGAGAATTGAGACCATTCCCATTATAAACAACCGACGAGGTGTTTCATGGCACTATCAATAGCAATACCGAGCGTTGATGCCGCTTCATATAATGTCGCATCTGAAAAAGACATCCGGTTCCAGTTTGACCTCAACCCGGACCAAATGCAGGTCGTCGGCAACACCCTGATTATTACTGTCGATGGAAAACAGATTTTTCTCAACAATATCATCGCTGAAGACGGCACTGTCTCTGTCGAAGCATTTCAGATGCCAGGGGGAGTGGATATTTCCGCGCCGGATTTCATGGCATCCTTGATGGGAACCACCGACTCCCAGCTGGAAACTGCGGCTGATGCGGCCGCCAATGGTGGAAGCGGTATTGTGGAAGCCTTTAGTGACAACGGGGGGTTGTTTGATGGTATTGACGCCCTTGACGGAAATTCCGGGATTCCCAGAAGCTCCGGGATTGAACTCGATCGACCGGATACTCCGGGAATCGATACCGGAGATTCCTACAACTACGTCATAGATGCATACTGGGGGCTCCAATATGCAAATTATACCAGCACGTCAGGATTGGACCCCATCCATGAAACAAACTTTCTGTACGGCAAAACCCGCACCTTTGAAACATACGAAGGTGGCACAGGGCACGACACTCTCTCCCTGACAAACGACTCCAATGCACTCTTTCTGGATGATCAGTATACTCACAGCGGCACGGCCGAAGCCGGGCTTGTGAACATCGAGGTCATCAATGCAGGAGACGGCGACGACTTGGTCGATATGAGCAGCCATTCCCTGACATATCAGGATGTGACAATCAATGGTGGAGCAGGACATGATGCTCTCTGGGGAAATGTCGGTAACGACACGCTGAACGGTGGAACCGGGCATGACACGCTCATTGGCGGAAACGGCGAGGATGTCCTTTCCGGCGGCGATGGCAATGATCGTCTTTACGGAGGTCATGACAACGACATTCTGTATGGAGGAAGCGGCAACGACACCATTTATGGCGGAGATGGCAATGACCGAGCATATCTCGGTGACGGAGACGACCGATACAATTCCGGCACAGGATACCACGACGAAGTGACCCTTGGCGATGGAGCTGATACCATCGTGATCAACTCGACCAATGTGACTGATGGCTGGAACGACAGCCTGGTCCATGTCCTTGACTTCAATGCGGCTGAAGACACTATTCAACTCAATGGATATGATATCCTTCATGTCGATTCCGGAACAGACTATACTGCCCTGTTCATCGGCACAGATGCCAGTCACCAAAATACATGGCTGATACTGGACGGCGTTGACCAGTCGGATATTTCATCCTTCATTGCCACGCATTCCAATATTGATACATCAACCCCGGACCCGACTGACTATATTCTCGAGCACACACAGCAAACCGACTTCTTCTAAAGAACATCCGAATGCCCTTGACCGCAGAGCCTTCCTTTCATTAAGGAAGGCTCTGCTTTTTCGCAATGGGACAGATTCTCAACCATCACTTGATATCATCACGCAAAAAGACACGATGTGCAGCCTGAACAATCCAGACAGGCAAAACAGGACGCAATCCTTTACCTGCCAGCCGGAGGCATTCCCAGTGACCGAACATGATCGCCTTGCATCCATTATTTCAATCGCCCGCTCCGCCGGTTCCCGCATCATGGAAATCTATTCGTCTGATTACGAAGTCGTTTTCAAGAAAGATGAAAGCCCCTTGACTGCGGCAGACAGGGCATCTCACGAACTGATAGTGCATGCACTCGGACAATTGTCCCCGGACATCCCTATACTCTCAGAAGAATCAGTGGAAATACCATGGGAAGAACGCAAGGGGTGGAAAGAATATTGGCTCATCGATCCTCTGGACGGGACCAAGGAGTTCATTAAAAAAAATGGGGAATTCACGGTCAACATCGCTCTGATCCGACAGAATATCCCCACCTTGGGTGTAGTCTACGCCCCTGCCCAGGACATCTGCTGGTATGCGGAAGAAGGCAAAGGAGCATTTCGGATGCATGGGATATCCGGCAGTCCTCGGCCGATCCATGCGTCATCGCCTGAGACATTCGCTGCTCTCAAGATTGTTGGAAGTCGCTCCCACCAGAGCCAGGCTATCAAAGCATTTCTCGGAAACCTGGAAGAACCGACCCTGATCCCAATGGGCAGTTCACTCAAACTCTGCGCTGTGGCCGACGGAACCGCCGACATATATCCACGCCTAGGTCTGACCAGTGAATGGGATACGGCAGCGGCCCATTGTGTCGTCACCGAAGCCGGAGGTTTCCTTGTGGACGAGAATGGTCACTCCCTTGTCTACAACAGCAAAGAAAGTATCCTCAACCCATACTTCCTTGTACTCGGAGGAGCCGGAGGCCGTTGGCGACAGGATATCATTGGGTGGTTCCGGCAAGCCAACACACTCTAGCCTTTCGCTTACAGAAGCCTTCGCCTCTGAAAAAACAGGAACATGGCAACGGCCACAAAGGCCATGATGACAAGAACACCATAATAACCATACTGCCAGTGCAATTCCGGCATGTTATCAAAATTCATACCATAGATGCCCACAATGAAGGTCAATGGAATGAAGATGGTTGAAATGACAGTCAGGAACTGCATGACCTTGTTAGTACGAATGCCTATGAGCGAAATCTGATAGTCAATCATGGACTTCATGATGTCATGAAGGGACGTGACTCCCTCCATTGTCTGTTCGTAATGCCCTGCGACATCATGAAGATAAGGAAGAACAGACTCCGGCACTTCGGAATCCTCCCTCATGAGTCCCTTGAAGATCTCCCGCATCGGCATCAAGAGGTTTCTCAGAAGAATCGTCTCCCGCTTCAATTCATACAAACGACCAAGGAATTGATCCGAAGCATTGGTTGCCAGTTTGCTTTCAAGCACCTGAGCCGCCTCACTGAAGTTGGCCAGGACCATCATATGGTGATCCACCAGGGAATCAAGAATGGCACAAAGGAGATAGACAGAGTCGGCGCTACGAATCCGCCCCTTACCCAATCGGATGCGGGACAGAACCCCGGAGAGCATATCACTCTCATCTTCTAGTAAAACCACAATCATGTTCTGACGCCAAAACATGCTGACTTGTTCGTCCTGTACTTTTTCGTCCTTGACTTCCATATGCCGCATGACAATAAATCCGGTCTCGTCATCGGCCCATGTGAATTTTGACCGTTGCCCCGTGTTCAGGACATCTTCAAGGAGCAGTGTCGGAAGGCGTAATGTTCTCCCAAGGTCACGGATGATCTCGGACTGGTGAATTCCGATGAGCACAAGCAGGTTCATGTGGTCAGAACTCAGCTGAATATCGTCAACTGTCTTCAGGGAGCGCTCAATGAGTTCTTTCGTATTATACATGTAGTGTTGCAAAGAAGGAACAAAGTCCCTCTGCGCTCCGGCATAGACCAAACTCCCCGGAGCAGCATCCAGTTTGATTTGATTCCAACGAAGAAAATGCAGCATACCGTTTCCCTCCAACAAGCCAAGATAACTCTCATGTCGTTTTTATATCGCTTTTCCGCTATACTCGCGAAAGAGCACAACCAACAGACAAGAACCGGATACCAAGATGAATATAGACGTAACAGAACTTCTGAATAACCACTATTTTGTCAAAGCGCTGCACAGCATTGCCCTGGCAGTCATCGTGTACCTGCTCGCCAAGCTCGCCATATCCATTGCAACCAAAGGAGGCAAGGCAAGCTCAGAAGCACATTTTGCCATCAAATACTCTGCCCTCTGTTTTTTTGGCATCTCCCTCATTTTCATCTGGCTTGAGGGTATCGGTCCCGTTCTCACTGCCCTGACGATTGTCGCAGCGGCTCTGACCATTGTCGCCAAGGAACTTATACTCAATTTTCTCGGCTCTTTCGTTATTTTCTGGAGAGAACTTTTTGCCATCGGTGACAGGGTCCAACTGGGAGACTTTACCGGCGATGTCATTGACAAGGGGTTGTTCTACTTCACCCTTCTCGAAGTCGGCCAAAAAGAATCCACAGGACACAGTACCGGGCGACTGGTCAAGGTTCCCAACGCCATGGCCGTAACCAATCCAGTGGTCAATGCCACCCGAGGGGCCGGATACCTCTGGAATGAAGTCAGGTTCGCCATTACAAGGCAGAGTGATTGGGAAAAAGCCAGGGCTACCCTCTTCAAGATCGTTGACATGTATTATCGGGGAGAATCCATCGACCTCAACCGGGTCAAGCATATCTTTGAAAAAAGAAATATCTTTTTCAGAAAGCTCACCCCAAGGGCATACATGAGTATCAGCACGGGAGGACTCTGCATCACATTACGATATTTGTGCAGGGCTCGCATGACCAGAGAGAGTCAGGACTTCATTATTACCAACTTTCTTCTCGAAATGAAGACAATCGGAGTCGAACTTGCTGATGAGCAACCATAAACACGATGCCAAAGGGCCACGGCTCATCCAATCACGAGAAGAGACAGAAGGAGGACAGAGAGTGACGCAAGCCAAAGGGCCCAAAATGATCATCGGCTGGCGGGAATGGCTCGCTCTGCCGGATCTAGAAATACCGGCTATCAAAGCCAAGGTGGACACAGGGGCGAGAACCTCTGCCCTACACGCCTTCGACATAACTCCGTTCGAGGAGAACGGTGTCAACTTCGTGGCGTTCAACATTCACCCCTTGCAGGGAAATGACGAGGTCTCCATCGCGTGTACTGCTCCTCTGGTTGACCGCAGAAAGGTCACGAATTCCGGTGGACAAACACAAAAGCGGTATGTCATAGGCACCACTCTTCAAATCGCGGGCCGGACCTGGCCCATAGAGCTGACCCTCACCAATCGAGATGAAATGAAGTTCAGGATGCTTCTGGGAAGAAACGCAATGTCGGGACGATTGATTGTCGATCCCAATCTGTCCATGCAGACTGGCGGGAAGACTGCCGCCGCTATTTACAAAGAGCACATCAAAGGGGAAATCTAACATGAAAATTGTCATCTTATCGCGCAAGAGCAGCCTCTACTCGACTCAAGCCCTTGCTGATGCAGGCAGAGAAGCCGGTCACGACATTCAAGTCATTAATCCTCTTCGTTGTTACATGAACATCACATCCCATAACCCTTCAATTCACTATAAGGGTGAGCAGGTCACGAATGTCGATGCCGTTATCCCCCGTATCGGCGCGTCCATCACATTTTTCGGGTGTGCCGTAGTCCGTCAGTTCGAGATGATGGGGGTCCATTGTGTCAATGAATCCATTGCCATTACCCGCTCCAGGGACAAACTCAGGAGCCTGCAACTCCTCTCCAGAAAGGGCATAGGCCTGCCGATCACCGGGTTTGCCAGCTCAACGCAATTCACAGGTGACCTCATCGAAATGGTCGGAGGCGCGCCCTTGGTTGTCAAACTGATCGAAGGAACTCAGGGCATTGGCGTGGTACTGACCGAGAATCGCCAGGCAGCAGAAAGTGTCATCCAGGCTTTCCAGGGGCTTAAAGCGAATATTCTGGTTCAGGAATACATCAAGGAAGCCAAGGGATCGGACATCCGCTGCTTTGTGGTGGGCGGTAAGGTCATCGCTGCCATGAAACGGACAGCCGGAAAAGACGAATTTCGTTCGAATATCCACAGAGGCGGCACTGCAACTCAGGTCAAAATCACGCCTGAAGAACGGTCCACCGCTGTCAGAGCGGCCAAAATCATGGGCCTGAACATATGCGGAGTGGACCTGCTGCGGTCAAATCATGGACCAGTGGTCATGGAAGTCAATTCCTCTCCCGGTCTGGAAGGAATCGAGAAAGCCACTGGCTTGAATATTGCCGCCAAGATTATCAAATTCATTGAAAAGAATGCCAAACCCGGCAAGACCCAGACTCGGGGCAAAGGGTAAAAGCTCCCCGAAAGACACAAGGGCTGGTGGTCATGAAGAGAATGCCCGTAGAAATTGCTGGCAAAACCGTTGCTCCCGGTGAATCTGCAACCGTGGTACTTCCAGTACCCGATACATCGCTTCGCCAGGGAGCAGGGATGCCGGTTCACGTTTTTCACGGCCGTCGGGAAGGACCTGCGCTATTCATTACAGCTGCCATTCATGGCGATGAAATGAACGGCATTGAAATTGTCCGGCGGTTGGTCGGCATGAAACGTCTGCAAAGATTGAGCGGGACTCTCTATGCGGTCCCGGTCGTCAACATATACGGATTCATCGCCAATGCTCGCTATCTCCCGGACAGAAGAGATTTGAATCGATTCTTTCCTGGCAAGGCTGGAGGCTCTCTGGCTTCCGAGCTTGCCAAGGTACTCTTTGAAAACGTGGTAGCACCATGCCAATTCGGCGTGGATCTCCATACCGGATCCAATCACCGGACCAATCTCCCGCACCTGCGGGGGAACATGGATGATGAGGTCGTGCTCGGTATGGCCGAAGCCTATGGTGCCCCACTGGCATTGAATGTTGCCGGGGCCGAAGGATCCCTGCGCTATTCAGCGGAAGAATGCGGGGTCAAAACCCTACTCTATGAGGCAGGCGAAGCACTTCGTTTCGATGAACTCTCCATTCGGGCCGGAGTGCGCGGACTGACCTCACTGATGGAACATCTCGGGATGCTCACCCCACGTAAAACTGCCCGCAGAAAAAAAGTTCCCATGCAGATAGCTCATGACCGAACATGGTGCCGTGCCCCTGCAAGCGGAGTCTTCAAAGCCGGGGCCAAACTGGGACAACGAGTGCGAAAAGGCGAGATACTCGGGACAATCTATGACCCATTCAGTAATCAGAGCTACGCATTGGAATCCCCCAAAAACGGCGTTGTCATCGGCGTGCAGTCGTTGCCCTCGGTCTATAAGGGAGATGCAGTCACCCACATTGCCTGCTTTGAAGCCCTGGCCAAGGCTGAAGCTTCAGTCGACCAATTTTCGGAACTCATGATGGAAGAAACCCCCATCTCGTGAACCGAAAGACATCGGTACAGCCGACACCGTATCGCCCCTGAAAGAAGCATATAACCTTCCGGAGTCCTGTTTTACCGGGACTCCGGCTTCAACTTCCCGATGCCACGACAAAAAAAAGTCGTGAAACCGTGCACAACACCAAGATCACGTATGGACTTATGATCCCGTTTGCATATGTGCTGAGAGAGCCTTGCACAGCTGATCCGTACAGGATGTCCCTTTTGATCCACATGTGATCCCTTGGAGCTTACGAACGACATCATCAACCTTCATGCCTTTCAACAGTGTGGAGATAGCTTTAAGATTCCCCTCACAACCACCGGCAAAATCAACTTGAGCCAGTTTGCCGTCTTCGACTGCGTACCGGATCATTTTGGCACAAACATTTTCTGGAGCAAACGTTTCAGTGCCACCACCGGGCTTGTCTGGTGCAGCATTCATGGGGGCCAGAGGAGTGAATTCCATTAAATTATCCATCTTCGATCCAAACTATCCTTTCGACCCCGGTAACCACTCCAGGGTCGTTGCCGATGATTTCCAGCCTTCTGACTGATGCGTCATCGATTATGGAAGCAATCACATCTGCCGATCAAAAAAACACTCTCGTGGAAACGACAAGCCGTCTCACCACCATGATCAGGCAGTGAGGTCATGCACGCAGTCCACAGAGCTGGAGAAAAGTATGACCAGGCAGCAATGATCCCATCCGAAAAATTGACCGCAAGAACCTCGCAGTCGTCCCGTCCGAGACAGTTATCCTATAGGTCCAAGTACGCTCCTGCAAGTGTTATCAAATGGCAAAACAGCACCATTCCCCAAAAAGAAGGAAACACTTAAATAGAGTCTGACACTCTGGGAAAATATCTGCAAAAGGAATGAGACATGAGACTAATGGGAGCGATAATTCTCCCCCAATACACCTGAATTACAGGGTATCAACCCAACAGAGACTCGTGCACAAGGAGCCATAAGTACTTTCAAATATCTGTACCGCTCATCAGAATTTCATGGTAAAGTCGCTCCAAAACAATTTGCCAGTGGTCGAAGGCTGGTCCATGGATTTGACTGGCAGATACAAGCAGCGGAGGAGAGACATGACCAAAGACAAAAAGACTCTGACCAGTGCCTTCGGGGCACCGATTGGAAACGACTTGAATACGGTAACGGCGGGTGCCCGCGGTCCTGCACTGATGCAAGATGTCCACCTGCTCGAAAAACTCTCTCATTTCGATCGGGAACGCATTCCTGAACGAGTCGTCCATGCCAAAGGAACCGGAGCCTACGGGTATTTTGAAGTCACTGCAGATGTGACGCAATACACCAAGGCCGCATTTCTTTCTGAAATAGGCAAAAAGACCGACCTCTTTGTCCGTTTCTCAACCGTAGGAGGGGAAAAGGGAAGCGCTGATGCCGAGCGTGATCCTAGAGGATTCGCCATAAAATTCTACACGGAAGAAGGCAATTATGACATGACCGGCAATAATACTCCGGTCTTCTTCATCCGCGACCCTTTGAAATTTCCTGATTTTATCCACACGCAAAAACGGGACCCGGCCACCAACCTCAAAAGCCCGACCATGGCTTGGGATTTCTGGTCGCTCACACCGGAATCCATGCATCAGGTGACCGTCCTCTTTTCCGACCGAGGCACACCAGCGACCTTCCGCAACATGAATGGGTATTCCAGCCATACCTATAAGTGGTATAATGCCAAAGGGGAATATTACTGGGTTCAATATCACTTCAAGACGGATCAGGGTATCAAGAATCTATCTGGTCCGGAAGCAGCCGAAATGTGCGGCAAAAACCCGGACCACGCCACTGCCGATTTACGCAACGCCATCGAGGCCGGGGACTACCCGTCCTGGACACTCGAAATGCAAATTCTCAGCCCGGAAGACGTTGCAGACTTTGGGTGGGATATCTTTGATATCACCAAGGTATGGCCCCACAAGGAAGTCCCGCCGATCACGGTTGGCAAGATGGTCCTGAACCGAAACCCTGAAAATTATTTTGCAGAAGTCGAGCAGGCCGCATTCAACCCGAGCAACCTCGTACCGGGCATAGGCGTGTCGCCGGACAAAATGCTTCAGGGCCGTCTCTTTTCCTATCACGACACCCACCTGCACCGGCTTGGTCCCAATTATCATTTGATACCGGTCAATCAGCCCAAGCATGCGCCGGAACAGAATTATCAACGCGACGGTTCCATGCGCGTGGATCACAATGGCGGAGGCGGCCCCAACTATTGGCCCAACAGTTATCATGGCCCTGCCCCGGACAACATCTCCAATGAGCCCTATATTCCGTTGGAAGGAGTCGGTGGCCGCCATGAATTCACCCATCCGAATGACGATTTTGTCCAACCAGGCACCCTTTACGGAACAGTTATGTCGGATCAGGACAGAACCCATCTGATAAACAACATCCTGGGAAGCATGGAGAGCGTGCCAACCCCGATTCAACTCAGACAATGCGCTCTCTTTTATCTGACCCATGAGGACTATGGCACCCGCGTCGCGGAAGGGCTTGGTCTTGACATGACCGAAGTCAAACGACTTGCCTCCATGACCCAAGAGGAACGAGTCGCTGCAACACAACTCTAAAAAAGCCAACGCATGAACGAGAAGAGGCCGCTCCCTGGAGCGGCCTCTTCTCGTTCATGCAACCGCCGGTACTCACTTTTGACAATTTCACACGCATCCGGCACATTTTTGCACATGTGAGAAAAAACCGTACTCTCATTTTTTTACACGACTTTTTCTTGGCGAATATAACCCCCTGTTCTTACAACAAAAGAGAAGAAAAACCGTTCTGGCCCTTCACTTGCAAAGTGCTTAAAGAATACAGGGAACGTTCAGGATGCAGATCTTGATGTCCCTGCTATACGCCAGTAATGGAAGAAAAGCCCAAGGAGCCCCATACATGCGAATACAAACCATTGAACATGTCCCTTTCGAAGGCCCTGCTGCCATCGCAAGCTGGGCACAGGAACAAGGCCATACACTTGGCAGAAGCCGCATTTTCATGGGGGAATCCCTTCCCCCCGTGAGTGAAATAGACCTGCTCGTCATCATGGGAGGTCCCATGAGCGTTCATGATGAAGAACAGTATCCCTGGTTGGCCATGGAAAAGGAATACCTTCGACAGGCGGTGGATTCGGCGCTCGGCATTCTCGGCATTTGCCTCGGGGCCCAATTGATGGCCGAGGTTTTGGGAGGTCAAATCACCAGAAATATTCATCGTGAGATAGGCTGGTTCCCAGTGACATTGACGAGAAAAGGACAGGCTCACCCCCTTTGCAAAGGATTGCCAGACACGTTTACCGCCTTCCACTGGCATGGCGAGACATTTTCCATCCCACCCAAGGCTCAGGCTATAGCATCAAGCGAAGCATGCGCTCATCAGGCTTTCACTCTGGGGTCACGTATGGTTGGCCTGCAATTCCACCTGGAAACGACCCCGGAAAGTATGGAACTTCTCATTGACAATTGCGCAGATGAGTTGGCCCCGCTCACAAACCATGTACAAACGCCGGAAGTCATGCGCTCAACCTTCGATCAGCCCTCTGACATGGACTTTTTACTCAAGACGCTACTCAACAATCTCACCAAGGAGATCATGAAGTGAGACAAGAAAAACGTGAAATCAAAGACAAGAAAACCGTTGAAGAACTTCTCTGCGGGTGTCGTACCATGCAACTGGGCCTCTGGGATGGCAAAGAACCTTATGTCGTCACCGTGAACTTCGGATATGCAGACGGAGCGATCTATTTTCACAGTGCCCAGGAAGGTCGCAAGATGGACTGTATTAAGCAGAATGGTCTGGTCAGCTTCGTATCAGTCATTGAAAGTAATGTGGTCACAGCAGAAAAAGCTTGTGGGTATACGACACATTATACGTCTGTCACCGGCTTCGGGCATGCGCAGATTTTGGAATCAATCGAAGAGAAGACTGCCGGGCTTGATATAATCATGGGGCAGCATGACGGCCCGTGTGGAGCATTCGATGCCGCAGTACTTAACCGCACAGCCGTGATCAAGGTCAAGCTTGAGCGTCTGGTCGGCAAAAACAATCCGGCCTCTTCTCACACCTCGAAAGCGTGAAAAAGTATCCCGTACAATGAATCAATCCCATGGAAAAACATATTTCTATAAATCTGCTTCCAAAAAGGATGGAAGATCCATGCTCTGCTCCCTTTTTTCCATGGGATTCTCCTCATCTTATCAGCTTGGCATTTTCATGAAAACAAGAATCACATCCTTAGAATTGAGAGAAGTATCACGAACATTTTTTATTCCAAATTCGATTGTGTTATTTTAAACATAATTCGAGTGCATTTTTTCACAAAAGCATTGCCCATTGCCCCGACGCAAGCGGAAGGCTAATCAGCACCCACACAAAGCGTCCTCAACAATCTGGTCCGAGGCCGCGCCTGAACACCCAAAAATCCTTCGGGAGGTATTACCATGACCTATTCTGAAATGCAGGACGTATTGATGAAGGAGCTTCGACTCTATCACTACCCTATCGCGATCAAATTCTTCTTTGACCAATCCGAGCTGGACGCCTTTCACGACGCTGCACCTGAAATCCATACGCCACTCAAATCCATGACCTTCTGTCAATGGGAGATCGGCGCACGCATGAAAGGACAAATAGTCTATTCCGGTATAGAAGGACTGGGTTGTAGCAATGCCAAGTACAGTTTCGGCTGGAAAGGGATTGATGACGGCGAGATCAAAGGACATGCAAAATATACCACGGACCCGGAGCAGGCCGAGCGCTTCATACTGTCGAAGTCCCAGCTCAAAGAAGGTCTTCTGGGAGTCGCAGTCGCTCCACTGGGTGCGATTGATGGACTGTATGAACCGGACACTGTCCATTTCTACTGTGACAATATGCAGGCTTACCATCTGGCTGTCGACTACATGGCAGCAACCGATACCCATCCCCTGCGCCCAAGCATCACCATGAATTCATCAGCCTGCGGCGGTAATGTCTACACACTCCTTGAACAGGAGTTCAATATGCTTCCTGCCTGTTCCGGCAGCTACAATGCAGGAAAAACAGAGCGTGGTGAAATCAATGTCATGATTCCCGGCAAAAAATTCGGTGCGACTTTTGACCGACTTATGACACGTATCGAGGCAGGCAGCAGCTCCATCACACGCCCCGGAGACGGGTTCCCCGGCGCTGATATCTGCAAGAACTGTCCACTGATCATCTTCAAAAAGGAAGCGTAAAATTCACCCGAGTTCAGCACCTTCTTCGACCAAAAAATCACGCTTCCACAAACCATACACGCTCTAAGAAGAGAACCAGGGGAAACAGAACACGTCTCCCCTGGTTCTCCTCAAACCATCTCATTTCTCATTGACAGCCGAGGGAAACACCTACCAATTCGTACACAGAAAAACTACATATCGATTTCAATACCTCCCTGTGGCAACGCCGCAGGATTTCGCACCGTCTTGACAATGGGAGCAGGACGGGAATTTTGACCGCCGCCAAACCTTTGAAGAATATCCTCAAGCAAATCAGCCTGTGCGACAAGGTCCTGAGCCGTATCCGCTGTTTGCTTTGAAACAGTCGCGTTCCGTTGGATCACTTCATCCAAAATTTGAATGGCGGAATTGACCTGCTCTGCACCAGAGTTCTGCTCATTGCTTGAGATATTAATTTCCTGCACCAACTCTGCGGTCTTTTCAATATCAGGCACCAGTGTGGACAACATGCGCCCGGCCTTATCCGCAACATTCACACTGTTGATCGAGAGTTCGCTGATTTCCGTGGCAGCCACTCCACTTCGCTCTGCCAACTTGCGAACTTCAGCCGCGACCACGGCAAACCCTTTGCCATGCTCCCCTGCCCTGGCCGCTTCAATGGCTGCGTTGAGCGCCAGTAAGTTCGTTTGCCGAGCAATCTCTTCGATGATGGATATTTTCTCAGCGATTTCTTTCATGGCACTGACGGTCATGGCTACTGCTTCTCCACATTCAAGAGCCCTGCCTCCGGAATCTCTGGCTATATCATCCGTGCTTTTCGCATTCTCCGCATTCTGTCCGATGTTTCCCGTCATTTGTTCCATTGACGCAGATATCTCTTCAACACTGGCGGCTTGCTGATCCGCCCCCTTGGCAATCTCTTCAGTTGAGACAGAAAGAGTGTCACTGCATGCGCTTACTTTTTCAGAAACTGCCACAATATCACGAATGACTCCTGTGAGCTTGGAGGCCATCCCACGAACAGAATCCGCCAAATCTCCCAATTCATCATCGCGTTTAAAACCAAGTTCACCAGAATAGTAAATGTCCCTATCCACCTGAGATGCCCAAAGAGAAACAAGTCTTATGTCCCGAACAACAATCCGTAGAAGAAGATTGGCAGCGAGGACAAGAAGCACCAACAGGACAATGGTTATCCCGCTCGCCCAAGTGACTTGAGCAATACAATTGTCCACACCCAGGATAAGCCTGCCTTCCATGGAGTTAAATCCTTTGTTAAGCACCTCGAACCCCTCAAACGCAGGGGTATCGCTGATCTTGACAACGCCATCCACTTCCTTAGGGCTTTTCCCTTCGGCCCACATTGTTTCCACAAGGGCCACATTGGAAAAATAGTTTTGCATGACCCCTTTGATCTTATCCAGAGCCTCTTCTTCCACAGGTGTCAGCCCCAAGGTACGATACTGGTCCAAATACCCGAGAATTTGGGTTTGATTATTCTGAATACGCTCCTTGAACTTGGGTTGTCCCCGTAAAACATAATTTTTGAAATTGTGAATGATACCACCATATCCGAATTGCTCTTTGATCTGCATGAGCAACTTCTGACGAACGACCGCGTTTGAGGTATACGAACTCCAATGCGTGTGGATATTGTTCAGTGCGTTGACCATAATCGGCAGAGAAACAAGAATGACTCCAATACATACAGCCAAACTTATTTTCATTTTGGTTTTCAGTGTCAGATTCAGCATCACGACTCCCTTCTCTCGGCGAATATTAATGACCCACAAGACTCTTCAACTCTCTCCAATAATCTACACAGCGACAAGGGATTGGATATTATAGTTTCCGAGAACACGCTCTCAGTGAAAACACGGCAGGAAAATATTCTGAAACGTGAAACCTCTTTTCTGATTTTCGCAATTCCAACAAAAATGACAACGGATAGGCACACAGGCCAAAAGAAAAAACCGTATCTTCCATGGTTGTAAACTTTAACCTTGGAGATTGTGATGACGAAAGATCTATCCCGCCGCTCGTTTCTGAAAACGGGGGGCATGGCCCTGACAGCAGGGGCAGCAACATTGCTGACCAACACCACTTCATTCGCCACCCCAGCCCCAAAAGACTTCGGGGCAGTTCGTTTTGCGGTCATCTCCGACCCTCATGCCGACATCAAGGGAAAAAACGGAATGAAAATGTCCGCCTGTAGCATGGATTGTGTCCGAAACACGGTGGAAGCCCTGAACCTGGATGAAAATCTGGCTTTTGTCATGGTCTGTGGAGACCTGCTTCAGGATGGAGAATGGGAAAATGCGAGAGCAGTCAAATCCGCTTTAGACACCCTGCAAGCTCCCTACTACGTCATAGCCGGGAATCATGACTTCGCCCCCGTTGACACACAGAAGCATCGTGCAGGGTTCACGTACATGCCCATAGAAGATTTTGTGAGCTATTTCGAGGGACACGGCTATGAGGAATCAGGCAATCGCCATTATGCGCACGAAATAGTTCCTGGCCTGCGTATTATTGGCATGGATGCCAATCTGCCCCATGATCCCAAAAAATGGGGAGGGATTGTCAGCGCCGATCAACTCGAATGGCTCGACAGAGAACTTACCAGCAACAAAGATGCAATGCATGTGATCTTTATTCATCACAATCTGGTTCGCTGGTCCGCCGATGAACTTCAAGGCGGGCCCAAGCAATGGTTTACCGTTGACAACGCCGCCGAAGTTCGAGCCATGCTGGAGAAACATGCCAATGCCCAGGTTGTCATCTCCGGGCATCGCCATATCGCCTTGAACCTCAAGGAACTCAATGGAATCAATTATTTTGTTTCGCCATCGGTCAACACCCATCCCATGCGCTACACCATATATGACCTCAATCAGACGGGCATCAGTTGGCAGACTCCTTCCGTCCCGATGACAACAGCGCAACACCTTGAGGCTCGCGAGAACCTGCTGGAAGCAACATGGTGGCGAGCCACACAGTTCGCCGAACGCAATGCGTTCAATGATATGGAGGTCTTATCTCTCTACGAAAACAACGGTATGCGGATGGGATTAAAAACACTCAAGAAATAGAGCCGTCTTCCCTCGCAGGAAATGAAAAAGTGATTCATACAAAGCAAGTGGGGCCATTGATTGGCCCCACTTGCTTTGTGAAAGGCATCTCTTCTCCAAGCTCCCTCCCTCTCATCAGATAAAGCGTCTTCCCTGCCAAATTCCGCTCACTTCCGCCCAAAAAACTTCAGCGCAAGATCAGGATGGAAGAGGAAGAATGATTCACCAGAGAAGCCACTCGATGACGTGGCAAGAGCCGCTGCAAAGGAGACTTGTGAGTCAACCATAAAGCCATGAGATCATCCTGACCTCCGGCTTCAACAAATGCCTCCAAAGAACCTTCATCAACCACTCGGAGCAGTGCCTGCACACCACGGCTCAGATAATAATCAAGAACCTCGCCCATCTTTGCTTCCACATCCTCTCGCAGTTCTCCGCGCTTCAGGATGCCGACGACCTCTAATTGAGCACCGTACAAAGTCACACATTGATTGATAAGCTCAAGGGATTCCTGAGTAACATGGGCATGATCCAGGCAGCAGACGACTTTGGAAGGATTCATGCTCTCACGCATGACAAAGACAGAGCAGTCAGCAGCATCCGCAACCTTACCCGGCACACCCGCGCCTCGTCCCCAGCCTCCCTCGTGCTGGTGACACCCGATAATGATACAATCACTTTCTGCTTCCCTGGCCTCGGTAATGATCGCCTTCACCGGATTGCCGCTCCTGACATGCAGAAAAAAACCTTTGCGCCCGGAGGTATCTTCTTCCAGAACAGCTCGCTGTGTGTGAGTAAAAGGACTGTTTTCATCGTGACTATACAGATCGACATCAGACCCCAAAGCCTCCAGAAAATCAGCTCGGTATCGACGCAAGAGCCTGGTCTTGGGATGAGCCTGAGCCTGTTCCAAGTCATCTTCAGCAATGTATGAACGTTTCTTTTCAACAGCCAGCATGACTACATCCGGCCAGGTATTGGCGGCCAATCTGGCTGCCTGGCTGACCGCATAACGGCTATAGGCATTTTCATCAACGGCGACGAGTAATTTCATCGAAAATCTCCCTTGGCTCAATCACCAGCATAAGAGAATGGGACAGGAAACCAGGCCGAGCACTTCGGTCTGAGGGGACTTGCAGTTGGACTTGCGATCGATGTGAGCTATCAGCATGCCATACTCATGCATGGCCTGGATAGCGCTGTCCGGTGCTCCGAGCAGAGAATACGTCTTGGCTGGAATATATCCCTTTTCCTCCAGCAGCCGTGACGCTTCGGCAAGCAGTTCATCTGGGTGGGGATTCTGATGTAGATCATCCATGGCATAAGCGCATAAATCAAAATCCACCGACTGATCGGCAAAAAACCGACAAAATTTTGAAATCAACCCGTCAATGTCAGACTTTTCATCCAGCAACACCACCAGTCTGTTTGATTGAATCATGTTACGAACAATCAAAACCGGACATGGCATTTGCTTGTAAAAGCGGGACCGAAGGCGCTTGCGAAATTCCCCTGTATTAAAATTGGCCAACTCCCCTTCCACAAAAAGGTCATACCACCCAAGACGCAGTTCCTCGAGAATCTTATCTTCACGGGAGCCAACACGAATGATAGGGTTGGGAAGGACAAAACAATCCAGCTTCTCACTCTTCAGGATACGCCGGACTTCCTCCAACCCGGCCTGTCGCAACCCGGATTCCCAGGATTTGCGAATCCAACCGGTCTGCGAAGAATGCCGCTTGTGATCCGGTTCTTCAATATGAATAGGCTGTACACCGATTCCGAGCAGGTCGGATTTCTGGCACAGGTACCGCAGGGCAACGTTGGACGCCAACGTCATTTCCACGGGGACAAGGGCTTTCAGCATGTCCATGGGCGCACCTCGCTTCTCTCTTTTAGCATGAAATTTTTTTCTTATTCACCTTTGCGGATGTGTTCTTCCGCCTTCCGAATGACTTCCTGGATTTCACCAAGCTTGAACGGCTTTGCCAGAAAATCGAAAACGCCCTTGCGCATGGATTCCTTGGCAGTATCCATCGTGGCGAAGCCTGTAATAACGATAACCTCGGTGGATGGTGAACGTTTCTTCACTTCGGCAAGAAACTGCATCCCATCGATTCCTTCCATTTTCAGGTCGGTGACAACAATGTCAAAATCCCGTTCCTGAATTCGGACCATTGCTTTGGCACTCTCATAAAAGCTTTCGACTTCGTACCCCATCTTTTCCAGTGCAGGTTGAAGCCGTTTGCAAACGATTGGTTCGTCATCGAGGATGAGAATACTCGTCTTTGTTGAGGTGGTCATACTGCAATCCTCCAGTATTTAATTACTTATCGCCTGATTGACGATGCGTTCAAATTCTTCGCAGTGTTCCAATACCTGAGCGTCATTGACCATGGAGACATCCAATTGCCGGGTGTATGCCACCACGACGCCGAGAATATACATCAGCCAGTGAACATCCTGAGCGACTCGTCCCTTGGCCCGTGCCACGACCAGATCTTCTTTGACAGTCACGGAAAAATCGTATGTCTTCAGGACATTTGAAAGGAATTTGGCACGACGAGATCGCCTGGTCACTCCTGTGACCCCCCCGGCAAAACGGAATTGAACAACATTTCTCACGCCATCAACACTTTCATAGCAATCAATCATGGTAAAATGGTATCCAAGCTTGAGACTCAAGTGCAGATATTGATTGGAAATAACCGCAAGATTCTGTCCAATCCTTTGCGCCCCGGTCGTGTCGGTCGAAAAAGTACGGGTCATACTCGACATGAAACTGGAAAAATCCACCGGCACCGGGGTCGACTGCCAGACACCATCCAGAGTCATTCCGTTCACAAAGGAATGCAGCGTAGTAGATTCCACCTGATCCAGCCGGATGGTCCGCCGAGTCCTCAGGCCATGCAAGCCACCGGCACACTCCGGAGCAAGTCCGCCGCCGATATCAAGCACCACCAAATCCAGTGGAACCGGAAGCTCCAGACGCCCGCCAGGACACGCTTCCCCAGCTGCGGATGCATTAGGGATATCTGTCAGTATTTCCACTGATTTTTCATGAATGAATCGAGCTATATCATGGAGCGTCTGACATCCCTGAGGAGTGAAATTCCCTGCGGTCGGGTCAAAAAGGTTCAAGGGCTCTATGAGCTTGAGCATTCTTCTCAATAACCGATACTCATAGGTCTCCTCCATACGGTCACACATGAAATCATGGAGCTTCAATTCTTTGACCAACCCCTGATAGACGGTCTTCTGCTCGGCATCGAGTGTGACCATCTCCCCTTCCTGCAAAACCATAGTGGCCCGGCTGGCATTGAGCAGCGACGGGACGCGGTACTCGCGGGCAATGGTTGCCATGTGCCCCAAAGGGGAGCCTATGTCAGTAACAACCCCTGAAGCGCGGTGTAAAATCGAAGCATATTGAGGCGATGAGACATGAGCCACAAGAAGAGCGCCATCAGGAAAAGTCTCAAGGTCTCGTCCTTCCCAGGCGACAAAGACTGGACCAGCGCCGACTCCCTGCTGTCCGACATCTCCCTCACCACTGAGCAAGACCGGGTACGCTTTCAGTGCGTCGCTCAACTCCGGGGACTGGGCATCATCACATACGGCAATCCTCAAAGGCCGGGCCTGAAGAACAACAAGCGCTCCATCCTGATCAAAGGCGTATTCAATATCCTGCGGTTTTTTGAAATACTGCTCCAGCCGCATTGCTGTGACAGCCAATAAATGAATCTCCTCCGAAGAAAGACTCGGAACGGCCTGCAAATCCTCCGGCACAGGTTCCATCTCCACGGAACCACCCGGCTGGCCATATTGAGCCAAAGGCTTTTCAGCGATCGACTCGGACAAAACCGCATGGCCGGAGTCTCGGGAGACTGCAAATCGGTCCACCTTGACCTTCCCCGAAACCACAGGGGCACCCAGCCCCCAGACTCCAGCGATGTCTATACAATTCATCTTGGGATTGACCGGCGACAGACTATACATCACGCCACTGGTTCTGGCCTGAACCATGCCCTGCACCGAAACAGCCATATAGACTTCATCTGGTTTGAAATCGTATTCTCGCCGATACTCCATGGCCGATGGGGAAAAGGTACTCGCCAACACCTTTTTGTATGCATCAAGCAATCCCTCTGACGTCACATTGAGATAACTGTCATACTGACCGGCAAAGGACAGGGCTCCGTCCTCTCCCCATGCGCTGCTACGAACGGCAAACCGGACATCCTTGTCATCGAGTTTCCGACGCAAGGCATCACTTTCCCTGTTCAAGGCTCTTCGCAACCGCGTTGGAATTGTCCCTGCCAGAATCAATGCCTGAATTGTATCGGACGCATCCTTGGCCGGAAGATTACCGGCGCGCCAAGCCTCTTCATAGCCTTTGATCGTCTCTCCCAGTCCATTATGTTCCATGAACAAAAGATATGCGGAAGTGGTCACTGCGAAGCCGGACGGCACTGTCACCGAAGAGGTTTTGGCGATTATCCCCAATCTGGTATTCTTCGCTCCCACAGCATCCATGTCTTTGGGACCGATGTCTTCAAATGGAATGACCATGACATCAGGGAGAATAGGACGGCGCTCCAGTTCGCTTTCCAGCTTGGAACGGATATCCCGAAAACTCGCGTACAATTCAGGATACTTTCCGGGTGCCATGGCATCGAACGCATCAAGCAATTCACGAGCCGTGTCCACCATATACTGTTTGGAACTGCGCAAATATTGCAGATCAAATATATAGCCACCGCCGAGTTTGCTGTGCATCGAGGCGATCGTCGTCAGGGTTCGATTGTTCAATTCCAGTACACGCTGAAAATGGCTGAACAGGGCGGCCAGGGAACGTCGTTCCCTTTGCCGCCCCGGCAGCAATCGAGTGCGAATATAGTCGAACACCCTGTTCATATATGAACTCCCTGCGCTAATGAGCGCCTCCGCGTTCTTTGAAAAGCAGACTCATGGCAAGACCGGCCAGAATAGCGATAAGAACGGCGGCGACACCATACAACAGGGAATGGTCGAATGCGAATACAGACAGCATGGCAGGCAAACCTGTCAACTTGGTATGCAATTCTTCCGAAGCGACTCCCATGACCTGACCGTCTTTGACAGCCAGAACTTCTACCCTGTAAATGCCCTGATGCATGGCTGAAGGAATGGAAAGTGACGCCGTGAAGCCCCGCTGTCTATTTGCCGCAGGTTTGTATTGAACAACATCCTTTTCTACTTCATAAAACCCGTCATTCTCCATAAGTTTGATAAACTCATCGAAAACAAGATCATCGGTCTCGCCTTTCACAGCCTTGAAGCCAAGGTCGGAGTGCTCCCAATCGATGGTGCTGACACCATCTGTCCCCATCAGAAAGACATCCGGTACTCCTTTGATTTCGACAGTCTTGAGATTCATCCACAGAACACCCAAGGCCTTGCCTTTCTCCTTGAAGAATTCATCGCGAGGCTCGCCCATGAGACGAATCACTGCGGCAGTCCCTTCGGGTACCGTGCCTGAGATGGACAGATCTGTCCCGTTGAAATTGGTCCCGATACCGACCAGATTCGGCCTGATTGTCAAGGATGTTTCAGCGGAAGCGGCTGGACACAGCAATACCAGAGCAGCCAGGACCATCATGCAGTTGAAGAGAATATTTTTCATGATTAATGACCTCCGGCGTATGCAAGCAACACATCAGGCGTGAGCAGCAGGTTGAGCAGCATCTTGACCATGACAATCAACACCAGCGAGGCCAGCAGAATCTTGAGTTGCTCGCCTTTCAGCTTGCGGCTGATACGTGTACCGAACTGCGCTCCAAGGGTGGAGCCGAGCAGCAGCAGAACAGCCAGCACGAAATCGACAGTATGATTTGTGTATGACTGGAGGATGGTCACGTTGATACAGGTAAATAATATCTGGAACAGGCTGGTACCGACCACGACATGCATGGGCATACGAAGCAGATACACCATGATCGGAACCATGATGAATCCACCACCGACTCCCATGATAGCCGCGAGTATCCCGACCAACACTCCCAGAACCAGAGGCATGAGCATGGAAAGGCGGACACCGGACTTGGCGAAATCAGTCTGGAAAGGCAGCCGTTCCAACATGACCGTATACCGGGATTTTTTCTTGGGCGGTGCAGCGACTTCAACTTCAGGTGTCTTCTTGCGCAGGCTCTGCACGCTTTCAATGAACATATACGACCCGACACCACCAAGCATCAGAACGTATGTGATATTGATCAAAAAGTCGGCATTCCCCATGGCCTTGAGCACCTTGATGACCTGAACCCCGGCAAATCCGCCAAGAACACCACCGATAAGCAACAGGAATCCCATCTTGAAATCCACATTGCCCAACCGGTAGTGAGCCAGACAGCCCGAGGTGGACGCCCCAACTATCTGATTGGAATCCGATGCGGCAGCAACGGTCGGCGGAATGCCGAACATAATAAGTAACGGGGTCATCAGGAACCCACCTCCAACACCGAAAATGCCGGAAAGCAGGCCAACGAACCCTCCCAGGGCGAAAACCAGGAATACGTTGACGCTGTTCCCGGCGATGGGAAGATACATATGAAACATTAAGAACTCCTCCACGGTTTGATTTCTATCATCCAGACCCCGTGCCCGACCGTTTTATTCCGGTCTACGGCGTTGAGCCATGCCCATACCGTCACCAGCCCATCCACCTCACAACCATGACTGAAAGGGCGATCTGTTTAGTGTCTCTTGGTGTGTGCAGAAACTTTCTGCACCACCTCCACATCGCAGTGGGTCGTCGTATTCACCGTATCAATCAACTTCATGAGCTTTGCATAACTCTCGGCCCGACAGGTCGGCGGACTCCCGATAAAGAGCTTGGAAATGGTATTCTCCCGAATGAATTTCGGGACTTCCTCTTCCATTCTGCCTCGCACCACATAGAAATCGATATGAGTCCTCTCGGAATGGTCCTCGGCCAGAACAGATTCCAACCGCTTTTCCGGTGAACCGATCCATTCGTCGGAGCCCTCATTCACGTCGGTGTATTCCTTGTCCATGACCAACAGTATAGAGACCTTGGCGGCAATACGATGAGTCAATCCCATTGCGTAATAGGCCAGCCAAAGGCTTGATTCCGATTCGTCCACTACTATAAGTACGTTCTTCATAATTCTTTCCGTCATCAGCCCAATAGCAAGGCCAATGCCAGACTTCAGAAGATCGATAAAAATATAACTATTTGGAATAAATGAATATAAGAAGAAATCACTTTCTGGTGTGGCTTTTTTCTCAAAAAAATCGTTTCAGAATGAACCATTGACTTTGTGCTCTTTGTAACGGACTCGGCGAGCACAGAAACCCATCCGCTCAGTCTTAACTTATTATAATATTACACTTTACTATAAACAAAGAGAAGAAAATCGAGGAGAAACACAACTTTGGTGTTTCATTTTGGAATACAAAAGAGGACCTTGCAGGTCATATGATCGCTGAAATGCACTTAATGATGTTTCAGAATGAACAGGATTGTTTTCTCACTGCGGAAAAGCCAAAAAAAAAGCGGCCGTAGCCGCAAGAAAAACCAGATACAGGTCGATATTATCCGACATTTCACTCTTCGTCGCCGGCATCCAACCCATATTGTTTGATCCGACGCCAAAGTGTGGTCCGAGGGATACCCAGAATAGTACAACTCAAGCCCTTATTATACCCCGTGGCCTCCAAAACATGCTGAATGTGCCGCCGCTCCACGACTTCCAAAGGCAGAAGCCCCGGTGTACCAATGCTGCTGAAAGCGAGATTGAGCAGATCCGGCGGCAGCTCCCGCGTCCCGATGACGTCCCCTTCCGCCAAAGCGACTGCCCGCTGCACAATATTTTCCAACTCTCGAACATTGCCCGGATAATTATATTGTGTCAGCACTTCCATGGCCTGAGAGGAAATGGACTTCACCCCCTTGCCGAAACGGGCGTTGAAGGTTTCAAGAAAATGATTCGCCAGAAGGGGAATATCCGCCTTTCGCTCTGCCAAAGTTGGTAGATAAATACTTACGACATTCAATCGGTAAAAAAGGTCTTCACGAAACTCTCCGGCTGCCATTGCTTCCTGCAAATCCCGATTGGTCGCCGCAATGATACGGATATCAAGTTCAATGGGCTGGGTACCTCCCACCCGCAGGATACTTCTCTCCTGAATCACATGGAGCAGCTTGACCTGCATATTTGGAGGCATTTCTCCTATCTCATCAAGAAAAACCGTTCCCCCGTTGGCGGATTCCAGCAGTCCTATCTTGGTGGCAGTGGCCCCGGTAAACGCCCCTTTTTCGTGACCAAACAATTCACTTGAGATGAGTTCTTCCGTAAAGCCACCACAGTTGAACGATACAAATGTCTTGTTTTTTCTCGGGCTGAGATCGTGGATCGCCCGCGCAGCACGCTCCTTGCCGGTCCCGGTATCCGCCTGAAGCAGGACATTACAGTTCACTCCGGCTATTTTGCGTATCATGGCAAAAACATCGAGCATGACCTGACTGGACCCCAAAAAATCCTTGAGGGGGGGCGTTTCCCGCAAAGCTTCCTTGAGACGGAGATTCTCCTCCCGCAACTCGAGCTTCTCCAGCGCTTCACGCGCCACGGACCGGACCTCCTGCAAGCGAAACGGCTTGACTATATAATTCGATGCACCTTTGGCTGTGGCTTCCACGGCAGAGGGGATGCTGGCATGACCAGTTATGATGACCGCCTCTATATTTTCGAATCCTGTTTTGATGGACTCGAGAACGGCGATGCCACTCACATCAGGCAATTTAAGATCGATAAAAGCGAGTTGAAACGGGTCCTCGGCCATACGCGCCAGAAAAGTGTGCCCGAGCCCGAAGGTCTCGACTTCAAATCCCAGCTTTTCCAAGGCCCGGCCGACAAGTTTCGCCGCCTGAGTCTCATCATCAATGACAGCTGCACGAAATTCTTGCATCAGACTCCCTCATCAGCATTCATGATTGGCAGACAAACAGTCAATGTCGTCCCTTTGCCTTCTTTACTTTCCACACTGATGGTCCCACCGTGCTTCTTGAGAATACCGTAGATAATGGAAAGTCCCAATCCAGTGCCTTCACCAACAGGTTTGGTCGTGAAAAACGGATCAAAAATTCGCTCCTGAGTCGCCTTGTCCATGCCACACCCGGTATCAATGACATCGACGCACAAGTGTTCATCATTTTGTCTCCCCACGACACGTAAAAGTCCTCCCTGCTCCATGGCCTGATCGGCATTGAGGAAGAGATTGATGAAAACCTGTTGCAGATAGTGCAAATCGCCACGAATACTGGGTAAATCCTCCGGCACGTCCACTTCGACCTTGATCCCGTGCAACGCCAATTGATTTCCGACCAGTCGCAAAGTCTGCCCCACCACCGTCGCCATACTCAAGCGAGCCAATGGACGTTGTTCCTCACGGGAAAAATCAAGCAGGTTACGAACCACTTCACTGGCCCGGCCTGTTTCGTTGATGATATCCTGAAGAAGTTCACGCATCTCGGCACGAGGCAGATCATCCAACTCTTCCAGCAGGGTATCCGCTGTCAGGGAAACATTATTCAGAGGATTATTCAATTCATGGGCAATGCCGGACGTCAGAGTTCCAATGGAAACCAGCTTGCGCGCTTCCACAAGCTGTTCCTGTCGGGTATCCAACTCATCGGCCATATTACGAAAAGCAGAACGCATCAAAATGGATATCGGGTCTTCACTGCTGAGGTTCTGAATGACCTCGTAATCACCCTTGGCTACCCCGTCCGCAGCCCGCTGCACATACTTCAGATGTTCCAAGACCTTACGGGCCTGCAAGATGTACACGAGGGTGATCAGGATCAGAACTGTTAGCATGACCGCGATAGGCAGGAACAAAATCCTGTCCAGCGCATTATGAACACTTTGCTGTTTCTTTTTGAGCAAATCCTGAGCCGACTCCACCAATCGTGCTCCATATTGCCGCGTCCGAACAGCGACCGATTTATCGCCCTGGGCAAGCTGGTGAAGAAGTTCCCGGTATTCGCTTATGCTGATCCCAAGATTGCCATAGGTTTCCTGGCCGACTATAGCGATAATTTTAGGCTGCAACAAACCAACGGTTTTTTCAGCTCTGTCAAGGTAGACCAAAGCTTCTTTCAAGCTGTTCGGTTCAGGGTAGAACATGAAGTTTTTTTCGTAACGCCGTGTTTCGAGAATATCCGAAACCACATCATGAAATTCGTCCATAATGGTCAACCGTTCACGAAAGGCATCAATATTCCACCAATACATCCCCATGGTGAGCAACATGAAGAGGGTGTAGGCAATGAAAAGGAGAAAGACTTTCAGTTTGAGTGCTTGCATATCAGCTCCGATAATGTGACACGGCCCGGAACCATTCCCCTCTCCCAAAGAGAGGGAATGATCCCCCCGAACTCGGAACCTACTGTCGCCCCAAACGAACCCAAAAATCAACTTGTTGGAGCAAAATCATTCAACAAAGCTGCCCAATGTACGCTCTCAGTCGTCTCCTCCTCCAGGGAAGCGGCCCTCTGCTCCTAAAAAGAATAGCTCATTCCGACACCAAAAGAATACTTCACATCCCGATCGACCATGGGACTATCGGTAATCTCTTCACTGAGGCTCTTAGCTTTGGTACTCAACATCAGATCAAAATCTTCTGCAAGGTTGATCTTCAAATTCAGCCCAAGATAAGGATTTACCCCACTCCCGGCCCGATATCGATCCAATCCGCTTTTCAGAGACTCCTTTTCGCTGACCCCATAATAATAGTCGTTGAAATCCTCACTGGTCCATTCAAGACCGACCACGGGCCTGAGCTTGAGAAAGGAGATCTTGAAAGGATAAGCATATGAGGCATCAGCGATAAAACCATGGCTGGTATCAAGCACATCTGCAGACAAAGACAGCTTGGCCACCCCCCACTCCGAACTCACCCTATAGGCGGCTCCTGCAAACATGCTCGCATCGCGGTCATCCAATTGCCGCATGGCACTATTATCACTTTCGCTCGCATCAAAACTCTGCGTCATATAGGAAACGGTCAAGGACAATTCGTTCAACTCATCCTTGTAAATGTGCGCTCCGGCTGTCAGCCCACGCAAGAAAAAATATTCCCCCTCGTAGTTCACAAGAGGAACAGGGGAGATGCTGGTGCCATCATCCTTGTATTCCGATGTGGAAACGCGCATGCCTCCCCCCAGACTGATGATATTCTTTTCGGATGATCCTTCCGCTGCCGCTATCGCAGGAAACAGCAGACTGATAAGAACAAAAATAAAAAGCTTTTTTACCTGTGTCATATGACCCTCTCGGACGTTCTGTAATCATACGATTACAGCTTGTATAATATTTTCTACACTCTTTGACCACTCTACCACGAGCAACGTCAACCACATTGGCCCGCATTGGCCCGCATTGGCCCGCATTGGCCCGCATTGGCCCGCATTGGCCCGCATTGGCGTATGTAATCAGTTGACTACATAGTAGTAGTGTGACAAGATTCTTTCTGTCAAGAACAAAGAGAAGGAATTACATAAATGTCAGTCCGGAACGGCACATCAAGTAGCCAGAAGCCTCCTGAACACCACCCGCGAAACGCAGCAGAGACAAAGAAACGCATTCTCATCGCTGCACGGACACTGTTTTCACAGGATATCTACAAGAACGTCGGCACGCGGAGCATTGCCGCAGCAGCCGGGGTCAATATCACACTGATCAACCGCTACTTCGGTTCAAAGAAGAAACTCTTCAATGAAGTGGTACACTCCATGGGGCACAGTGTCCTCTCATCACACGGGGAACAGAACCTGGCTCGAGAGGTCATGACTGAGCTGCTTGCCGAGGATGACAATCCGAGAAAAGAAAAACTCCGACTGCTTCTTCTCTCTGCCATGGACCCAGAAGTTTCCGATGTGGTGTCCGAATACTTCTTACGGCAAAAAGAACGCCGCGCCCGTTTCATGAAAGGGGATGACAGGGACACAAGGGCTTTTTTGGGATTGGCCTCCCTGGTCGGCATTTCGCTGAGTTTTTTCCTCCTGCCCGAAGAGAACCGCAGTCAACTGGACAAAAACGCCATCGTCCGCCACTTCACCAAATCACTCGAAGAATTGTACAGCAAAGAAACCGAGCCTGACCTTCAAGACTGAATGACAAGGACGGCCCGAAGAAGCAAACTCCCCGGACCGCTCATGAAACTTCAGTGCAACGACCGTCCTACAGACCGTCAATATAGTCGATAATGGCTTGTGCCGACCGCTTGGACAGACTCACGGCTTCCGCCACGGTTTTTGCTCCGGTGACAACATCGCCCGATGCAAAGACACCGGAACGCGTGGTACGCCCATCTTCATCAGTAATGACCAGCCCGGTCTTACCAACTTCCAACCCGGTCAGATTGTTACGTGGAGCCTGACTGACAGCGATGAAGACAGAGTCGGCCTCAAACAACGATTCAGACCCCGGTACAGGTTCGACTCCAGCTCGACCGTCCGCCCCCTGGACCACCTGCGTCTCCACACAAATAACACCTCTCTCCGTGATTTCCACCGGTGACGAATAGAATTTGAACCGAACACCGTCGATTTTGGCGTATTCATATTCGTATTTGGTGGCAGAAATATCATCTTCACCACGTCGGTAAAGGATAGTGACTTCTTGCGCCCCCTCCCGAAGAGCTGTCCGTGCGACATCCATTGCCACATTACCCGCGCCGATAACCGCGACTTTGCGACCAAGAGAGTAAACTTTGGGATTCTTGAGATAGTGGATAGCATAATGCACATTCCCCAGCGTCTCACCCTTGAGCCGAAGCGGTCTTGGATTCCACACCCCAGTCCCGATGAAAACAGCCTTGTAGTCGTCCCGAAACAGATCATCAATGCTGACAACAGGTCCGATGAGCATATTGGGGCGAATCTTCACGCCGAGGGATTGGAGCTTTTCCTTGAGCTTTTCAAGAATATCCTTTGGCAGGCGAAAGTCCGGGATACCATATTGGAGGACGCCGCCTATGCGCTCTTTTGACTCGAAAACAGTGACATCAAACCCCTGGGCTGCCAAGATAAAGGCCACCGTGATACCAGCTGGGCCGGATCCAACTATAGCAACCCGCTTGCCATTATTTTGGTTCACCGGCCGTTCGGGATCGAACTGTTCCAGATAATAACGAGAGACATACTGCTCAATACTGCTCACCTGAACAGGTGCCCCTTTCTTTCCCAGGATACAGTGCCCCTCACAAAAATTCTCGTGCGGGCAGATCAACGAACAGACGGCAGTCAGCGGGTTGTTGGCAAACAACATGGCACCCGCCTTCTTCATGTCTCCTTCCAGCAGGGCCTCCACCATCTTGTTCGCCGGAGTGGAAACAGGGCATCCTTTACTACACAACGGTTTTTTACACCTCAGGCAACGAGATGCCTCTTCAATAATATGCTTTCCCATTCAATTCCTCATTTATGCAGTGATCAAACTCCGCCACCAAGCAGACCAATGGGCGTACCTCAAGACACGGGAACACGCAAATGAGGAGGGGAGATAGGGGGAATTTTACCAGGAAGACGACTGGAGAAACATTTTCCACTTGTTTTCGCAGAATCGCACACCCGCCAATCGACGCTCAACCTCTATTCCAGATTCCTGGTCGACACGTTCTATTGGGGGTAAGAGAGGTACTGCAAGGGATTCTGACTTTTTTTGGGAGGGAGACCGTTCCAAAAAAATCGCCCAGCCACAGAGACCTGAGCAGTGAATTGATGGATTCTCTCTAAAGAAACGAGACACCACAGCAAAAATGAAGGAAGGGCTGTTGGACGAGTCTTAAATATATTGCCAGACTTTGCAGATCGTTGTTTCCATGACAGCAACAGCGCAAAGATCGCTACAGGCTATTTCTACAAGCTCTGCTTTCAGTCTCTCCTCTATCTGCTCTTCGTTGAAGGCCTCCATAATTTCAATGGAGTCAGCAAGAGAGCGTTTTTGCGGAGAGCTGCCGTCATGCGTCCGGGGGTGGTAGCCTATATAAATCTTTTTGACCTTTTCCTGCTCTTTACTCATCTCTTGCACTCGCTGGTTTAGAGTTACCTTCAGTTCAATTCCGAGACCGTCGCCCGACCGGGTTGGGTTCAAAAGCCCCCTCCCCCTATACTAAGGAGTCTCAGATGTGAGTCTGTCACGATGTTTACGACCTGAAACACACCTTAAACAAGCTTGTTTGCACGTAAGGTGAATCCAATCTTCCTTGTACTGAGTGGCTGACATGCTATAAAAAGATCATTTTTATTCAAGAGTCAATTTTTTCTTTTTCAAAATGAGCATTTTTGCGAAAAGGCACTTTCCATACCGCCACATCCAACGGCCTAACCATGCTGAAAAGTACACACAATCACCTTGCTATCATTTGTATATCCCACGAAAAAAAAGCTTAGAAGGAAAACCTTCTAAGCCTTTATAATCATTGGTGGAGCTGGAGGGAATCGAACCCACGACCTCTTGAATGCCATTTTTGTTGGCACTGAACCAGACTAACCACTTAACAATTTAAAAACAAAGGACTTATCGCCGCCAAGCGACTTCAAGCCACTTTTGAACAGAACGTGCAGAAAGCGCGGAATGTCGTCGCTTTTTACAGGGCGTCGTGGAAAAAGCGGACACATAACGGACACGGCCTTGGCGGCCATCAAAGCACCTGCTGGCAGGACTACGCCTTCGATGGGGATTTAGGGGATGGCCCGTGGATCACTTTGAAAGAGCATCACCCTAATTCAAAAGAGCGACCCTACATTCCGCTTTCTGGAACATTCCTCTGACATAATTTCTCCACGCAGGGAGGAATAATTCATGAAAATACGAGACCGAGATCTTATACATCACCGAAAGGACCAAGATTGCCTCTACTTCAAAGCAGATGGCGCAGCGTTCTGCCTGACGCCGTGGAATGCAGATTTTGGTTGCTACTGTTGGATTGACCAAAAATGGACGCCGGTAGACCGGCTTCCTGGACTGCGCCTACTCTTCACTCAACCGAGATTCCGAAAGCCGTGTCCGGTTCGCCAACGGTTCCTCGACAGAATCCCCAAAGAAATACGAGAACTGGCAAAACCTTTCAGATGGCACCAACTAAACATCCTTCGCTTGATGCGCTTCACGTCCTACGCCATTGATCTCGCCCATTCCAATCCCATCCTGCTTTGGCTCATCGCCGAGCAGATGAGCACGGGCAGCATGTCGTATATAGAATGTCGTGAATTGATTCGGCTCAAACAGAAACAGATCGTAAAACAGCTACATCCGTACAACCCATCGCTTTCGGTAAAATTCATCAAACGAATCCTGATGGTAGACTATGACTTCAACGAATTCCTTGCCCTCAAGAAAGTCACGGGGGACACGGCGATCACAAGTCACCTCCTTCACTGTGGGACAATTAATCTTAAGGCATTGTCCCGTTCCGAGATGAACGAAGACCTGCTCAGTTGCGCATTTTTCAAAAAGCTCATTCGGGAGCAGGAGACATTCAATTCTCTCTATAAACGAATACGCGAAGAATTCTATGAATGTCTGCGGATTGCCGAATTCATGGAAAAACAAGATCCATGGCAGGCCCTGAAGCGATGTTCGGATTACAAGCAGTTACTGAGCCTTCATTCAAAATGGGCAAACGAAGTCACTGATGAACAAAAATTGGCTGCATACATAAAACAAAAAGAGAGTCCTGACCTTGCTGCGCCTAAAGCGCCTGGCACTGACACGATTGTCCCCATCACAACCGTCCATGAGCTTTATGAAGAAGGAGAGGAACTGAACCACTGCGTATTCAGCTATCTCAACGAAGCTTCTTCCGGAGCACTCACGTTTTACAAAGTTTTGTGGCCCGAACGCGGCACAATCGCCCTCGGCAGAGACTACGACGGCTTTGTGGTGCAAGAGTTCAAGCTCCACCAAAACAGGGAACCCAATGCCCTCTCATGGGACATCGTTTCGGCTTGGCTCAAAGACATAAATTCCCCACCCGATTGATAGCCATACTTTCTAAACAGATTGTTCCGTATTTTGGAACGACCGACATTTACACTCTCAGACCAGCACACGCAATCTTGATCCAAGGAGGGATTTATGGGCTTTGGCTCCATCGAACGTATTCCTGACCAATTTTTGAGCGACGACGATATCTATGTTTTTGAAACCAGCATCACCTGGTTTATGCGGTTGCTCAGCAAGGGAATCCCGCTTGACGAAAACGCAATCAGGTTTTCTCTCAAAGCCCTGAATGACAGGGCTCCTGAATTTTTGGCCGAATGCAAGGAACTGATCACTGTTACCGGCCCCCAAAAGCTCACCCCCGGAGAATTGGAGGAACGTCTTCAACACTTCGACGACTTGGAAGATCACAGCATCCTCGCAGACAATATTGAAATTCTGATAAAGAAATGCGGGGTAGCCCTATCTCATCCACTCGCATCAATTCTGCATGAGCAATTGAGCAACCGCCTCCACGACTTCCCCGGTACGCACGAGTCCAACCTCGATAAAGGATGCAAGATTCTGCAAACATTCTTTCGACTCAATGAAACGGAGGTGGCTATAATCCTCGCTGTTCATCTGCTCGAGAATTGGGATATACTCAATGAATACTTTGATTCCCACTTGAGCTGTCGAGAGCAGGGGAAATCAGGAGTTTTCTCCACCATGCTGAATATCTCGCAACAGGATTTCAACAAAGCCATTTCCGGGAAAATCTCCAGACTTGAGTTGGTAGACAAATACGGATCGCTGACGGTTGACCGGGTCGTCGAATCAATTTTCACCACCCCGCTCGAGAACATGGAGGACCTTTTCTACAAGCAGGCGAAGAAAGAACTCCTTCCCCTAGAGTACTTTCCCCTTGAAGAAGGCGTGGCCGAACACATCCTCGCCCTTTTGAAAGCCGACAACACGGCTCCGACGCATATCCTTTTGTACGGCGAGCCCGGCGCGGGTAAAAGCAGCTTCGCCGCGACGGCAGCTCATAAAATCGGGCAAAATGCCTATAATGTCAGGACAACTGACAACAGCGATTCCTCAGCACGCAAAAAAGCTCTCGAAGCTTGTCTCAATATGACGGGGAATGGACAGGAAGGGTTGGTGATCGTCGACGAAGCGGACAACCTGCTCAACACCGAATTCGCTTACATCTTCTCGGGCGACAAGCAGGATAAAGGATGGCTCAACGAATTCCTTGAGCGTCCCGGCACCAGGACAATATGGATAACGAACGACACTTTCGGCATTCCGGATTCGGTCATGCGGCGTTTTGCCTACAGCGTGAAGTTCCAGAAACTCGGCCGTGACGAGCGCATCAACATCTGGCAGCGGGTTGCTGCCAAGAACAAGGTGTTGGGACTCCTCACCAGGGATCAAATGAAAACATTTGCCGTCCGCTATCCGCTGTCCGCAGGTTCCATTGATATGGCCATCAAAAAGGCCAAGGAAATAGCCGGTCGAAAGAAAAGGCCATTCTTCCAAGCGGTGGAGCGATCCCTCATAGCCAGCCAGCAGTTGATATCCGGCGACAGATCCATCAAGCGGGATGACGTCATTGAAAACGATTATTCGCTGGAAGGTCTTAACCTGGATGCAGACATGTCGGCACTCCTGGAGCAACTGGACGCATTCAACGCCTACCTCAAAAGGGATTCAGACGAATTGCGCGTCAACATGAACCTGCTTTTCTACGGCCCTCCGGGAACTGGAAAAACGGAACTGTCCCGTTATCTATCCCGGCATCTCAAACGGGAGCTGATAGTGAAGCGCACGAGCGACCTCCTGAGCGCGTGGGTAGGACAAAGCGAGCAACAAATAGCCAAGGCATTCCGGCAAGCCGAAAAGCAACGGGCCGTATTGGTCATCGATGAAGCGGACAGCCTGCTCTTCAGCCGGGACAAAGCGGTTCGATCATGGGAAACGTCCATGGTCAACGAATTCCTGACCCAGATGGAACACTTCCGGGGGCTGCTCATCTGCACCACTAACCGTATGGACGAACTGGATTCGGCATCACTGCGAAGATTCAATCACAAAATTTTCTTCGATTTTCTGGGCAAGAAGGGCGTGGCTTCCTTTTACGATAAGATGCTTGCTCCTCTCGTAAGCCGACAGGTGACCGACAATGAACTCCAGGCCATTTGCCATCTAAAAAACCTGACACCTGGAGACTTCAAGATCATACGAGACCGATTCGCGTTCTACCCGAAGAACAAAATCCGCCACGCAGATCTTGTCCAAGCCCTGGCAAGGGAATCCGCAATTAAAAACGAAACGGGCAGACAGCGCGCCATCGGGTTTTAGTCAGCCCACTCGGCCAGATACGATCATCCCGATAATATTATGGGTTTCCTTCATATTGGTTTATTTGGTATCAAAGATTGCATCCAGAGGCAGTGCTGCCTTTGACCGACCGATTTCGCCACAAGGAGACCCGTGTGCCGCCCAAGAAAAACCAACACGCCAAGCCGACTCAGAAGGCCGTCACGCTCTTCTGCCAGCTCATGTACACTGGCAAGCGGCATTATCTTATCGACCTTGCCAGGGAATTGGATTGTTCCAAACAGACCATTATACGCATGATGGAGGATATTGATCGCAGCTACTCGGTTCGAGTGGAGAAAGGCAAGGAAGGCAAGCGGACTTGGTATCAAATCCAGACGCCGAGAAACAGACCCAAAGTGGCTTTGTCTGAAGACGAAATCAGCCATTTGCTGCTCTGCAAGGAAATGGTCCGCCATCTGCTGCCGCAGGGTCTGTCGAAAGAGGTCGACGAGACCATCCACAAAACGGTGGCCTTACTCCCGGCTCTCGACAACAGGGCGCAAGCCTTCGAATCCTTGGCCGGGGCCATACTAAAAGGAAGTATCGACTACACCCCCCAGGAAGCGATCATCACGACGATCCTCAATGCCATCGCGGGCAAGGACGTGTGCGAGATCAAATACAAGGCGTTGGGGCAAAAGGAGGAGAAGCTGCACTACTTCGCACCCCTCAAAATTAAGTCTTACAGGGAAGCCCTGTACGTCACCGGTTGGAAGGTGGACATACGGGCCAAAGAAGCTGAGCCTATTTACGAAATGCATCTGCCTATCCACCGTTTCACGGCCGCCGAACCTGTCAGAAAAAAACATTCCATTCAGCAGCAGGAGAAACCGCACTATTTCGGGTTTCCGGAATGCGAATCGTTCCGAGTCAAGGTACGCCTCACTCCAGAAGCCGGGCGTTATGTAAAAGAACGCCGCTGGAGTTCGGACCAGGTCGTTAAGGACCTGGATGATGGGCGATACGAACTTGAGTTCACCGCACAGAGCGAAACGGAATTACTGTCTTGGGTGTTGAGCTTTGGGGCAAATATTGAAGTGCTGATGCCTTCCCACTTGCGAGGGAAGGTACTAAATGAGCTTGAAAGGACAACCAACATATATAGCGGACAGGAGATATAAGTGACTGGCACAAGTAAATACATAGACGGCCTTCTCTCCGTTTCAAAGGTCTGTTCAACAATTTCGCGCAGGGATAGATATCACTCAGCAGCTCAACTGTTTTTCCAAACCATTTCAAACCAGATGGAAGCACGAACGCAAACAAATCCAGGGGACAGGACCTTTTTCTCAAAATCCTTTGAGAATGCCATTATTGCTGGTTTTAACACCCTTCCCGAAATCAAGGCTGAGGCAAATCCAACTATCGAATGGGACAAAAGGAAAGCCAAAGGATTCCCAAGAAAACAACTTGATATAATCGCCTACAATGAAAACACGGAAGACAAAGCTGTTGTTTTTGAGATTAAAAGCAGGCATTTCAATCCAATGGCCGCAGCAATCATGGAATTTGCTGTTGCATTAAGATATGGATTGAAAATAAAATCAGCTAATTTCGTCATTCCCCCCAACCAATGCTGCTTTACTGTGCTGCTCGCTGACTGCACTTGTTTGGACGAGGCTTACTTCAACATGCTCTTCCCGCTTATAAGAGTGGATGGATTTGCCCCAGAATTGCATTGTATTTTCAGAAATGATTTGGTTCGCGAAAGAAAATCAGACATTATTTTTAACACTGTTTATCGGTTGTATCGAGAATACGGAGTATATTTGACCAGTTGATACAACGAAAGACAAACAGGCGATACCCCAAACAACAGACACGATCATACCTACTCCCGCTCTTTCACAGGCGGCACGATGGAGTCCATAGACTGCCCCCAGCAGGCAGTGGGGGAGGAGATACGCTCAATGATGGGGAAATACGGCCAATAGCCGCTGGGCCTCTGCGACACAAATAAATCGACCTTGAAGCCGACAATATTCAGGCAACAACGTTCCAAGTTGTGGAACAAGATTCAGGCATCATCAGCGCAAATCAATTCAAAAGGAGAAACGCGATGATTGCCATCACTGAAAAACAGGCTGCCTTGGAGGCTGTCAAAGAAGACGGGATGAACCTGCGACTTGTATCTGAAGACCTCCAAAATGACAAAGATGTTGTTCTGGTGGCAATGGCAAACAATACGAACGCATTCCAGTTCGCCTCGCAAAAATTGCAAATGGACGAGGAACTTGCTAGCCAAGTTGAAAAGAACGATTCATATTACTACAACATGTTAGACCCACGCACTGGACTGCGGTATGATATACCCCTGCTCTCGCCGATTGATCCGAAGTATTATTGGGAATATATTTACCGAATGAAGCTCAAGGAACGTGCACCTAACACCTTTGAGAAGATGTTGAGATGGGATTAGGTGCAATTGACGGAGGCATCTACGTCAGCATAATTTCTGCCACAAAAGTCCACCCATCAAGCAGATGTGTGGACTTTATATTTTTTTGATTGGTAATGAGGTATATTGTTTAGTCAACAAAATACGACTTCCTCAAAAAATATTTTTTAATGCACTGATCTTTGCTGGTCATATCTTATTATAGAATTGATGGTTTAAAAGACTCGAAGTGACGACACATTTCTATCCTTCCTTTGTGGCGCCCTTACGTTGGCTCTTGTGCTTCAGCACATCCATATATACAGGAAATGTATTTTCTACAAAATCGCAGAATGATTCCAGAAGGGTTTCTGGGTCAGAGAGCAGCTTGGCATTTTCAGCCCTCAAAGTCCCCTCTTCTCCATGTTTGATCTTGCTCCCATCGATCACTCCAACTTTAAACGTCATATCCAACTGCTTTACGTCCTTAAGCTTGACAAGCTGTTTGCCAATCTCGACCAAGGAATCCAAGTCTCCCTTTGTTCCCACCGTTCCCAGGGTGAACCGGTAATTAAACAACTCTTGGCTTTCTCCTTTCATCTGTCCCTTTTGCCTATCCACCAGTCGATAGTCATGAAGCATCACTTGGTAACGGTGCCTGAGCCATTTCCCCGAGCCACTACACATATCCCAGAGAATACCTGCCCATGCCTTGTTTAAATACAACTTTTTTTTCAGCGAGTTATGAGCAGTCAGTGAGATCTCTACCCCGCCTTCTGAGGCCCGCAAGGTATAGAACATGTCTCCCTCCGCCCCATATTTGAATCGCTGCCAGACACCTGTCAAAGGGCGATTCTCTGCTTCGAGCGGGATATCCCTTTCCTTGAGCTTTTGTTGCATCTTATCAACCAATAATGGGAACTGATTACGCATCCCATTTTCATCGTAAGCCCCTCTCAAGAAAAATTCAAAATTCAGTTTTTCCCCGCTCATTTCCATATACTCCAAAAATTGTTCCGTTATCTTCAAGGACATTCCCTTAAGCTCTTTGCTCGCCCCAACCAAGGCGTCGCAGACTTTTCCCCAAGTGACACAGACGATTTGTACACTGCCATCATTTTTCACATCTTGAGCGGACAGCTTAAAACCCTTGTTCCCAGTCGCATGACGAAAAAGCTGCTCCTCACAGATACGACCGCTCCCAATTTTCGATTCTATCAGGATCGCATAGCGTCCTGGGGCCACAATCCATCCATCAGGGATATTATCGTGTACGAGTCGGTAGACATTTTCAGCTTCGTGCGGAGAAAAAGAATACTCAGTGCCCCTCAGGGAAATACGCACCTCTTTTTCGCTTTCTCCTTTCTTCTGCCACTTGGCTAAAGACTTTAGAAATTTTTTCTGGTCATTGTCGGGCACATCCTCATAGTCCTTCAACAAACGATCGAACTGGGTTACACAGGAAAACCTCGGAGTTTCCTCCTTCCGTGAGGAAATTGCCAAAATTATTTTCTCGACCCCATCTTTTTGCGCAGCGGCCACTAGTTCCTGGGTCCCACTCTGCAAATCGAACCATACTTGCTTTGGTTCAAACCGTTTCCCCCTATCCCCAGTTATCTCCCCGAGGATACGCCGAAACACATCCGGCTCATCGGCATGAATGTATTGCAACGTAATAACAAAGGCGCGCGTCACATTGTTTTCCAATCGATCCATATGCTCGAGATCCTCTCGGTTCCCACCGGAGTATGCCTTAAACAAATTCATTTGGTCAGCCATGTCGTATCCTTCTCCCATGAAGGGGGAGTCATTATCCTTGAATATTCACCCTAGCCATCATCCCCGCCAACGCGAAATGCAACCACATCCCCCGTCCAGATATCCCGGTCGCCTTTTGAAGTGCTTCCCCATACGTGGCCAACTGTCCAGCATAGCCGATTGCCTTTTTCTCCAGCACATCTTTGCCGCCCAATGACGTTTTATGGTCGATAATGACGTCGCCGTCCGGTTGGCGGCACAGCATGTCGATCCAGCCGCTGCCTTTTTGCAATCCTCGCTTGAGATGGATCGGCCACTCCGTGAGGATTTCGCCCGTGCCTGCCGGATCGATTGTCGTTGTGATGAAGGTCCGCAATCGTTGGTGCATTTCGAGCAGCATGTCGGCAGTGAGGTCTTTCAAACCCAAGCCGGTCACGATCCGTTCCGCCCGCGTCCTGAGGGTCGCCTCGTCCTGCTCCGGTGAAGCCACTGCCAGGAAGGCATGCACCGCATTTCCCAAATCCACGCGGGAATCCGTGGCCTTGATCAGCAGGGGCGCTCCCAGTTCGAAGAACTCCACAGAGATATTGTCCTCGTCGATGGTATCGCTGCTCGGCACGAAACGGGCCGGGGGATGGGCCTTCACCTTCTCCGGCAAAACTGGGGCATGGTTTTGACCGGCAACGGCCTGTGTCACTTCCCCAATCGGCGTGAGGCATACGGTCTCAATGGGGAACGTCTTTCCGCCCACGGTAATCTCCGCAACTCCAGCCACGTTGGGCAAGGACACGATCCGATTGCCGCCAGCATCCGTATAGGAGTCAAGCCAAGCTGTCGGTGCCCCTTTGCCTTCCTTTCTGGCTGAGAGAATCATGTAGTCCCTGGCGCGCGTCATTCCGACGTACAACAAACGCAGGCGCTCCCGGCGCTCCCGCTCGAATGCGGTCCGGCCCGCATCGCTTTCTTCAACCACATCGGAGAATCCCTCGATTTTCTTTTGCAGACCAAAGGGCCAGGGCCAGTAGCGAAGCCACCGGCCAGCCAGGGGATCATCCAGGTCAAACGGGGCGTCGGACGATTGCACGCTCAGCCCGAACGGCTTCCCCTTTTCGCCGGACTCAAGATCCGTCAGGATGACCACGGGCCATTCGAGCCCCTTGGACCGGTGATAGGTCAGGACCTGGACGGTATCGTCGCCCACGCCGACAGCCTGGGAGTCCGCATCGTCCCCTTTCAGTTGATGCAAATAATTGATGAGACCGGCGGGAGTGCAGGCGCATCGCCGCGCCTTACAGGTGGACTCATACCCTAGGGCGTGCCCCCTGAGGGCGTCCAGATTGGCCTGTCTGAGGGCAGGGTTGTCCCACCCCAGGGCCATGCGTCCCGCATCGGAAAGGTCGATGGCCAGGTCCAGCACCTCGGACGGCGTCAACGAGGCAAGCTCATGACGAGCATCATCCAAACGTCCGAACATCGGATGCAGATCCTTGACTGCATCCATCCCGTTTTGCAGGGCCACCGAGAACCAATCCTCCAGGCCAAATATCTTGGCCAGCTCAGCGACAGCCAGCGTGTCTTCAGGACTGAGAAGGTAGCGATAGGCAGCCATAACGAGGACGATCTCTGGACGCTTCATGAGTCCTGTTCGAGGAATAGCGGCACGAATGCCGTTTTCTTCCAGCAGGGCGGCGACATCACGGCAATTGTCATTGGTCATGCAGAGGACTGCGATATCCCCGGCCTTGAGCGTACGCTCTTTTTTTGTCGTCTTGTCGAGAATTGCATATGCCGCCGTATCGGCGAGCATGGATTGGATGCCGCCAACAAGGCACAACCTGTCATCGGGCTTGTTCTTCGATTCAAACCGCCAGCATTTGAGATGCGGACTCTTCGGCGTGGTCGACCTCACCTTGGAGGTCAGCCGCACCCGTTTTTCGGGGATGCCGAGCTGGCCGAAGGCCACCGCGAAGTATTCGCTGGCAAAATCGACCAGGGCAGACTGTGACCGCCAACTGTTCGGCAGCGTCTCCGGCTCGCCAAGCGAATCGATGACGGCATCCATCAATGCCGGGTCCGAACCACGGAAGGCGTAGATCGACTGTTTCTGGTCGCCCACCCAGACCGACCGGTCCACCAGTTTGGACAGCTTGAGGAACAAGGCCAACTGGATGGGACTGGTATCCTGGAACTCGTCGACCATGACCATGTCCAACCTCTCTTTCAGTTGGTCGGCCACAGCGGCGTCCTCGACCATCTTCAGGGCCAAGGCTTCCTGATCCGTGAAATCGATCAGCCCCAGGGTCCGCTTGTGCTGTTGATACAAGCCCGCTGCTTCGGCGGCGCAGTCAAACAGCAGAGTGATGAGTTGGCGGACCTCATTGTGGAACCTGGGATGTTGAAGGAACTGTCCGGCCAGTTCATGGAGCGTTTCCACCTCATGCGCACTTTTTGATGTGGGCTTGATTTTGGACAGCTTGGCCCATGTAGCCCAATTGGGAATGCTTTCTTGGGATAACGTACGATGGATGGCCTGAAGGTCTTTTTTTGCTCCCAAGGTGCCTTTGCTCGTATCCCCATCGGAAGGAAGTGCGCCGATCGTCCGCTTCAATTCGCGCACGATTTCCGTATCGAGTTTTTTGCCTTCGGTTTCGGAAATCGGATCGGGCATCAACTCCCTGAGCAATTCCCAGGAACGCTCTCCGCTTTCTAACATCATCTTGCGGTCAATGGCGTTCGCCCTGGCCTTGTCGATGATGCCCTTGACGATGTCTTCCCACTTTTCGATTTCCAGGGAGCGCACAAGCGGGACGATCTGCCTGGCCTTTCGACCGACGGCATCGGCAGCAGCCACGCGGAAGAGGGCGGCATCCTCGCCGTCCGGCACCACTTCCAACGTCGGGGATTGGCCGACCTCGAAAGCGTAATCCTTGAGGAGTGCTCCACAGACCGCGTTGACCGTGCCTATATAGCCGCCAAACACGCGCTGCGCGTCTTCCGCACGTCCCTGTTCGAACAGCTTCGAACGGAATCGGCTGCCGATCTCCTGCGCCGCTTTCTTGGTGAAGGTGGTGGCGACGACGCTTTCGGGCCGAACGCCCTCATCAAGGCTTTTCACGAATCTTTCCGTCAGGGAGTATGTCTTGCCGGACCCGGCACTCGCGCTTATCAATTCGATTTTCTTACTCATATCCAACCCCGCAAACCATCGCGTAATCACAGAAGAAGCAGCCTGTGCCGAAATCGAACTCCTTCTCCTCGCCGTCGTCACTGGGCGCGACGGCCTCCACATCCCCGGTCATCAGGCGATCAATGATGGCGTCGTATCGTTCCCGCACCATCTCCCATGTGGCTTTCAAATCGGAATCAACAACGTCTTCCGGAGGGAGCCATGGGGCCGAGGAGGAAATGAGTTGAGCCTGGGCCAGCATGTAATAGGCGCCGAACGCAGGGAGGTCGTCCTTGTCGAGCATCCAGCAATAGGCCGCCAGTTGGAGGGCGATGCCCTTTTCCAATTCCTCACGCCGGTACTTGCTCTTGTTGGTCCACTTCATATCCCAGACGACGGGATTGCCCTTGGTATCCTCAAGGCTGATATCGACGTAACCCCGATATGTCTGGCCTCCCGCGTCAATCCGCTCAACTTCCCTTTCGCTTTCGACGATTGAGAGCTTTGCGCCCTCGATGCGGTTGAACAAATCGAAGACCGCACGGCGAAGCCCGTAACGGAGTTGCTCCCGTTTGGTTTCCATGCCGGGCAGGAGATATGATGCCGCCATTTCCTTGAGCCGGGATTCAAACAAGGTCATTGCCCGGGCAACAGCGTCTTCCGGCTTCCAACAGCGGGATTCGTTGATCAGATCCTCGACAATGGAATGGCAAAACGAACCGATGAGTTGATTCCCCTCGGCAAGCGTCGGGCTGCCGGTGGCGCTGATCTTGAGCACATGATTGAGCACCCAGGCCAGAGGGCACTTGATGAGTTGCGACATCCCCGACGGCGATTCCTTTTTCCGTCTTTCAATGACGTCTTTCGGAGCCTGCCATGCCTCCTGAAATTCCAGGGCCGCATTTTCCGGCAAGGGATCAAGGGAAATGGATCTTTCCAACAGTGCGCCGTTACCACGACGAAGCTGTGAAGCCGATATCGTCATGGCCGGGATATCCGTCTCTTCGGAAAGATTCATGGCGGCAACGATGTTTTCCCAGAAGGGATGCGGGGCCAGCGGTTCGCCTCCGTCCTGTTCCGGCATGACCAGGACCAGCCGCTTACCGGCATTACACGCAACCTGTTGCCAGGATGAAAGCTCCAGGTTCCGTTGTAAATCAACATCATCCATGTGGACACCGGCCTTGCTTAGGGCTTCCACTTCGCCATTGGTCCACGGCAAACGCCCGGACGGCAGTCCCGTCATGGAAAAATTCCACCAAATGACTGTATCGATGTTCCCGCCGATCTGCCCCGGATGCGACAAGACAACCCACGGCGAAGCTTCGGCCCTGTCTGCAACTGCGGCACCGCCGCCTATGACCGAATCAAGCATCCGGTCCAATTGCGATTTTGGGATGGCCTGTCGGCCTGTTGCCCTCGCGGCTTCGGCAAGTTCCAACGCCATGCCGGAAACCGCGCCCATCAGCCCACCTTCCCGGGACCTTGCGCCCTTTGCGGACCAGTCGCTCAGACGTTGGCAGACGGTTCGGATCGTCTCCACATCCAAACCGGCATGAGGCGAAACCCTTTTGACCTCGGTCCAAAAACGCAGAGCCTCCAGCAACTCGTCTGCATTTTCTCGCTTCTTCGCCCACTCTTCACACTTGGCAAGGGCCCCAAGCCATTGTTTCCCTCCCAGACCAGGGGACTTTTCAAGGGCGCGGACAAGCCGACCAGCCATGGCCGGATGCAAGGGACAAATCGGGGCAGTCAAAAATTCCAGATAGCGTTGCGGATCGAATGGAGCCCAATGAATGCCCAACCCCAAGGGCAACAACTGCAACGCCGCCCGCCATTGGGATCGACCTCCGCCGCCAGGACGAGGCAAACCATATC
This sequence comes from Pseudodesulfovibrio piezophilus C1TLV30, assembly GCF_000341895.1. Classification (NCBI taxonomy): domain Bacteria; kingdom Pseudomonadati; phylum Thermodesulfobacteriota; class Desulfovibrionia; order Desulfovibrionales; family Desulfovibrionaceae; genus Pseudodesulfovibrio; species Pseudodesulfovibrio piezophilus. Next base: position 3,078,184 of record NC_020409.1, on the reverse strand, counting down.
GACGCATGGCGGCATCGAGAACTTCTGTTACGGACTCTGCTACAATGGCTACGGTTCCTTCCGTGGTTTCTTCGGCGGAAAGCCACGCGCCCAAGGCATCGGCAGCCTCCAGGGCCGTGGATGCGCTCAAGCAAATCAGCGAACCGTCCGCCTGAAAAGCTGCGTCGCCAATATCCTGAGCGCAAAGGGCCCGGTGTAACAGTTCCAGATCAGAGGAAGTGCCCGAGGAATATTCGGGCTGAACCACGTCGATGCTGACATCCGCCGCTTCCAGTGCGGCAAAAAGCCTGCGCCAGCAGGACGGCCATTCCACTTGCTCATGCCCATTTAGAGCTATTTCTGAAATCCCTGAAATGCCATACGTGGCGAGAGCCCCGAGAATCTCTTCAATACGCTCCGCAAGGCCCGGCAAAATGTCCGATTCCTTCTCAAGAGCGACCATGTCGGCCAATCGCGCCGAGCCCCCCATATCGCTGCCGTCCCATCCGGACAATCGGAGTTGATCCCGCAAGGCGAGCAAGCTCCTTGCTGAAGACCAGCCGTCTGCTTCAAAGGATTTTTTGTAAAAGGGATCGCCCATTTTGCAACGAGTTTCCATTGCAGCCAAATAGCGGGCAATGCGAATCGGCTGCCCCGGCTTAGGCCCAACCAGCCCCAAACGGGTTTCAAGGATACTTATCAAGCCGAGCGGGCCGGTCGTGATTACCCCCTCTGCAGCGACATCTGTTCCCAGCTCATCCGGGAAGCTCCCACCGTCAAAATGATATCCGACATGTATTTTCATGAAGCCCGTTTCCCTTCCGCGTTCTGCGATCTTTCAGACTAGATAGCCACAACATCGTTCCAGAATATGGAACAATCGTCGAAATATCTTGTTGGGAGAGTGCCACAACTCGTCGGCACATTACAACAGAGGTGGTAGCGGTTTTCTGGACAGGCCATTAAGGTGGAGTCCAACGACGAGAAGGACTTCAAGCAATGTCCAAGAGAAGACGCTTTTCAGCAGAGTTCAAGGCCAAGATTGCGCTTGATGCATTATCGGGCGAGATGACGCTCTCAGAGCTGGCCAGCAAGTACAAAATTCACCCCAATCAAGTCTCGACTTGAAAAAAGCAAGCCAAGGAACTAATCGCTGCTGGTTTTTCCGGCAAAGTTCAGAGCCGCAAGAGCCAAGAAGAAAACGATCTCAAGGAGCTGCACGCAAAGATCGGACAGCTCACAATCGAGAATGATTTTTTACAAAAGGCCTTCGCTCGGAAGTGACCAATGAGCAAAGGCGGCAGATGGTCGATAAGCATCATCCGTCACTGAGCATATCGTGCCAATGCCGCATATTGAGTATGCTTCGCGTCCGCTTCTTTTCAACCCTTTCTATAATGTGTATTGATTAACTCCAACGGAAAACGAAAATTCAAACGTATCTTGATGAATTCGAGGCAGTGACATGAATACGAACAGCACGCTCACTTTGGTAATATCCGCAGCCGAATGCATCAATTTTGCCTCCGCGCAAAATTCGGTTCCAATCCTGCGTAGCATCCAAATCCGCAACACCTCGGATGTGCCTGTTGAGAATATCACCCTGGAGCTCACTCCTCACCCTCCGTTTTGCCGGAACAAGACTTGGACCATCGACAGAATACATGCCAATAGCGACATATCCCTCTCCGACTTGCGATTGGAATACGACTTCGCTTTTTTCGATGGGCTCAACGAAGCTGAGCGTGGACAACTGACCTTCCGGCTTCGCCAGAACGAGGCGGCCTTGGGCGAACAGATTCTGCCCATCAGGCTTCTGGCGCGAGACGAATGGGGCGGCTTGGGCGAAATGGCCAGCATCCTCGCCGCGTTTGTCTCGCCGAACGATCCCGTTGTCGCAAAAGTTTGCAAACGGGCAAGTATACTCCTGGAAAAGGGTGGTCACAACGGGGCGCTCAACGGGTACCAGGATCAAAACCCCAAACGGGCGTACATGCTTGCTGCCGGCATATGGTCGGCCATCACCGAAAAGGCCCTGAGTTACGCGCAGCCTCCCGCCTCTTTTGAATCCAGAGGGCAGAAGGTCCGAGGGCCGCGGAGAATACACGACGAGGGGTTGGTCACCTGCCTCGACAGCTCGCTGCTATTTGCTGGTGCGCTTGAAGCGGCGGGGCTCAACCCTGTCATTATCTTTACCAAGGGACACGCCTTTACGGGCGTTTGGCTTGCGGACAAGCCCCTGCCCTCCATTGAAGAACCGGATGTCGTCGAACTCCGCAAAGCCATCGCGGCGCGTGAATTCGAGGCATTTGAAACGACCTTGGTAACAAGTCGCCCCGTCGCTGGCTTCACCCAGGCAGTTCAGAATGCCAGGGTGAAACTCAACGAAAAATACGAGATCGACTTCAAGCGTGCCGTGGACATCCGCAGGGCTCGTTTTGCAGGTGTCACTCCCCTCGCTGCCCATCATGTCGAAGAATCATCAAAGGAAGCCGCAGAGGAAGTTGCCCCGGCGGCTCTCCCGCCGGAACCGGACTTCGGCATGTTGCCGGGTGAAGTCATCGACGAAACGCCCCAGACACCTCAGGACAGGATAGACCGCTGGCAACGAAAACTCCTTGACCTGACCCTTCGAAATCGCCTCCTCAACTTCAAGGACACCAAGCAGACCATCCCGGTCTTGTGCCCGGATCTTCCGAGACTGGAAGACATGCTGGCGGACGGAAGCCGCTTCCGGGTCATATCCCTCAAGGATGAAAATCCTGTCGGCGCACGGGATCCGGAACTGTATCAACAACAATACGGCAAAGACATCCATGAAGAGTTCGCCAAGGATGCCCTGGAGCGCAAGCAGCTCTGTATCGACCTTACCGGAAACGAGATGCGCAACCGGCTGATCACGCTTTTCCGCAAGGCTAACAGCGAACTCGCGGAAGGCGGCGCCAACACCCTCTACCTGGCGGCGGGCTTCCTCAGGTGGAAGAAAACGGAAAACGACCCGACGCTGTATCGAGCCCCCATCCTCCTGCTCCCGGTTTCCCTGAAACGCCGTTCGGCGAAATCGGATTTTTATCTTGCACACCATGAGGATGACATCCGCATCAACTCGACCCTCCTTCAATTCTTGCAGCGGGATTTCGGACTCAGGGTCCCGTCCTTGGAAGGAGAGCTCCCAAAAGACGAATCAGGTATCGACGTCCCTTTGGTCTTCTCGCTCATGCGCCAGGCCGTGCGGGACATCCCAGGATTTGAAGTTGTTGAGGAGGAGGCGGCGTTTTCCACGTTTTCTTTTGCCAAGTATCTCATGTGGAAGGATTTGGTCGACCGAACCGAGGACCTGAGAAACAACCGGCTTGTCAAACATCTCATAGACTCGCCCGAGACTCCTTTTGTCCAAGCGTGTGACGGCCCCTGTCTTCCCCTGCCCAACGAGATCGACAAAAAGATCCCCCTGCATGACCTGCTGACTCCGCTTCCCGCCGACAGCTCCCAGTTGGCTGCCGTTGTTGCGGCCATGAACGGACACGACTTCGTTGTCATCGGCCCTCCCGGCACAGGGAAAAGCCAGACAATCGCCAACATGATCGCCCAGTGCCTCTCCGTGGGGAAACGCGTTCTTTTTGTGGCGGAGAAATCAGCGGCGCTGGACGTGGTTTACCGCCGATTGAAGGCATACGGGCTTGGCGACGTCTGCCTTGAACTCCACTCCAATAAATCCGACAGGAAACGTGTTCTGGCCCAACTGGGAGCCGCTTGGGAACGTAGTGAAAAATATGCGACGGATTCCTGGGACCGTGCAACAAGCCAACTTGAGGCGGCAAGAGACCAACTCAACAGGTATGTGGAACAACTTCATGCACCTGGTAGCCACGGCTTCAGTGTTTTCCAGGCCATCGGCGTTGTCGCCGGACATCGCCCACGGTTCACTCTCACGTTCGACAATCTCAATGCGCACGATCCGGGCATGTTCGCCAGGCTTGAGGAGACCGCAATACGCGCGGACAGAATTCACGCCATTGTCCGCGACTGCAAGGGATTCGACAGCATCGACGCTGAGGAATGGACGTTTTCTTGGCAAAACAGTCTGATTGAACACGCCGAATCAATTTTGGCTACTATTCCCCAACTCAAGGAAACCGCCGACGCCTTGGCGCATAAGATAGGGCTACCAAACGCTGAGGAAACAAATCTTGAGCGCATAAAGCAACTCAATCGATTCCATGAGGTTTGCCGGATCGCTTCCGGGCAGGACTACAGCAAGGTCGTCGATGCGGAATTGGGCCGTTTGGAAGAAGCCGCGGCATCTCTCGCCGCCGCCATCACCATCATTCGCCAGGCCCGGTCGAACCTCACGGCTAGCTACGAAAACGCCGAACTGAAACGCATCCCCGTGGACGACATCGACCGTCAATGGCGCGAGGCAAATGCCAAAATGTGGCCACTCTCGGCCTTCGGGCGCAGGCGAATCGGCAAACTTCTCCAAAGCTATGCAGCGGACGGCAAGGTGGATGTCGCTTCGGAAATAATTCCCCTGCGGGAAATCCAAAACAACATTGAAACCATCGACCTGAGCGAGCTGGCAGGGCTTCCGGTATTTCGAAACGAAGAAACCGACCATTCCAACGTATTGGAATATCTCAAAGGTGCTGGGGATCTGCAACAAGCGCTCGCCGATGTTCGGCGTTATGCCTCTGATGCCCAGCAGTTTGGAGCCGCATTGGACTCCCTGCTCAATCACGGGCAGCAACAACCTGACGCCGAACGCCTGGCAACGGCATTTCATTCAGCGCTCAGGGAATTCAAATCGGCCTGTGATGCCTACGCTGTTCACTCCAAAGGAAAGCTGCATATCCCGTCGATAGAGTCCCTTGAAACGAACCTACGACATTTGATTGCCCACAAGACACAACTGGCGGATTGGGTCCGTTGGGTGGCGGTCAGAGAGGAAGCACGGGCACTGGGCCTTGATCCGTTTCTGAAGGCACTACCAACCGGGCAGATCGAAAACGCCAAGTTGGATTTCCGGGTGGCATATTTCCATTGGTGGTTGCCCCTCGTCATAGACGCCAGTTCTGAGCTTCGTGGCTTCCGCAAATGGTCCCATGAAGATTTGATACGAGAGTTTCGCAAGAGGGACGAAGCCGTTCAAAAAATGGCCTCGAATCAGGTATTGATTAAGACATCGCATGGGCTTCCCGCCAGGGATAGCGTCCCTCGCCGCTCGGAATTGGGAACATTGAGGCACCAGCTTGGGCTGCAACGGCCGAGCCTTTCCATCCGTAAATTGCTCGAAAACACGCCAACCGTGTTCACGAAGCTGGCACCATGCATGCTCATGTCACCGCTTTCAGTGGCTCAATACCTTCCCGCTGACCAGACTCAATTTGATGTGGTCATTTTCGATGAAGCCTCCCAGATCACGACGTGGGATGCGGTCGGGGCTATTGCCAGGGCCAAACAATCCATCATCGTGGGCGACCCGAAACAGTTGCCACCCACCAACTTCTTCGGCCGTACCGATGACGAGGACGAGGAAGACCTTGCCGAATATGAAAAAGACCTGCCCAGTATTCTCGAAGAAGCCAGTGCGGCTGGCCTGCCGGAAGTCCAATTGAACTGGCATTACCGAAGCCGAGATGAGTCGTTGATCTCGTTCTCGAACCATCACTATTATGGTGGTAGGCTCATCACCTTCCCTTCGCCCAAAACAGAATCAGATGCCCTTGTTTTTCACAAAAGCGACGGCGCGTATGCGAGAGGCACGGGCCGTACCAACATCACGGAAGCGAGAGAAATCGTCGGGTTTGCCAGGTCACGACTGGAACGCTGGCTACAACTCCCAAAGGAGACGCGACCGACCCTCGGCGTCATCACATTCAACATTCAGCAACAGGAACTGATCCTCAATCTTTTTGACGAGGCCCGACGCTCCAACCCGAAACTCGAGTGGTTCTTCAGCGAAAATCGGGAAGAACCGGTCATCGTCAAGAACCTGGAAAACATTCAGGGCGACGAACGGGACATCATGTGCTTCTCCATTACCTTCGGAAGAGACAATGGAGGCAAAATGTCAATGAGTTTCGGCGCGCTCAATCGGGATGGAGGAGAAAGACGCCTAAACGTCGCCGTAACGCGCGCCCGATCCGAAATGCATGTCTTCTCATCAATTGAGGCCGATGACATCGACACATCGCGGACCAAGGCCCTTGGCGTGGCCCATCTCAAGACCTTTCTTGACTACGCCAAGCGAGGCCCGATAGCGCTCCCGTGCGGTGCGGGTAGGGGTGATTCCGTTGGTGATGCGGAGAGTCCGTTTGAAGAAGCCGTCATGTCCGCTCTTCAAGACAAGGGCTGGGAGATACGACCTCAAATCGGTGTTTCCGATTACCGAATCGACCTGGGCGTGGTCCATCCCGATCACGCAGGTGCCTACCTGGCGGGCGTTGAGTGTGACGGCGCAACCTACCACAGTTCCGCAAGCGCACGGGATCGAGACAAAATCCGTGAGACGGTCCTATGTAACCTCGGGTGGAACATCATCCGCATATGGTCAACAGACTGGTTCATGACTCCTACGGAAGCGCTCAAACGGGTTCATACAGAACTTGAGGAGCTTCTCGAAAACTCCCGCCAAAAGGAGAAGGCACTAGAAGCCCAGGCCAAAGAACAATCCGAGCAAGAAGAGGAATGGAGGGAGGTGCCCGAAGAGCTTGTTGCGGAAACCATGAAATCACAACCGGAAGAAGAGCATGTTTTGCAGCCTCGGGTTTCAAGACAAGTCAAGCTTCCCAATGTAAGCAATGAACTTGAGCTTCCGTATTCTGATCTGGAACCACCAGATCAACACTCAAAATATGCCAAATCAACCGGGGTGGAGGATTCGACGGTCTCAAGTAATATCTCGCCTATCAAATGGCCCGTCCAACCGGATGCGGACCGTTTCTTCGATGCCGGATACACACCGATTCTCTGTCAACTGATCGACTATCTGGTAGAGAAAGAAGGCCCCATTGAGGCCGACCGACTGGCCCGGACTATCTGCAAAGCCCACGGCTGGAAAAGAACCGGTGCCAACATCCGGCAGCAAATCGACACCTGCCTCGGCAAAAATGAACTCCGCAAGGAAGGTAAGACGACTTTTATCTGGTCACCTGGAACTTATCAGGAAAAGGTCCCTTATAGGACCATCGAAGGTAGAGCCGTCACAGACATCTCGCGCCACGAACTATTCGGGCTTATAGCTGACCATCCTGAGCTTGTGATGAGCAAAGACCGAGTCCGGGACTTGGCGGATATCCTGGGGGTTAAGCGGCTCTCGCAGAAGGTTAATGAGTACCTCGCCAGCTGTCTTTCAACCTTCTTCATGAGCTAGTACTGAATAGTATTCCTCAAGCTTTGCCAAGGAAATCCCTTGAGCCTGAGTCAAACCCGCCATCCCTCTCGCCGTCGCCTGCGATAATCTCGACGCAAGCAAAGTCGTCGGGGCAAGGCCGGACCGCGAAGCGTCCGCCCGCAGGGCTTGGTCTTGCCCCGGCGACTGCTTGTGTCACGCTCGCGGCAAAATCGGCAGGAGGGGCAGAAACCCTGCCGCCGGACCTTGCGCGAGGGTTTTGCGGCGTCATATGGTTGGGCATATCCACCGGATAATTCCGTAACCCAAAGGAGGTAAAACGCATTCATGCGCGTCATAAGTTCGTGACGAAGTCCGAACTGATGACGCATGACGAAGCCTTGTGCTTCAACGATCCACGCACCGTTTTCCAAACAAACGGCCATTTCCAAATCCAAACACGCAGGCTGTAACGCAGCACCCGCCGATGGTGGAATGACAAGTATCTACGCTTGTCATTGCCGTACTTCCCCTACGGCTGCCATCCAATCCGCAAGACTAGCACTTGCGGGGCAGCATCCCTTATTGACTGGGTCTTCCGGAATCTTCTTCCAATGGGAAACGGGCATTCATTCTTCCCTTAGCTGGTGATGCGTGGCGGGGTTACCGCCACAGGCAGGTCTTTCCCGGATAACGGGAAAAGTCCGATCTGCTTGGCCCCGGGGCGTTGCCCCGAACCTTTAACGGAAGGAGAATTCCAATGAGAAAATCCGACAGCCTCAAGTATGGGATCAACCGGGCAACCTTGTCCGGCCCGAAATCGAAACAGCACCGAATCCGCCAGACGGCCCAACATTTCGTCAAGGTCTTGCGCCAGGCGAACCTGGGAGCCCAGAAGTGGACCAAGGTGACCAACAAACATTTCCAGCGTGTGGCGGACGCCATGCGTGCGGACGGCGTGGGTGACGGCAGGATTGCCGAAGTCTTCAGCGCCGCGCGCCATATCTGCCGTGCATACGGAAATAACCACATCAGCAAGAACAACGCGATCTTCGGGGTCAGACGCGGGTCTATCGCCAATGCGACATCCCGTGCAGTGAGCCCGGAAGTCATCCAAGACACCCTGACCCGCATGCGGAACGACACGTCGTATCCGCAGGCGGGTCGGGCAGCGGCACAAATCGAGCTAATGTATGAGCTCGGGCTGCGTCGGGAAGAATCGGCCAAGCTGGACTTGCCCAATGACTGGAATCGCGACGAGCACAGTCTGCTTGTCCAGTACGGGACCAAAGGCGGCAGACCAAGAGCCTTGCTCAACCTGTCGCCCATGCAAGAAGCAGCCCTTGAACGGGCGCAGGAATATGTGTCCCCTTCAGACAGGAAAGGCGTCAACAACCTCATGCCCGAGCATATGGGCGACAACTGGCTGCATCGGTTGGACTATGCGGCCAGAAAACACGGTCTGACCGGCAAAGACGCAGGGGGAACCCTGCACGGTCTCCGTCACGAGCGCTTCCACCAAATATACGTGGAGCATACTGGCTTTGAACCGCCCAACCAGCACGACGACGTTCAGGTGTTTCAAGCAGCAGCATACGATGCCGCCGGGGAAAAATGGCCCCGGCTCGACAATGAAGCACGTGATGAGATCGAAGACACGGCAGGACATTCTGCCGGAAGACGTGACGTATCGAACGCCTATCTTGGCAGTTCCTATTAGCAGAAGCCCCGCCTTTTAGTGCGGGGCTTCATTTTTTTTCATTCTTTTCTCTCCGAGCCCCCTTCCGACGTTTGACTTTTATTTCTCCTACGGTGTCAAACTGGACTGTTGGCTGAGTTTTGACGAGCAACTTCAACCGAAGGGGAAGTGGAAACGGGTACGCTACGGCGGTAGGAGGCTTTACGTTCCGTTCCTATGAGAACCACACCATGTCCGATGCATCGACTCTTTTGACCATCAGGGAAGTCGCCTGCTTTTTGCGGGTCCACCGTGCGACCATTTCGCGTCTGATTCAGTCTGGCGCCTTGGGTCATATCGCGATAGGATCACGAAAGCTGGTTCTGAAAACAGACCTGCAAGCGTTCATTGAAAATCGAAGAAGCTTGGCGGCGAACAGTCCGAAGGGAGAATAGCTTATGGCTACTGTCACCATCGCGACCCGTTCGCTGAAAAAGGGAAAAGCGTACGTCATTCACTTCAACAACCCGGAAACGGACAGGAAGGAATACCACAAGACGCTAAGACGGAAAGACCTGGCCCAGGAAGAAGCCAACCGGCTTCGCACCCTGCTCGACAGTGGCAGATTGCCGACCAAGGAAACTCGGCAACCGAAGCAGCAGTCCCTGCCCACTTTTGGGCAAGCTGCCCTGCTGTGTCGGGACGAATGGGACCGAAAGCTCGGGGAAGGAAAGATATCCCAGGCGAGCCATGCCGGGTACGGCTACCTGCTGGCCCCGGTCCTGAAGGGATGGAAGCACACCCTGCTCCATGACCTCAAGGAGGAGACCATTCGAGATTACCGCATCGGCATCGCCGCACAGACCAAGGCGAAGCTTGTGGCCAAGGGCGAAAAAGGCAAGAACTGCAACGTGTTGGCGAACCGCCGATTGTTTGTCATCAAGCAAGTGTTCGCACAGGCCGCGAAGCAGGGTTTGATCGAAAAAAACATTGCGCGGGACATCCCATACTTGTCGGAGAAGGCCAGTGAGCGCAAGAAGGCCCAGAAGCCCCTCGAAATCGAGAAGCTGCTGGCAGCGGCCCATCAGCGCAGGGCGAAGCACTACTTGCCCCTGGCGATCCTGCTGGCGGTCGAGCACGGGTGCAGCACCCAGGAAGTCCTCAGCCTCAAGTGGGCCAATGTCGACCTTGCGGAAAACCACATCACGTTCCACCGCACCAAAAACGGGGTGACCCGAACCCACCGGATTATGCCCCGCACCCGCAAAGCACTCGAAGCTCGTTTGGAGCATGTGACCCGACACCGAGAAAAACGGGGCGTGGCGACCAAGGGCGATTTCGTAATCGGCAACATGGACGGCACCCCGTTCAGGTCCATCAAGGCCGCGTGGGAAGGGCTGTGCAAAGACCACGACTTCGACGACCTGCACTTCCACGATCACCGCCACACCTATTGCACGAACATGCTGAAGGCAGGCTGCACGCTCAAGGAGACCAACGTCATGATCGGGCACAAGACCCTGCGCATGACGGACCGGTACAGCCACCTTGAAGGCGTGTTGGAAGACGGTCCGCAAGATCGTCTGGCCGCGCGCTACGCCATGACCGGCACCGAAAACAGTCGGTCGGAAGCGGCGGACACATAGCGGACATATTCCTGAAATCCGCCATCAGGCACGAAAAAAGGGTTCCAAGTATTCACTTGAAACCCTTAACTTTCTTGTGGTGGAGCTGGAGGGAATCGAACCCACGACCTCTTGAATGCCATTCAAGCGCTCTCCCAACTGAGCTACAGCCCCACGCTGTTGGGAGAGTTAATTTGCAGAATGACTCGAATCTTGTCAATATAAAAGAGCGGATAAGATGCAATTGATACAAAAATCCTCTGCTGAAAGAAAAACTGGAAGACATATGGCATGAAATGGGTTTGGAATCTCGCCCCGCTCCAATTCACAATATAATTCATCTACCATTTGAGCAATGACACGCTCATGCAACAGCGGGAAAGTTCGTACAATCGAGCCGACCAGACTATGGCTCGAACAATTATTGATGAAAAGGCTTGATTCTCTCGCGAAAAGAACGGGTTATTAATAACCGGAGGCAACAACTTGACTCCCAGGATAAAACGACTGCTGGCCGGACTCGGTGCTGGCCTGATTGGCGCTTTAATAGCTCTAAGCTTATGGGGAACAGGCGCTCTTGATTCATGGGAAGCTCTCACCTTTGACCTGCGTGCACGAATTTTAGCCAAACCCAGCGCCACCACAGAGGAAATCCGGCTGATCCTTCTGGATCGAAACTCCCTGAATCGGGCGCAACAGCAATTCGGCTACACATGGCCCTGGCCTCGCAAAGCGTATGTCCCCATCATTGACTTCTGTCGACTGGCAGGAGCCTCTTCTCTCACTCTGGATGTCATTTTCAACGATCCGTCAGTCTATGGCTCCAGAGATGATGAAACCCTCAGCTTTGCTTTAAAACAATTTGGCCGTGCCATTCTTCCAGGTGACTTTGCCAAATTGGACGGTTCTGATGAATCATGGCCGCAATCGATCCCGCTTCCCACGTTGCAATCAATAGGAACGATACGATCAGACGGTTCAAATGTTGCCACTTTTCCAATACCGGACCTGACAGAAGGAACCACTATCGGCAACGCCAATATCACTGCCGACCCTGATGAAATATTGCGACGGGCACCTCTTTTCGTTCTTTTCGACCACAAATTGGTCCCTTCACTCCCACTGGCAATAGCAACTTTCGAAAGCAGTTCCACTCCACTTCAATTTCATTCCAGATCAGTCACTCTTTTGGGCAAAAATATCCCCACAGATGAACAAGGATCGGCTATTATCAACTATAGAGGGCCAAAAGGGACTTTCAAGACATACAAAGCAGCTGATATCATGGAGAGCCGGTACAACCTTGCTGAAGGGAAGGCCCCGCTTATTGATCCGACGGAATTCAAAAACAAACACGTCATGTTTGGCGTTTCAGCCCCAGCCCTCTACGACTTACGGTCTACTCCCGTGGGAAACAAATTTCCTGGTATAGAAATTGATGCAACAGTTCTCGACAATATACTCTCAGGCGATTTTATACACCCGGTCGGTCAAACAGCCAATACGGTTGCAGCCGTCCTCTTTGGTATCCTGACGGCCATGGGGGTCATGGAGTTTCGAACCACGCTCATGTCATCAGCTGCATCGTTCGTCATTCTCTCGGCTCCGATGACGCTTTCTTTCATTCTATACCGCATGGGATTCTGGTTCGGGCTGACACTGCAACTCACGGCATGCGTCTTCTCAATATTAATCGCGGGGACGATCAAATATATCACTGAAGGCCGACAAAGAAATTTCATCAAATCCGCCTTCAGCCAATACCTCAGCCCGAATGTCATTGAACAGCTTCTCAGGGACCCAAGCCGCCTCTCATTGGGAGGAGAAAGAAAATCCCTTACAATCTTCTTTGCCGATCTCGTGGGATTCACCTCCATTGCCGAAAGTATGGAACCCGAAGACCTGACAGCGGTGACCAATGAATACCTCACTGCAATGACCGAAACCATTCAGGAATTAGGTGGAACTATAGACAAATATGAAGGTGACGGTATCGTTGCTTTCTGGAACGCGCCCCTGAATCAGCCCGACCATGCGCAACGAGCTGTTCTGGCCGCCATCGACTGCCAGAAAAAGCTGGCAACCATGCGGCCCGGGCTCGCAATACGAACCGGCCATGAATTCCACGTACGAATAGGTATTAATACTGGCCCGGCTGTGGTCGGCAACTTCGGTTCATCCACGAGATTCGACTACACAGCCATGGGCGATTCGGTCAATATTGCGGCCCGATTGGAAGGAATCAACAAGCAATTCGGGACAACAACTCTGATCTCCCAAACAACGCGGGACCTTCTTGATAACACGATCTTGCTCAGAGAAATATCGCGTGTCATCGTCCCTGGGAAGCAGGAACCTGTCACGATCCATGCGCCGCTGAGTTTGCAGGAACGGGCACATGGGGAGAAACGACTGAAAAGATTTGAGCAAGGCCTTGCTTTTTTCTATGCAGGAAACTTCAATCGAGCATTCAGGGTCTTCTCTTCGCTTGCCGAAACCGATCCTGTTTCATCCCGATACCGCGACAAATGCGCTGAACTAGCCGCCTCTCCGCCTGCAAGATGGGACGGGATATGGTTCATTTCTACTAAATAACTGTCCTGTCTACAACACTCAAACCGGAGGGCCCCGAGGGAGGATTTCTCAGGGCCCTACCCATTTTTCTTCCTTCACGAACGGTTCTCAGGAAGAATCATCACTTTGATTTTTCAACCGTGACCTTATTAACGACACCACCAGGACGCTGGACAGTCCGATGATACCTGATAGCAGGCATGCCAAACGCCATCATATAGCCTATTTCATGATTGTCCGGGATATTGAGCATGGATGCGACCTCAGGAACAACAATGGTCAAGGCCCACTTCGCCAGCCCATCCCATACAGTCCCTATGCCATGAGCGCTCGCCAACAGCTCAAAATAGTTCATGGCAATAAGAGAATCAGCCACGGGTGCTGGAGAATCAGCCGGGTTGGAAACAACCAGAAAATGCGGTGCTCCCCGGAAAAGGATATCTTTCCCTGCATCCCACGCTTTGACGACTCCTGCAAAGAACTTCATCTCTTCCGGCAATTCTCCGGCATCCCTTTTCTGACGCAAGGCATCATAGATCCGAGTCCGCAGAGCATCCATGGCTTCTTTGTCTTCCACCACGGTCAACACCGTTCCGCGCTGATTCACTGCCGTAGGGGCATGACGCACAACTTCCAAGATGGAATCGAGCAAAGCCGGATTGACCGGTTCATCCTTATACCGCCGGATGGAGCGACGGCCCAACATCAGCAGTTCCAATTCGGCAGGGTCCAACGGCTTTCCAGGCAGAGCCATGGATTGAGCAGGATCAAGACCGAATATAGACAGCGCGCCCGGCTGACAAATTGCAAGACAGTGCTGACATTCAATACATTGTTTCGATTTCTCCTCACTGATTGTGGGAAAGTCATCGACCATTTCTATTACAGAATAAGGACAGTCAGCGGCACACTCGCCACAACCGATACATAACTCCGAATCAACTTCAAACTGGAACATGAGTTCTCCTTTTGCTTGATCAAAAACCTACCTTGTCTTCCTCTTTTACCAGTAGAGCCATAAAAGGGAAGTAGGCACCTTCAAGTGACCAAGGCACTCGAAAGTGTCATGCACAAACATGAAAGCTTTTGTGCATAAGGAGGCTACTCACTTTACGCCCTATGGCAATTTGTGCGCACTTTGATGCCCAAAAATGATAATCTTTTCTATTTACATAAAAAATATCATTATTACAACATATTGTGATTTAAAACATCTTATTATTGTCGGGGAAAACAAAATCCGCCCTCGTCAAGTTATAAACAGGTATCTGTTAATAACTTTTATAACATTCGAATAATCACTTCTATTCGCAATTCAAAATCCCCCTTGCCTCGCAACAGGTATGACTTTATTGCTTTCTGTTATACACAGGACAAAGCATTAGTTTAATTAACTTAATTACCGTTGACTTGATTTGCATCCATGCGTATATTCTAATTTAAATTCAGGAAAAAAATTCCGACATGAATAGCCTACTCACTTTTTAGGAGGAACCCATGGCTGATACGCAATCTATACAACTCACGAACGGTGGCACCATAGCGCCACCCGCGAATTCTCAGGAAACGGTTTCATATACACTTCCGGCAGATGGTGTCATTTCATTCGGATTTGAAGTCAACGACGCTATATTCAGTAGCAACGACAACGACCTGGTCATTACTACAGAAAATGGCGGGACCATTGTTATCGAAGATTACGCTGTTGCCGCAGAGCAGGGGAATATTCCCGTTTTCGAGTTGATCGGGGGCGAGGAAGTCCCGGGTAATGTCTATCTTTTTGTCTTCAATACCGCAGGAGACACCATTGAGACTGCCGCCAGCGGGAGCGTGGGAGGGAGCGGTGTCGGCGCATATATAGATGACAGCGGAGCCCTGTTCAGGAGTATCGAGAGAATTCAAGGGCAAGGAGATCTTCTTCGTTCAGCCGGGGAAGACAACGACACCCCTCTCACAGCAGGACAGGATTCCACTGAAATCGTTAACAATGCTCCTGAAATCATCAGTGAATTTCAGCTGACTATGAATGAGGATAACGAGCCGAACAGTGCAGACAACCCTTATATCATTAAGGACACTGACATCCTGCAACACGTCACGGATGACCCAGGATCTTTCCTTTCGGTGACACAACTTTCGGTCTCAGGTGGTACGCTCACCCCGATTGAAGGGGTTTCAGGACAATGGACGTTTGTGCCGGATCAAGATTATTTTGGAGACATTCAAGTCAGCTATACCGTCTCAGACAGCGGTGGACTCTCCACTTCGGGCGAAGGATCAATTACCATCCTGCCTATCAATGACGCCCCGGTTGCCGTGGATGACAACGGCGGCGCTCTTTTGGAAGACGGAGCAGCTTTGACAGGTTCTGTCGCCGTCAATGACTCTGATGTGGACAACTCATCCGATGAACTCACCTATTCCCTCGATGACGGACAGACCATCCCCGATGGCCTAACTTTCAACGGTGACGGAACCTATTCCTTTGACGCCTCAGGCTATGATTATCTCGCCGCAGGTGAATCTGAGACCATCACCGTCAACTACACTGTTTCCGATGGCGCGGCTTCAGACGGCGCAACCCTGAC